>DAIUDK010000055.1:0-30942 GCA_036845725.1 Chloroflexota bacterium
CTGTGGCGCACCGTGTGGTCTACAGTCGGGGCGAAAGGATTTGAACCTTCGACCTCACGGACCCAAACCGTGCGCGCTAACCAAACTGCGCTACGCCCCGGACACTTGAGTTATACCCGATTTGGCGCTTTCGTCAAGGCCGGTTTCACCTATCAAGGCACCCAGGAAAGCCGCTGGTTCTCCCATCCCGGCAACGAGGGGCCGAGGTCGAGGATGCGCTGTACGTTTTGACCGTCTAGTTGCATCACGTAGATGGCCCAGTTGCCATCGCGGTTGCTGATAAAGCCCAACCGCCCGCCGTCGGGCGACCACACCGGAAGTCCTTCATCTGAAGCGTCGAACGTCAATTGCGCTACGCCGCCATCTGGACTGAGCAGGATGATGTCCCAATTGCCGGTTATATTGGCCATATAGGCCAACATATTGCCCCCTGGTGCCCAACTGACCGCGCTGTCTTCCTGGCTACCGGTGAGTCGCGTGCCTGGCTGGTCATCGTCGGGATTATCAAGGATGATACCGCACAAGCCGGCGGCGTCGCAGCCGGTGTAGGCCAGCATCCCCGATGCGCCCCAGGCAGGCGCCCAGCCTGTCCCCAGGCGGCGCGGCACCCCGGATCCATCGGTGTTGGTGATATAGATCGACCATACGCCATCGGTGTAAGCGGCGTAGGCCACGCGGAGGCTATCGGGCGAAAGAGTGGGCCAGGTCTGGCCCTCTGGCGAAAGCAGTTGCAGCGGAATGCCTTCTTCCGGCAGCACCATCTTTACCCCGCCCGCTGTTTTGTCGCGATAGGCCAAACGTCCTGTCCCCAATTCCCACCAGGGTTGGTCGGCGCCAACGGCGGCACGCAGAATGCGTCCGTCGGCGTAGAGCGCGTAGAGATCATAGCCAGCGGTGGTGCTATTGTAGACGGGATAGGCCAGTCGCCCATACGTAAAGCCGGGGATGGGCTGCGGGGTCAGTTGTGGCGACATCCCATCCAAGGGTGCCGGCGTGGCGATAAGACAGACCTGCGCCGCGTCCGCACGTTTTTGATCGATAGCGGGATCGGCGTACAGACGCTGCGCCTGCGCATATTGCATCTCCGCCGGGCACATCTCGCCTTGCGCGGCGAAGTAATCGGCGTAGGCCAGATAAGCCTGGTAGATGCGCTGCGTTACATCCTTGTAGCCGGGATTGGTGGCGTGGAGCGCTTCGAAACGCTCGATGCATAATTCCCAGTCCACGCCCCAATAGTTGAGCGCATCCAGGTAGCGCGCCGCCAAGTTGCGCTGGTTGACCGCGTTCGCGTCCAAGGGGCGCAAAGCAATGGCCTGGTCCAGATTGGAGATGCCTACTTCAAGCGCATCCTCTTCCAGGAACGCAATCCCCGCATTGTACAGGCTGGTGAAAAGCATTTCTTCCACTGCATCCTGTTCGTAATCGGGATCGAGCGCGCGTAGTTGGGTCAGTGTGCGCGCGGTTGCTACCCATTCGGTGGCATCGAACGAGGCGTGGGCCTGGTCGAGGAGTTGTTCGGCCAGTGAGGTGACGGCTTCGAGGGTGGGCGTGGGCTTGAACGCTAGACGCGCGTGGGCTTCACTGAGGCCCTGTTCCGCTAGAGCGTGCTGTGGATCGAGTTGCAGTACGTACTGGAATTCCGCCGCGGAGCGTTCGAAACGCCCGGCGTTGAGTGCCTCCAGCCCGGCGGTGTAGTGCTCCTGCACGACATTTTGCCGCGCAGTCTGCCGGTCGCGCTCGCCATAGTACAATCCAAGATACGCCGCTGCGGCCATGACGCCAATGAAGACCACCACGGCAAGCAGGATGACGAGCAGTCGTCTCCACAGATTGGGTGTTAACCGCAGTTTAGGACGCGGTCTCTCTTGTTCAGTGAAGTGTGGTGTCTCCTGTTTTGGAGGGCGCGGTGATGTTGGCTGCTCACGTTTTTCGAAACGCGGTAGGGTGGGCAGCGTGATGCGCAGTGGCTTACGTCGACCGGTTTTTTTCTCCGGAATCAACGTGAAGCCGCAGTTGGGACACAATAGACCCACTGGTTCGGGAAGTTCGTAGCCGCAATTTTTACAGTGTGCCATACCTAGACTTAGTCCCAGTGAAACTCTTCGAGGGATGACCCACCGATGAACTCACGCAGCAGGGAGTTTTCCGGCACTTGCGCCGTCTCTACAGGCAAGAACCATTGCAGGAACGTGAGCAAGCGTTTCGCTTCAACCCACTGCCGTGAATCACGCTCCACCTGGAGCAAAAGCGGCTCGGCGAGGGGTTTGAGTACGGACAACTCATACACCAGCGCTGAATTGAACATCACATCGGCGTTTTCCTGGTATGGGAAGATGTGGCGCTTTTCGCCACGGCGCACGCTTTCCCACCGGCCAATCGTCTCTGCTGCACTATAGCCCCGCGTGCGCGCGTCGCGGGTGATGCGGCGGATCAGACGGCTGTCGGTTGTCGGCACGCGATTGTGGCGATCCAGGTTGAGCTGCGTTAGTGCCGAAACGTAGACGCGGTACAACGTCTCGCCCGGAATCGTGTACACCAGTTTGGGATTCAGTCCGTGAATGCCTTCCACAATGATGATATGATCTGATTGCAACTGCACGGTGCGTCCCGGTTCACGTTGGCCGGTGAAGAAGTTGAAATGGGGGAGTTGGACGACATCACCCCGCAAAAGTGCCTGAAGATCAGCGTTGAAAAGTGCGACGTCCACGGCTTCGAGAGCCTCAAAGTCATAATCGCCGTTCTCATCGCGCGGGGTGTTCTCGCGGTTGACGAAATAGCTGTCCAGTTCCAGTGCGAAGGGCCGTAGCCCATGGGCCAGCAGTTGCACGCCCAATCGTTTGGAAAAGGTAGTCTTCCCTGAAGAGGATGGCCCCGCCACCAGGACGACCCGCACTTGTTTGCGGCGTTCCCAAATCTGGTGTGCGATGTCTGCGATGCGTTGCTCGTGCAGCGCCTCAGAGACCAAAATCGTGGAGCGCAACTCCTTACGGGTGATGATGGTGTTCAACTCACCGACGCTTTCTGTACCGAGCAGGCGTAGCCACCGGCCATAATCGCGGAAGACGGAGAGCAGTTGCGGGTCACGTTGGGCAGGTTGCAGCTCTTTAGGTTGGTGCCGCCGAGGGAACTGCAAGATGAAGCCATCTTCCCAAGGCAGCAGCCGGAAGTATTGTAGATAACCGGTGGAGGGAACCATGTAACCGTGGAAATAGTCCTGGTATTCGTCCAAAATGTACCATTGGAGGTGGGTTTTCTTGTAACGCTCCCGGCCCTGGAACAGTTGAACTTTGTCCAACTCGTTGCGGTTTTGGAAGATGGTCAGGGCTTCTTCCAGCGGGATGCTTTTGCGCGCGATGGGGATGTCGGCGGCGACCATGCGCTGCATCTCCGCCGAAAGGGCGTCCAGTTCGAGAGGCGTGAGTGGTTCGCGGTTGCGCACCTCGCAGAAGTATCCGCCAAACGGCAGCGAGTGATCGACGAAAATCTCCACACCGGGCAGAATTCGTCGCGCTGCCGCTATCATCAAAAAGGAAAGTGAGCGCCGGTAAATGCGCACTCCATCGGAGTGCGCCAAGTCGACCGGCTCCACATCACAATCGCGCTTGAGGGTATAGGTCAATTCCCGCAGTCGCCCATTCACCAGCGCGGCGATGAGCGGCGCTTCTGATTCGGGGAACGCGGCTTTGAGAAATGTCTCAATCGTTGTGCCCACCGGCCCTTCGAAGGTACGGTTGTCGGGCAACGCGATTTGTACGGTGATACGCGGTTGTGCTGCTCTCACCTCAGTTTCGGCCATAACGCCTCCTGATGATGTGGAACTTAAATGTATAATCTCGCGCATTACACATTGCGCATTTTGCATTATTTAGCCGTGAGTATACCGTTTTCAGGCATTTTGTAAAGGTATAGTGCTCAGATGGACAATTTTCACCAGAATTTCCTCGAAAATACTTAGAAAAACCCTTGAAAAATCGCTCTTATTGTGCTATTATATGGCCTAGTTTAGGGAGTCTTGTACAGCGAGCAAAAATGTATCCAGATAGCGAAATTCTTTTTCCACCTCGTTGCATTCAACAGTTGCGTGACCTTCGCGGCCCTCAATGGCAGCACTTAATCGAACGAGTGGCATTTTTGCCGCATCATTGTGAGGAAGTCCTCGCCTTTGGCCTGATGATGATCAAGCTGGGTAGCTGTCTCACCTGCGATCTCGACAGTTACCGTGCCTCGCTTGGCTGCTGTACCTGCGCACGGCGCACGGTCAGCGGCTTCAAAGGGGACGACGACGCTTTGCTTGAGCTTTACGAGCGTTCTCTTTCTGACGTACAGGCCTACCTTAGTAAAGAGCAGCCGCTCTCCGTTGCGCTGTTGCTCGGAGAAAAAGCGCCGTCGCCAATAGACCGCTAAAACACGTATCTATGCCGCGCCGACTTTGGCCCATTCTGGCACTGCTGATGCTCGCCGTGTTGGCGAGCGCTGTATGGTTATTCCCCAACCCGCGCGCGCGGTTGTTTTCCATCACCGGTGAGGAGCGTCTGCTTCCCCAACTGCGTGGTCTGGTGCAGTGGGCCTTCCGCTGGACGCGCCCGTTGCCCCGCACGGCTGACGACGTTGCTGTCACCTACACTGACCTGCCGCCGTTTGGCGTGAACACTTTCCTGGAACAGGAAGTCGAGCCGGAAAAGCGCGCTCAATCGTTACAGATGATTGCCGACGCGGGCTTTCACTGGATTCGACAGTCATTCCCCTGGTATGACATTGAAATCGACGGCAAGGGCGATTTCGAAGATCGCCGCCACGAGCCGTATCGTTCGGCGTGGGACAAATACGACAACATCGTTGAACTGACCGAACAGTACGGATTGTCGATCATTGCCCGGTTGGACGCGCCGCCGGAGTGGAGCCGCCACGATGGGCACACGCGCGGTGCGTTTGGCCCGCCGGACGACATCGCGGACTACGGCGATTACGTCAGTGTCGTGGCGGAACGGTATCGCGGACGCCTCCGCTTTTACCAGATATGGAACGAGCCAAACATCTATCCCGAATGGGGCAACCAGCCGGTTGATCCTGTCGCCTACACTGAATTGCTGTGCCTGGCTTATGCGCGTATCAAGGCCGTTGATCCGCAAGCCGTCATCATCAGCGGTGCGATGGCTCCTACGGCAGAACTCGGCACGTGGAACCCGGCTTACGCGGGTAATAACCTGATGGACATCGTTTTCTTGCAGCGGATGTACGACGCGGGCTCGGGCGCGTGTTTCGATGTGATGGCGGTCAACGACTACATGCTCTGGTCCGGCCCTACCGATCAACGGATGCGGCCCACACAGGGCCAGGTGAACTTTTCACGCCCGCTGTGGGTGCGCGATGTGATGGTCGCCAACGGAGATGCCCACAAGCCTATCTGGATCAGTGAGATGAACAGCAACGCCGCGCCCGAAGAGATGGAGGCACGTTACGGGCGGGTGACGTTGGAGCAGCAGGCGCGCTACGCGCCGCTGGCCTACGAACGCATCCAGCGTGAATGGCCGTGGGCCGGTGTGACGACCATGTGGTTCTTCAAGCGCGCTTCGGATGCAGAGCGTGATCAGCCAATGTACTACTTCCGCATGGTCGAGCCGGATTTCACGCCGCTGCCTCTCTATGAGAGCCTGTCCGCATATCTCAATGCGCTGGAACCAACACTCTACGCGGGCAACCACCAAGAGTCGAGCTGGCAACTGCGCTACGAGGGTGTGTGGGAAGACGTCGCCGACCCTGCCGCCGTGCTCGGCCAGTATCGCGCCACGACGACGCCTGGCGCAACCGTCACCTTCACCTGGGAGGGGCGTTTGCTCACGGTGACGCCTGGCCCGGATGAAGGCGTGGTGCGCGTCACTGACGGAACAGGGAATAGCCGCGTTCTGCCCTTGAGCGGCAAGCCAATTGTCCTTTCACGCCACCTGCGCGCACAACGCGAAACACTAACACTCACCGTCGGTGAGAGCACTGTTAGCCTCGACGCGCTGTCAATCCGCTGATGGGGGCTCTTGACGTGGCAAACCTTACTTCTGTGGTATTATAAGTATTGTGCGGTTTGAGGGTTATGAGTCGCCGTGTTCGTAACTCATAATTCGCTATTCACTGATCGGAGGAAACCATGTCCAAATTCATCACGTACTTGAACACCAGACCAGTTCTGGTCGCCGACGGCGCGATGGGCACGATGCTACACAAGGCGGGCCTTCTCCTTGGTGTGAGTCCGGAGCGTTGGAACCTTGAAAATCCCGATGCTGTGCGCGCGGTGCACAAAGCTTATCTTGATGCCGGAGCGGACTTGATCCTGACGAACACGTTCGGCGGAGCGCCTGTGCGTCTGGAACGCGATAATCTGCACGAGCAGGCTCACGCTGTGAACTTGGCAGCGGCGCAATTGGCTTGCGAGATCGTCGGCGACCGCGCGTTAGTCATCGGTGACATCGGCCCGACCGGGCAGATGTTGGAGCCGCTGGGGGCGTTGCCATATGCCGATGCCGTCAACGGGTTCGCGACCCAGGCCGCGGCGCTGGTCGAAGGTGGTGTCGACGCGATCCTCATCGAAACGATGAGCGATCTGGGCGAAGCGGTGGCCGCCATCGAGGGCACAAAGCAAGTGACCAGTCTACCGATTATGGTGACAATGAGCTTTGATACGAAGGGCCGCACAATGATGGGCGTCAAGCCGGAGAAGGCGGCGGAAACGCTGTGGGGGATGGGCGTGGCCCTCATCGGCGCGAACTGTGGGCGCACGTTGAGCGAGACGCTGGAAGCTATTGTCAAAATGCGCGCCGCCGTTCCCGAGGCTGTCTTGATGGCGAAGCCTAATGCGGGCCTACCGCATACCGGGGATGGTGAGCTAGTTTACGAGGTCACGCCGGATATTATGGCCGATTACGCACAGCAGTTCGTAGCCAAGGCCGGTGTGAAAATATTTGGTGGCTGCTGCGGCAGCACGCCGGAGCACATCCGCGCAGTGGCTGCTGCACTGAAAACTATCTGAACATACTATTCAAGGACGCACTTAAAAAGTGCGTCCTGATTCGAATTGCTATTTCATCTTCTTGCAGCGACTATGTATCGTGCTATAATGAAGATGATTGTTTCTTTAATCCTAAAATGGAGGTGACGTATGCGTTACGAGATTACTGGTACTGTGCTGCCCACGCTGGAAGTCCATCTGAGTAATGGCGAGTCGATGTATACCGAATCCGGTGGTATGGCCTGGATGAAGGGCAATATCGAGATGACAACCAATACCAAAGGTGGTCTGATGAAGGGCTTGGGCCGGGCGCTGGCAGGTGAGTCGCTCTTTATGACGACGTACACGGGCCGCGATCCTGAAGCGATGATTGTCTTTACGCCGGAAGCGCCTGGCCAGGTCATCGATGTCCGGCTTGAAGCGGGCCAGAGCCTCATCTGCCAGAAAGACGCGTTTATGTGCGCCGAGAGTTCCGTCGAGATGAAGATGCACTTCCGTAAGAAGCTCGGTGCGGGTTTCTTCGGTGGCGAGGGCTTCATCTTGCAGCAGATCAGCGGTCCGGGCCTTGCGTTCCTGGAAATTCCCGGTGAGGTGCGTGAGTATACGCTGCAAGCCGGCGAAACGATGAAGGTGGACCCCGGCCACATCGCCTGCTTCGAGCCAACAATTCACTATGACATTGCAATGGTCAAGGGCCTTACCAATATGTTGTTCGGCGGTGAAGGGCTGTTTCTCGCCACGCTGACCGGCCCGGGGAGAATCTGGCTGCAAAGCCTGCCGCTTTCCAACTTGGCCGCCAAACTGGCGAAGTATCTGCCCACCAAGAGCAGCTAAAAGCTCTCTGTAAGGTGCAACGTACTGATTTCATAGTCTTGTAGGTGCGTTGCACCTTTTTACCAAGGCGTCACCTTTGACGCCGGTATGCACGTTAAAATCTTCAACCTGGAATAGCTTTTTCGTATTAGAACGGACTCCTCGTCCGTTACCGCCAGCTTTTTATTTTTCGTTTATCGTTGGCGGCAACGGGCATTCAACAAACAAATAAGGAGTAGAACTTATGGTTAAGATTATTGGTGACACAACTTCTGGCTTCCCGGAAGCGTATGCCAGGCAGTATGACATTACCATTATTCCCCAGGTTATTACTATTGACGGTGTGTCTTATTTGGAAGGCATTGACATCGATTATCATACCTTTTTGGCCCGATTGGCGACAGTCCGGGAGCTTCCTAAAACAGCCGCACCCTACCCAGAACTCTTCGTCGAAGTTTATCGACGTCTTGCCCCCAGCAAAGAACCTATTTTGTGTATCTTGCCCTCTTCCATCGTCAGTGGAACTGTGCGCTCGGCTACGGTGGCCTTGCGGATAGCTATCGAACAAGGACTGACCGATCTGGATGTCAGGATCATCGACACGCAGCTCATTGCCAGTCCTGTGGCGACATTGCTCAAGTTGGCGGCGGAGTGGGCTGCCACGGGCCTGGATGCTGATACTATCGAAGCGCGCGTGGGTGCTATGGCCCGGCGCGGCAAGATCTACTTTTCCGTGGAGACATTGAAGTACCTGACCATGGGGGGGCGTATTGGTGGGGCCGCCGCTCTGGTCGGTAGCGCGCTACAGGTCAAGCCCGTGCTTACGTTTAGGGATGGTCAAATCGAGGCTTTCGAGAAGATACGCACTCACAGACGCGCTGTGGATCGTCTTAAAGAATTGGTTATGACACAGATCTCTCAGAACGGCGATGGGTTCTTGAGCATTATGCACGCCGATGTTGAAGATGAGGCGCAAGAATTGGCTGACGAAATGCGCGCCAGGTTGGGCATCTCTGATGTGCCGATTCTTGCGGTGCCGCCGGCGGTTGTGACGCATGGCGGGCCGGGTGTTTTAGGCGTGGGATTTTTTGCGGAAGGGCAGGGGCAGGTCAACTGATGAATATTCGCATTTTGGACACGACGAACCGGCGCGATGTGCGGCAGTTCGTTGAATTTCCGTTCACCCTTTATGCACACTGTCCGCAATGGATGCCGCCGCTGGTATCGAGTGTTAAAGTGACAATGGACCGGCGGCGTTATCCGTTCTACCGACATTCGGACGCCGATTTCTTCGTGGCTGAAGATGGCGGCGAGGTCGTTGGACGTGTTGCCGTGCTCGAAAATCGCCGCTACAACGACTACAACCAGCGCAAGGCGGCATTTTTCTACTATTTCGATGTCGTCGATGATGAGAACGTGGCGCGGGCGCTCTTCGATGCGGCGGCGGATTGGGCAGGGCGGCGTGGCCTCACGATGCTGTATGGGTCGAAGGGCTTTTTGCGTTCAGACGCACCGGGTATTTTGATCGAGGGTTTCGAGCATCGCGCGGCGCTGAGCATGCCGTACAACTATGCCTACTATCCACGGTTGATGGAGGCTATCGGCTTCGAGAAGGAGATCGATTATCTCTCTGGCTACGTGGATAGAGATCAAGATCTCGACGAACGTTTCTACACGCTGGCGGACAAAATCAAAGAACGGCGCGGGTTCTGGGTGAAAACTTTCAAGACTAAGGGCGAGTTGCGTGCGTGGATTCCCAAAATTCAACGGGTGAACAACGAAGCCTTTACCGAAGTGTGGGGTTATTATCCTTTGGATGACGCCGAGGTGCAGATGATCGGCAGGCAAATGCTATCGATTGCCGACCCGCGGTTGATGAAGGTGGTGATGAAAGGTGACGATATTGCCGGCTTCGCTTTCGTCTTTCCGGATATTGCCAACGCGCTTAGGCAAGTGCGCGGACGTCTATGGCCTTTTGGCTGGATCCGCGTGTTGGCAGCGCTGAAGACCACCCGCCGGATGAGCGGCAACGGGGTGGGCCTCCTGCCGGAATATCAGGGGATGGGCGGCAGTACACTGTTGTACGTTGAACTGGCCAAGACGCTCAAGGCAGCTAAGGCCACTCACTGTGATCTCGCGCAGGCGATGGAAACAAATATCAAGAGCCTGGGCGATATGAACGCCATCGGCGCGCAATGGTACAAACGCCACCGGGTCTACCGGCGTGCCATTGAGGTGACTTCTTCTTAAAACTTCTAGTTAATGTAGGGATAATCGAGGTGTTTAATGAGCTATTTTCGCAAAAATGGACTGACGCGTGTGGATCAACAATTCCTGGCTGGGGGCTCTTTTGTGAACTGGGTGCGTCTTATCGCCGCTAACGGCGGCGTCGATTGGCGCTACTGGATCAGAAGCCTATACGTCTCCATTGTGGCACTGCTGAACACGCCGTTTCGTGCTTATGAGCACGCCAGATTTGGCGCGCGCATCACGGCGACGCCCATTCGTGAAGCGCCGATATTTATCTTGGGGCATTGGCGTAGTGGTACCACCCACGTCATGCGCTTGATGGCGCGGGACCCGGCCTTCGCCATCGTAACTTTCGTCCATACGATGATTCCCGGGTTGTATTTGAGCAGCCCGCTGTTTCGCAAACTCCTGGTCAGTAGCCTGCCCAAAGTCCGCCCTATGGACAATGTCACCGTCGCGCCGGACGCTGCTGAAGAGGAAGAATACGCACTCGGCAACCTCAGCCCGTACTCGTTTTACCATGCATTATCTTTCCCCAAAAAGATGCGCGAAATTTTCGATAGATATGTGCTCTTCGAAGGCGTGGAGCGCAAGGTCATCGAGCAATGGAAGGCGATTTACCTTCACTTCCTCAAAAAAGTGACCTTCTCTTCGGGTGGCAAACGGCTGCTGCTCAAAAATCCGGCGAATACGGGCCGCATCCCCACGTTGCTGGAGATGTTCCCCGACGCGAAGTTCGTCTACGTCTATCGCAACCCTTATGTCGTCTACAGTTCGACGATGCACTGGTTGGACAAAGAACTTGTGCCGACGGCACTACAGGATGTCGACGAGGAGACGGTGCGTGAGAACGCGCTGCGCAACTATGAGAAGTTGATGCTGCGCTACGAAACCGACAAAACACTGATCCCCGAAGGCAATCTTATCGAGGTGCGTTTCGAGGATTTCGAGGCCGATCCACTTGGCGAGGTGGCGCGCGTCTATCAGGCACTCGGGTTTGTGCTGGCCCCTGAGGTTCAGGTGCAGATGCAGCACTATCTCTCGACGGTGAATGGATACCAAAAGAACGTTTACCATCTCGATCGCCGGACTCAGCGTGAACTGGCCCGGCGCTGGGGATTTATGATCCGGCGCTGGCATTATGATCTGCCGAACGCATAAACATCACCAGAGGATACCGTAATGGACGCACCCGTGACACGCAAAGGGCTTCCACGGTTGACCAAAGTGATCTACGGCACCGGCGACTGGGGCATGGCGACCTTCAACACGCTCCGGCAGATCTTCTACGCCATCTTCTTGACGGATGTGGTGGGCCTTGATCCGCGCCTGGCCTCCTTTGCCGTGTTGATCGGCGTGCTCTGGGATGCAATCAACGATCCGTTAGTCGGTGTGCTCAGTGACAAGGTGCGCAGTAAGTGGGGACGTCGCCGGCCTTTTCTGCTCTATTTTGCCGTCCCTTATGGCTTGGCATTTCTGGCGTTGTGGTGGGCGCCGCCGTGGAAAAGTCAGCTCTTGTTGATGATCCACGTGACACTGGCTTACGCCCTCAGCGATACCTTCCAGACTTTGGTGATCGTGCCTTTCCACGCACTCACGCCTGAAATCACCTCAGACTACGATGAGCGCACGTCACTGACGAGCTATCGCATGTTCTTCAATCTGATCGCCTCCATCGTCACCGCTGTTGTTGCACCGATAATCGTGAATGCAGCATTGGCGAACGGCGGCACGCAGCAGCAAGGTTATCTGATCGTCGCGGCGCTCTTCGGTGCGTCAGCCATCATCCCTTACTTGCTGATCTTCTTCACCGTGCGCGAGAAATCGAGCAGCGAACGCCCAGTGGAGATGGCATCCTTTGGTGACACGTTGCGCACCGCCTGGCAAAACGTCCCGTTCCGCTACGCGACCGCGCTCTATATGCTCAACTGGGTGACGTTCGACCTGATCGGCGTGGCGCTGCCGTATTTTCTAGCCTACTGGATCGCGCAGGGTAACTTGTTGGCGACCGTTCCGGGAATTGGGATGCCTATCGAATCGGTGGTGTTGGGGGCGATGCTGTTGACTGCCGTCATCGTGCTACCCTTCTGGACCTGGCTGGCAAAGCGTTTGAGCAAGCGTATCGCCTACATCATCGCAATTGCATTCTGGGTGCTGTTACTCTTGGTGTTGAACTTTGTGCCGCCATTACAATATACGCTGGTGATCATCATGGCAGTGTTGATTGGAATCAGTGTCTCTGCGGCGCATGTGCTGCCCGACGCAATCTTCCCCGACGTCATCGATTGGGATGAACTGTGTACCGGCGAGCGTCATGAGGGCATCTACTATGGGGCCAAGAACTTTGTCCGCAAGGTGACCACCGCGATTGCCATCTTTGTGGCCCTGCAGATGCTTGGCTGGCTGGGGTATCAGTCGCCACCGGAGGGAGCGACGCAGTTTACTCAGCCGGACTCTGCAATTCTGGGCATTCGACTGCTTACCGGACCGGCGGGAGCGGCGATTCTGGGCGCTGTGTTGGTGGTGGCGTGGTACTACCCGTTGGATCGCCAGCGCCACAAGCGTGTTTTGCGACTGCTGGCGCGTCGTCAGGCTCGCGAGGCCCGGCGGCGGGCCGCGTTGGGGCTGCCGGTGCAATCTGCGCTCGATTAGTACAAAATGACCAAAGTCTCATCAGGTATTGTGTTAGGCTTTTATAGTCGTTTTGTCAATTCTAATGATATCGAAATGATATATAATATATATTGATCCTGGGAACATAACGTACACGAGGAAGCCATGATGCAATCATCTATCAATCGCCGTCAATTTTTGAAACTGGGTGCTGCCGCATTAGCCTGGGTATTATGGCCCAAAGTACCGGTGCTGGAAGCGTCAACTGCTCTAGCGGATTCGTTCGAGCTGGAATCGCTGCCGGAGTTTTTGCCGCCGCCAGCATCTTTGGGCCGTATTATCAATGCGCGAAGCGCTATTCGACGCTCGCCCTCACCCACCGCAGAACTCGTCGCGTGGAAAGCGCGCGATGAAGTGATCCCGTTGAAGGCCACGCTGGTGGGCGAAGCGCCGTGGCCGAGCAATCCGGTGTGGTACTTCACCGAGGGCGGCTTCATTCATAGTGGCTATGTCCATCCTTCTGAGAACGTCCTGCAAACCGATATCGTGACCAACGTGCCAACGCCTGGCTTCTGGGCTGAAGTGACTGTCCCCATGGCGATCAGCCGTTCGTCGCCGGATTCGCCCTATGCCGGACGCCGACTCTACTATGAAACCACGTATCGTGTTGTCAACGCCGTGCAAGATGAGCAGGGCGAATGGTGGTACCAACTCCAGGAAGGTCTTGCCTGGGGACCCGGGCCTTATGCTCCGGCAGCAATGCTGCGTCCAATCACTCGCGAGGACCTGGCCCCGATTTCGTATGGACATCCCGACAAATGGGTGCATATCGATATCAGCGACCAGATGCTCACGTGTTTCGAGGGGCAGACGCCTGTCTTTTCCACGCCGGTGGCTTCGGGGTTGTGGGACACGGCGACGCCGCTTGGCGAATTTCGTATCCTCTACCAACGGCATGCGCAGCGGATGATCGGCGATGATTACGATTTGGTGGGAGTGGCGTTTCCCACGTACTTCACCAATGCGGGGGTCGCCATCCATGGGACGTACTGGCATAACGATTATGGGCGGCGTCACAGTCACGGTTGCCTCAACGTGCCAAGTCGTGCCGCGCGTTGGGTCTTCCGTTGGGTCGAGCCTTACGTCCCCTATGAATTGTACACCTATCGTTCAACGCCCGAGGAAGGCACACGCGTCGTCGTCGTCGCATGAATGTGAAAATATTGCATGGGGCGATTTGGTGAGCGAGTGCAGCACGCTCGCCAAATCGCCCTTTTAACCTATCGCTTTAGCGGTCTATTTGCTAGGGGGCAAAGACATGTCAGAAGAGCCTGAAATCGTTGAAACGGATGCAGAGATTGTTGAGCAGGAGACGCCGGATCCACACGCCGCGCAACTTGAGGAACTGAACAGGCAGGCGCGCGAGCACCTGGCCGCGAATGCGTGGGAGCCGGCGCTCGAAGCGTACCGGCAGGCGCTTGCGTTGGCGGAGGAGGCCGGTGACGTTGCCAACAAGGCCGAGGCGCTGAACAATATCGCCAGCGTCTACTTGGCGCGAAAAGAATGGGCGGAGGCGCTTGAAACGCTCGTACCGGCGCGCGCCCTGCTGCGCGAGGCCGCCGACCAGGAGGGCGAAGCGACCACCCTCAACAACATCGCATCGGCCTACAACGGGCTGGGGGATTGGGTGCAGGCTACAACGGTCTACGAAGAGGCGCTCGCCATCCGCGAGGCGCAGAGCGATTTGGAGGGCCAGGCCAAGACGATCCGCAACCTGGCCATCATCTACGCGCAGCACGGCAACCGTGATAAGGCTAAGACTTTTCTCAATAAGGCGATGCAGCTTGCCAAAAAAGCTAAGTCTCGCGAGTTAGTTGGCATCATCCGCGCCACGCTGTCGCAATTGCCGAGGTTCAAGCGGTAAAACGTGAACCGTAGCGCGTGCAAAATGCCCGCGTTACTCTCTAACTCTAGCCTCTCCCCTGTTGCTGTGGCGCGGTCTGGAAACCGGCCACAGCAAGCACGCGCGCTCAGAAGGCCGGATGGCGCGGTGCGGGCATACAGATGATCTCTGTGAATTCCAGATCGAAGAAGGTCTGCGCGTGCGTGGGATAGAGGATCACTGCTGTATCCGCACCCTGGCCCGTTCCGGCGATCGCCAGCACTGGCTTATTCTCTGGCACCAGTCCCGCATCGCCAGCCATCAGCGCGATCTCTGCGACGACCTTCATCCCCTGCCCGAAAATCCGCAGCGTGAAGGCGATAATCTCCTCAACCTCGTACGTCCCCAATTTTTTGCGCACAGCGCGTCCCACGCCGCCGAAAGCGTGTGTCGTCGTGAGGATGTGGACACCCGTGCGGGTCAATGCAGCGGCGTTCTTCGGGGTTAGCTCCTGTTGGTGCGGCGCGGCGAATCCTGTGGAGTGCGTCACCGCGACGACCGTGAACCCGGCAAAGACTTCGGCTGCACGGACGGCGGTTGCACCGCCCGTCGTGGCGACCAGCACGGTATCAATCCCCAGCGCTTCTGCGCGCTCACGGGCCAGCGCCAACGTGCGTTCGGTGTTCTCCGGCCCGGACTTGCCAAAGTATACAGTCTGTGCAATATATTCTGTCATTTCGACCTCCTGGCATAAGGATCTGATATTATGTATACAAAAACGGGGCCTACTGAGGCCCCGTTTTCTCATGTGTGAAATCTCACTTCCAATCTACCTGCTGGAACTCGCTGTTGACCACCTGATAAATCCAAATCTGCGGATCGGTGAGGTCGCCACTGGCCTGGTAGCGCAGGTTGTTGAGCAGTGTGGACACGCTGTCGCTGCGCAGGGCATTGCCGACTTTGGGTACGTCGAACGCACTGGCCTTGCGCACGCCCTCGGCCAGTACTTGCATCGCTACGTAACCGTTGACCGAGTACGTATCAGGGTTGCGATATTCGACGACCTGATACGCCTCGAACCACTTGGCGTCCGCCACGTAGCGTGGGCTGGGCGCAAAGGCGCTGACGTACATTCCCTCCGCCGTGCCGTCCGAGTCGTCGATGGACGCGGCCAGGAAGACGCCATCGCTGCCCAGCATCGGGACGGTGACCCCCGCTTTGACCAATTCGTAGCGCAGGAACGGCGCTTCGATCTCGTACCCTGCGTAGAAGATGGCGTCAGGGTTGGCGGCCTGGATTTGCTGAACTTCGGTTTTGTACTGGCTTTGTCCCTCTTCAACCTCGACGCGTGCGACGGCCTGAGCGCCCTGGCTCTCCAATTCTTTGATGAGTGCTGCGGATAGGCCTCGTCCGTATTCGGTGTTGTTGAACACCACCGCCACGCGCGTGGCCTTGAGATATTCCGTCAGAAAGCGCGCGTCCACGGCAGCCTGCACATCGTCGCTGGCATTGACGCGGAAGAAGTTCGTGTAGCCCTTCTGGCTGAGGCTCTGTTCGGAGGCTGTCGGTGTGATGACGATTAGCGGTAGGCTTTGGTACAATTCCATCGCGGCCAACGTCTGCCCGCTGTTGAGGTGGCCGATCACGGCGATGACCCGTTCGCCCTTGTTCAATGCTTCCTGGATGACGGCCACTTGCGCGATGGCTACGTCGCTGTCGGATTCGTCATCCAGCGGGCGGACGACGACACGGTAGCCCAACAGGCCCCCACTGCGGTTGATCTGCTCCGCTGCCAGGCGCACGCCACCCAGCACAGTCTGTCCGCCGTTGGCCTGGAACCCGCTGAGCGGCACGGCCACGTAGACGATCACATCGCCTTTGGTCGGCTCTTTCACAGCGCTGCCCTTACAACCGGCCAGCGCTATCATAGTGAGCAATATGATGGCTAAACCTAAGCGTTTCATCATCGTTAGGATTTCCCTCCTGAATGGTCAAGACTACAAAAGTCTCACAATAATGCTTTGTTGACTGGCGGCCTGCGCTAAGGACCTTTGTGTTCTGCTAAATACCCGGCCCGCGGTAATCGTAGACCTCGTTGAGACTGCTGACCAGGTCGTTCAACCGCGCGATCTGGTCCTGGATGTCCTGCCGCAGGCGATCCGAACGTCCGCTTTCGATATCCTGCGCGCTGATCAACTGCGCCTGACTGTAAACCGTCGCCAACGCCGTGTTGCTTTGCTCGAGTTGCAATTCAGCTTTCTCCATACGGCTGTTCAAGGCGACCAGCGACTCCAGTTGTTTGCGCTTGCTTTCGATGACAGCCTCCAATTGCTTTTTGACTTCCTGGTTCTTTTCCAGGCTTTGCCGGGATGTCAGCGCCTCCAATTCCTTGGGGACGGCGGCCCGTTCCTGGGCCAGTAGCGGGTCGTGGCGGTACGCGTCGAGGCGCAGCGCCAGTTGGTAGATGTGGCTGACCCAGTCAGCGAGCTGTCCGGCGGTGTCCACTAAACGGTCGCGCAGCACGCCAGCCCGCTGTTTGCTGATGTAGGCTTCGATGCGGCGCTGATATTCCAGGGCTTTCTCGACCTCGTTGCGCAATTCGGCATCCTGGACCTTGCGCGGGTTAAAACGCTCCTGGAACAGGTCGAGCTGCACTTTGGCGTTGGCGTTCACGTCCGTGATGCTGGAAAAGACCATAGCGGCCACGCCCAAAACGCCGAGCGCAGGCCAGCCCCAAATCGGCCATCCCTTGAACGGCTGTGGCAGGAAGAACATCAACAGCAGGACCATGCCGATGATGACAGCGTTTTCCCATCGGAGAAACGCATATTGGACGATGGCTTTGCGTGCGCGCTTTTCAATTTTGATACGAATATCAGACATAGGCCCTCAGAAAGAGTCATGAACCATGATTCATGATTTTAGAAGTACGTCGAGATGATCTTGTACAGGTCCTCGATATCGGTTTCGTCGGCGCGGCGATACTGGCCGCCACCCGTTTCGGCTATCGATCGCATCAACTTCTCGTCGGCGTCGTTGCCAAAGGCGATGGTGAAGATGACGATTTGCATTCCATGTTCCTGCTGGATGCGCCGCTGCATCGCCGACAGCGATTGGCGGCTGCTGTTCTCCTGTCCGTCGGTCATCACCACGATGGCGTTGATGGCCTCCGGGCTGCCTTCCGTCGTCAATCTGCTATAGGCTTCCCAAATTCCATCGATGAGGGCCGTGTTGCCGGATGCGGACAACCGCTCGATGTCGGTATACAACGCCGTGCGTCCTGCGTCATCCAATGCCTGTAATGGGCGCTCAACGTAGACGCTGCTGGCAAAGGTAACCAGCCCTACCCTGTCGCGGTCGCCGCGAATCTGGTCCACAAAGGAACGCAGCGCCACGCGCGTTAGCTCGATTTTGTCGTTCTCCTCCATACTGCCGCTGGTATCGACTACAAGGTAGATATTGGTGGGACGTTTGGTGTACCACCACACGTTTTGCACCACCTCGACCACGCTCGCAGCGGGGATTTGCAGCGTCGTCTGCGGTTGCCGCCAATCCACGGCATCGCCGGTGAAAGGGCTGCCGCTGCCGTCCAGGCGGACGTCGAGGTCTGCCGGACGGTAGCCCACGCTCAACAACTGTTTCTGCACCTCCGTCGAGATCAGATAGTCCACGAACGCCTGGTAGGTGCGGCGTTGGTTGTCAGTGATGGGCGCTTCGCCGGGCATGCCCAGTTCCAGCAGTGCCAGGGGATGGTCGGCCCACAACGTCCCTTCCGCCGGATAGATGGCGACGAGACGCTCGCCGGATTGTGTTTGGTTCCACGCGATGACGACCTGCTCTTGCGCGACGAAGGCGTCGAGGAAATTGCGTCCCTCCGCTGCAAGCCGCTGCACGATGACGTCCTCGCCTTCACCGTAAAAACGCACTGTGCTCTCTACCGCGCGAACGTAATCCAGGGTGGATTGGGCGGTGGCGGCTTCCTCGGTGAGGCCGCGCGTCAGCCCGGCCCCGGCGTAGAACTCGGCCAGCGTCGCCAGCAGACCGCTGGCGTGCCCGGTGCTTGGATGGTTCCACTTGAATGTTGTGTCGGCAGTGGCCTTCTGTTGGATGTCCTTCCAGCCGATGTCGCGTTCCGGCCAGCCCAACTCGCGTGCCACGCTCTCCCACGCGGCAATGACAACGGGGCTGGCGGCGTAGCGTACCGGGTCACCGAAACGCCGGTTGCCGATGGGGATGAGGCTTTCACCTTCGCCTGCGCTGTACTGTTCCGCCCAGCGACGGTCCAACTGATTGAGCCACAAACTGCTGTCGGGCGCAATCGCCTGAAACGGCGGATTCGCCAGGCTTTGCTCGATCATCTTTTCGGGGACGACAGAGAGGGTGCGCACCAGCATCAGTGAGCCGTCGGGAGCTTTGCGGGCCTGCGCGTTGAACTGCTCCGCCAATTTTGCCAATGTCGAGGCCATCCCCGGCGAGACGGCGACTGTCACTTCTGCTGTCGTTGGGTCCCAACCTTCTGGGCCGGTCGTCGTACCACCTCTGTTGCGGAGGCTGTTCCATATCGATTGACCGGCCCACGTAGCCAGGATGACACACAAGCACACCGCAACGATGCCCACACCAACCGCAATCAATGTGGAGCGTTGTTTGGCGTTGAATTCGTTGCTCATCACATCACCTTAGTTCGCTACATTCAGCTCGAACCAGCGCAGCAGCGCCAGCAGCACTTCACGGTCAGGGTTACGCATCGCGTCGCTGCGCGGGACGATCATTTCCACGCCCCGATCCTTCCACTTCACGAAGAGGCTTTCGGGGGTGGCATCCAGCGGCACGTTGGGGTTAGTGGGGCGCAGGCCGTAGGCCAGGGCCGCCTTTTGTTGCTCGTCGCTGAGCAGGAAGCGCTGAAACTCCAGTGCGGCGTTTTTCTCTAATGCGCTGGTCTCCGGTCCCACCCAAATGGTGAAGGGGAACTCGAACCAGGTGACGTACTGCGGATAGTAAATCTTGAGCGGATCATCCCAGCGGGTGAGGATGCCCTGCATGTTTTGTAGGAGATCGCTTTCGAGCAGTTGCCCGCCGTCACCGACACTGTAACCGAAGAGCGCGAAGTCCTCGGCGGTGTAGGCGCTGGCGCTGCTGAAGTCGGTGACGGATCCCATCAACTCGCGCAGCCATGCCTGGAACTGCGGATCGGTGAAATCGGCCACGCTGATGTCGGTACGTTTGTAGTATTCACCGGCTGCGGCGACCATCGCGGTCAGGCCGCCGGCGTTTTTGTTGGGATTGGGGACGACGAGTTTGAAGAAGCCCCACGACGGATCGCCGCCCAGTTCGGGCCAGCCACCCTTCGCTACGGCGGCATCGTGGATGATGTTCCAGCTCACAGCGCCGAAGTTCTGTTCGAGCACGGCAGCGCGGCTTTCGTAGATGCCCCAGGTGAAGAGGCTGATGGCGATGGGCCGCGCGCGGTATTCGCCGTCGGTCAGGAAGACGTCGCGTCCCAGACGTTCCTTGTAAGAAGCATTTGCCAGTTCCACCAGGTAGCGGCTATCGGGAATCCAGACGGTGGGGAAGTCTTTAAGGGCAGCTTTTTCGGTCTCGGTCAGGCTTTCCACGGTGACGCCGGGGCCGAGCGCGCCGAAATCGTTACGGTCCCAACGGCCAAGCGCGGTCAGCCCGTCCATGGGGATGATCTCGACCTTGACAGGGACACCGTTCAACGTGGGGTTTGTGGCATTGTAAGCGACAGCGGCGTTACGTACCCACGGTTCCACCGGTAGAGCCGTGAGCACCCGCACCGTGATGGTATCGGGCGCAACAAGTACCAAATCAGTCTCCTCGGGGGAGTTACCACCGGTTACCATGCGCGCAACAATCGATCCCCCAATGATCAACAAAACAACGACCAAAATACCTATAAAAATCCAACGCGTACGTTCCATGCCGTTTTTATGCCTCCCGTGCTCTCAACGGATCGAACGGATTGTGCCGGAGCGTGCTCAAACTTGCCCGCCTCACAAGTCAACTGCCGTTCTTTAATGATGGCTCCGCTGGTTTATGGGGCGAGGGATGAACGTGCGATAACTGTACGCTCACCCCTTGCCCACGGGGTCATTATTCAGTCAAACCGAGCTTCTTGCGGCGTTCGGCAAGTTGGTTATCCAGGGTTTTGCGGTCGAGGACATCGTCGATCTGCGCATCCAGATTAGTTGAACGGATTTCGACTGCGGTGGAGGCCTTGTCCAGCCGAGCGTAGACGCTCTCCGCAATCCGGCTGATATCCGAATCCCCTGTTCCCATCAACGAATCAAGCCCCTTCATCGCCTTGACGGAGATTTCCTTGCTCTTTGCCAGCTCCAGCAGGGCCTGGAGTTCCTCACGTTGCTGCTTCATCGTCGCCAAGCGGGCTTCCAGTTTGACTTTGGCGTCCAGCAGCTTTTGGTATTCGCTATCCTGGCGCGTAGCTTGTTCACGGTACGTCTCGATCAGGCGCTGCGTGCTGTTGAGTTTGCTCTGCACACCTGTAGCAGCCGTCTCGTTACCTTCCAGCAAAAACGCATCGATGGCGCGGTCAAGTTCTTCGGCCTTTTGCTCGAAGTCGCCAAGCTTGCGTCTGAGCGATTTGACTTCCCCGCCGATGGTGGCGGCGGCATCCTCCAGGTCGGCCAGACTGTCTTCGACCTGGCGGATGTACTGGTCAATTACAGCGACGCTGTTGTTCTTGAGCGCCCTATCGATCAGGGAGTGGAGATTTGCCGAAATTAGGGTAGATACTTTTTCCAATAAGGTTGCCATTTTGTTACCTCCTGTGTACTATGTTTTGAGTAATCTTACTTAAGTGTAGCGTTGAATGGTCACTTTGTCAAAGGGGCTTTGGTCTAGAAAGCCATTTTCGACACTCTTATTACGCCGATTGTAGGACAAAGTTGCAACATCGGCCGGGCCTACCGCCTCGCTCCTCTTCTCTGTCTACTATCTACTGAATCCAGGGCTGGCGCATTTGGAAATCCTATCCCCGGCCTTTAGGCCATATTCGACGACGATACTGGTCAAATGCGATAGCCCTACTACTGAATCGCTTGCCATCTATTTAGTTCTGGGTATAATGGCGTTTGTAATTGCCACCCTAGCTCAATCGGCAGAGCAGACGCTTCGTAAGCGCCAGGTTTTGGGTTCAATTCCCAAGGGTGGCTCTCTCCGGCCCCGGAGTCGACGGGGCCTTTTTTGTAGCTCAATGGTGAAGGGAACTATGCGGGCGCGGCAGATACTTAATCAGGTGTGGCAGTGGCTTAGTGCAGATCGTAGACTGGTCGAAGCCCTCATTGCACTGGTAATCATCCAAACTATGGCATTGTTTCTTCCTCAGTCGCCTGTGTCCATCTCCACAAGCCCTGTTTATGCACGCTGGCTGGCCGGGTTACGCCCCACTTTCAAGGTGTGGACTACACCTTTGGCCGTGGCTGGCCTGCTGACGGTGCGCACATCGTTGTGGACGCGTGTGCTTCTTGCCTGGTTGGCGTTGATCGTCGCTGCGCGTTGCGATGACGTGCTGGAACATTGGAAAGCCTGTACACGTTCCCGTCGCTGGTTTCAGGTGCTGGCGTGCGTGGCCGGTGTGCTTATTGTGGTGGGGTGGGGGATGCAGATGCTGTGGGGGTGGAAGCAGGCGGACGTGATTGCCTGGCCCGCAGTGCCTATTACGATTCCGGAGCGCGGCCTGACGTTACCGGCGCGCGACGTTGTTCTGTCCAGTCGGTTTGTTCCATTGCGGACGGGGCGATATGGGTTATACTTGCTGCCAAAAGAAAGCAGTGTGGGATTGGCGGTGCAGGCGCTGGATGACGAGGGGCAGGTTCTGCCGCTGTCGCCTTCGGTGCGCGCCGAGCCGCAGGATCAGTTGCGTTTGGCGTTGACCGTCGAAGCACCGGAAGCCTACTTTGCGTTGCCCCAGATGGGGTACGTTTTTCGCATCAGCCGGATGCGCGAGGCTGCTGGGCCAATCCTGGTACAGGTTTATCGCAGCGTTAATGGCGAATTGCTTGTGGAGACGACGTTGCAGGATGACGGAGTGTTGTTCGCCGATGATGTCCGGCTCGATCTGGAACGTGACGCGCTGCCGCGTTTCGAGGCGGTATATAATCCAGGCGCGCCATTAGAGACCGCAGGGATGCTGGCATTGTTCATTGCTGTCCTTGGGAATTTTCATCTGCATCGTAAAACTACCATGCAACCAACAGAGGAAGCGGTAGCCGACGAGCTTTTGTCAACCGGAACAGCCTGAACGGTTTTTCTGACCAACTGACTTGCGTGTGATAATGGTTTTGACTATTCAACGACCTGACTGTATTGGAGGAGGGTGTATGCGTTCGATTATCATTGGTGTAGCGGGAGGAACCGGATCCGGCAAGACCACGGTGGCGAATCGCATCTTGGAGCGTGTCGGCACGGAGCACATCGCGTGTATCCCGCACGATGCTTATTACAAGGATTTACGTCACCTGACGTTGGAGGAACGCAGGAGTCTGAACTTCGATCACCCTGACGCGCTAGAAACCAGTCTGATGATCGAACACCTGACGCTGCTGCGTAACGGCTATCCCGCCGAAATTCCCGTTTATGATTTCACCCGGCACGCCCGCACCGACGAGACGATTCATGTGGAGCCGGCGCCCATCGTGTTGGTAGAAGGCATTCTCATTTTTGCCGAACCGGCCTTGCGTCAGTTGTTTGATGTAAAGCTCTTCATCGATACGGCCAGCGACATCCGGCTGATTCGCCGCCTGCAACGCGACATGCAGGAACGGGGCCGGACGTTCGACTCCGTGATTTCGCAGTATATGACGACGGTGCGCCCGATGCATCAGGAGTTTGTCGAGCCGAGCAAGCGTCACGCCGACGTGATCATCCCCGAAGGTGGCTTCAACGAGGTGGCGATCGAGATGGTGGCGGCGCGGATACGAGGATTGTTGACGGAACGGGCGTAATGCATAATAACGTAAGGATTCATCCCACGGCCGATGTTTCGGACAAGGCGCAGATCGGTCCCGGAACGAGTATCTGGCATCAGTGTCAGGTGCGCGAGGGCGCGCAAATCGGCCAAAATTGCATCCTCGGCAAGGGTGTCTACGTCGATTTTGGCGTGCGGATGGGCGACAACGTCAAGGTGCAGAATTACGTTTCGATTTATCACGGTGTCGAAATTGAGGATGGCGTCTTTGTTGGCCCGCACGTGTGTTTCACCAACGACAATCTGCCACGCGCGGTGAACCCTGATGGGTCGTTGAAGGCCGCCGATGATTGGGTGTTGGGGCGGATCGTGGTCAGGCGCGGGGCGGCGCTCGGCGCAAATGCCACCATTTTGCCCAAGGTCGTCATCGGCGAGTGGGCGATGGTGGGCGCGGGCGCCGTCGTCACCAAAGATGTGCCCGCGCACGGGCTGGTGGTCGGCAATCCGGCGCGGGTGATCGGATTTGTGTGCGCCTGCGGCGAGCGTCTGCTGCCGGGAGAAACGTGCGAGGGCGAGATGTTGGCGCAGTGCCCGCGTTGCCGGCATACGGTAGCTATCCCACTCGAAACCTGGAGGAAAATTGTATGATCCCTATCGCTAAGCCGCTCATCGGCGACGAAGAAAAACAGGCGGTTCTCGAAGTTTTAGACTCTGGCATATTGGCGCAAGGCCCACGGGTCAAGGCCTTTGAAGAGGCGTTTGCGGCTATGTGTGGCGTGCAGCACGCCATTGCGACGAGCAGCGGGACGACGGCGCTCCACGCGGCGTTGCTGGCGCACAATATCGGTCCAGGGGATGAGGTCATTACCTCGCCGTTCACGTTCATCGCTTCGGCGAACAGCGTCTTGTTTGTCGGGGCCAGGCCGGTGTTCGTGGACATTGATCCGGCGACGTTCAACCTGGATCCGGCGCAGATCGAAGCCGCCATCACGCCGCGCACGAAGGTGATTTTGCCGGTGCACTTGTTCGGGCTGATGGCGGATATGGATGCGATTCGGGCTATCGCTGACAAATACGGTTTGGCCGTGATCGAGGACGCCTGCCAATCCCATGGCGCTGTGCTGCACGGCAAGCGTGCGGGCGCGTGGGGAACGGGCACGTTCTCATTGTATCCCACCAAAAACATCACCTCGGCGGAAGGCGGCATGATCACGACTAACGACGCGCGCATCGCCGAGAACTGCCAGGTCATTCGTCAGCATGGGATGCGCCGGCGCTATTACCACGACGAATTGGGCTTCAATTTCCGCATGACGGACGTTCACGCCGCGATTGGATTGGCGCAATTGCACAAATTGGAGCAGTTCAACGCGGCGCGGATTGCTAACGCGCGTTATCTCAACGCGAACTTGCGTGGGGTGGGTATCCCGGTTACACCGGAAGGTTACACGCACGTCTTCCATCAATATACCATCCGCGTGCCGGATGGCCGTCGCGACGCATTGGTGGAACATCTGAAAGCGAATGGGATTGGATCCGGCGTCTACTATCCCGTGGCGATTCACCAGCAGACGTATTATACGCAACAGTTGGGATACAACCAGCACTTGCCCGAAGCCGAGCGGGCCACGGCGGAAGTGCTCTCGCTGCCGGTGCATCCGGCGCTCGCCCAGGCTGACCTGGAAGCCATCGTCGCGGCGGTCAACGGCTTTATAGAGCGCGCATGAGCAAACATCTCAAAGCCGCCGTCATCGGCGTGGGGGCGATGGGGCGCAACCACGCGCGCGTTTACACGGAGATCGCTCAGACCAGGCTCGTCGGCGTGGCGGATGCCAGTCCACAGACGGGGCAACAGATCGCCGTCAAGTATGGCGTCCCGGCCTACGCGGATTACCGCGAACTTCTCGAACGCGAGAAGCCAGACGTGGTGACGGTCGCCGTCCCCACGCGCTATCACCGCGAAGTGGCGGAGACGGTGATGGCCGCCGGCGCCGACGTGCTGGTCGAGAAGCCGATTGCTGCCACCGTGGAGGAGGCGCAGGCACTCATCGATTGCGCCGAGGCGCTTGGACGCCGTTTGACGGTCGGCCACATCGTGCGCTTCAGCCCGGCGATCCGGGCGCTCAAGGAACATCTGGCGGCGGGTGAGTTGGGCAAGATTTTCCAGATCGTGTGTCGGCGGGTGGGACCGTTTCCGCCTCGGGTGCGGGATGTAGGCGTCGTCGTTGATCTGGCGCCGCACGATCTGGACGTGATGCGCTTCATCAGCGGGGCCGAACCGGTGCGCGTTTTCGCCGAGACGGAGCGGCGCATTCACACGGAGCACGAAGACTTGGTGACGGCGCTTTTGCGTTTCGACAACGCGATGACCGGCGTTTTGGACATCAACTGGCTGACGCCGCAAAAAGTGCGCGAGGTGGTGGTGCTCGGCGAACAGGGGATGTTCCGCGCCGACGACCTGCTGCAAGACCTCTTCTTCTACGAGAACGCCGAGGTCAACGGCTCGGCCTGGAGCCATCTCAGCATTCTGAAGGGCGTGAGTGAGGGACGGATGGTGCGTTATCCCATCCAACGTTACGAGCCTTTGCGGGCAGAACTGGAAGCTTTCGCCTCTGCCGTGTTAACCGATACTCCGGTTCCGGTGAGCGGCGGCGACGGGTTGGCCGCGTTGCGGTTAGCGTTGGCGGTGGTAGAATCCGGTAAAACGCAGCGCGTGATCGAGGTGTAGGGTGGATTTGAACAGTCTGCGGCAAAAAATCGCCGCGCAAACCGCGCGGATTGGCGTGATCGGGTTAGGCTACGTGGGATTGCCGGTAGCGTGTCTGTTCGCCGAAGCCGGGTTCGACGTGACCGGCGTGGACCTCAAGGCGGAGCGCGTGGCGGCCATCAACGCCGGGATTTCGCCTATCGAAGGGCGCGAACCGGGGCTGTCCGAGTTGCTAGCGGACGTCATCGCCAGCGGGCGCTTGCGGGCGACGACGGAGTATGCCGCCCTGCAAGAGTGCAATGCGGTCACCATCAACGTGGAAACGCCGGTGGATGAACAGCACACACCGCGCTATGTGGCGCTGCGGAGCGCGTTACGCGACCTCGGTCCCGCCCTAAAAGCCGGCGCGTTGGTGATCGTTGAGTCAACTATCGCCCCTAGCACGATGGCGCGCATCGTCAAACCCTTGCTGGAAGAAGCGTCCGGCAAGCGCGTCAACGCCGATTTTTACCTCGGCCACTGCCCGGAGCGGGTGATGCCGGGGAAGCTGCTCGCTAACCTGCGCGGCGTGAGCCGGGTCTGCGGCGGCGAGACGCCGGAAACCGCTGAGGCGATGATCGCGTTGTACCGTTACATTGTCCAGGCCGATCTCGATGCGGCGGACTGCATCACGGCGGAGCTGGTGAAGACGGCGGAGAACGCCTACCGCGATGTGAACATCGCGTTTGCCAATGAGGTGGCGCTGGTCTGCGAGGCCGTGGGCGGCGATGTGTGGAAAGTGCGCGAGCTGGTTAACAAGTCGCCGGGCCGCGCTATGCTCCTGCCGGGGGCCGGGGTGGGTGGGCACTGCATCCCCAAAGACCCGTGGTTGCTGGTGTATCAGGCGCAGCAAACGGGTGTCCCTGTGCGGCTGATCCCGGCGGCGCGCGCGGTTAATGAGGAAATGCCGTTGCACATCGCCGCCTTGCTCGAAGATGCGCTGCGCGAGGCCGGTAAGCCACTGGAAGGCGCGCGCGTGCTGGTGCTAGGGTACGCTTATCTTGAGGATTCCGATGATACGCGCAACAGTCCGAGCGAGGCGCTGGTCGCGGAGTTGCGCGAATGCGGCGCGGAGGTGGTGATCCACGATCCGTATGTGCCGGGGTATCAGGGCGACGTCTATGCGATGGCGGAAGGCTGTGATGCGGTGGTGGTGATGGTTAAGCATAGCGAATACAAAACGCTCGATCTGGCGGCCCTCAAGGCTGTGCTGCGCGCGCCGGTTCTGGTGGATGGAAGGCGCACGTTTCCTCAGGCCGTGGGCTGGATTCGACGCGGCGTAGGCGAAGGGGCACGGCAGCAATGAAGATCGTTACAGTAGTGGGTGCGCGTCCGCAGTTTATCAAGGCCGCGCCGGTGAGTCGGGTGTTACGGCAGAGTCACACCGAAGTGCTGCTCCATACCGGCCAGCATTACGACGAGAATATGTCGGCGGTGTTCTTTGCTGAGCTGGATCTGCCGCAGCCGGACGTAAACCTGGGCGTCGGTTCCGGCTTGCACGGCGCGCAGACGGCGGCGATGTTGGCCGGGATTGAGCAGGTGCTGCTGGCCGAGAAGCCGGATTGGGTGTTGGTGTATGGCGACACGAACTCGACGCTGGCAGGAGCTCTGGCAGCGGCCAAGTTGCACATCAAGGTAGCGCACGTCGAAGCCGGCCTGCGCAGCTTCAACCGGCGGATGCCGGAGGAAATTAACCGCGTCCTGGCCGACCATATCTCAACGTTATTGCTTTGCCCCAGCCAGACCGCCGTGGAAAACCTGGCCGCGGAGGGTGTCACCCACGGAGTCCATCTGGTAGGGGACGTAATGGCGGACGCACTGGCTTTCGCGGCAGCTCGCGCACAGACCCATTCCGATGTTTTGCAACGCCTGGGCCTGAGCGAAAAAGGATTCTTGTTGGCCACCGTCCATCGCGCCGAAAACACGGACGACCCGGCTCGTCTACACGCCATTCTGGAAGCCTTTTCTGCTTTGGATGAACCAATTGTTTTCCCCATACATCCCCGCACTCGCACTTACCTTGAGGCATTGGATCTAAAATCCACAATCCACAATCTAAAATCCATTGATCCTGTAGGATACCTGGACATGGTGCGACTGGAGCAGGCCGCGCGGATGATTTTGACCGATTCCGGCGGCATCCAGAAAGAGGCGTATTGGCTCGGTGTGCCATGCGTGACGTTGCGCGACGAGACAGAGTGGGTGGAGACGGTGCAGGCGGGGTGGAATGTACTGGCGGGGGCGGATACGGCGCGGATTGTGACGGCGGTGCGGGAGTTTGTATTGCCGGAGGTGCGTCCGGCGTTGTATGGGGATGGAGCAGCGGCGGCGCGAATAGTGGGAAGGCTACAGTCCGACAAAGATAAGCGTCTCAGCAGGTGTAGTACATGTCACTAATGATGAATGTCGCGGTACTTGGGGCTGGAAATGGCGGGCAAGCTATGGCTGGATATCTGGCGACACAAGGCTTCAACGTGCGTTTGTGGGATCGGTCTCTGGAACGACTTGAACCAATTATCATTCAAGGTGGAATTACCCTTACTGGTAAATTATCTGGATTTGGAGCACTCAAGACAATCTCTACCGAGTTGTTGGAGGTTCTTCAGGACGCACAGGTAATTATGGTAGTGACCACAGCGGACGCCCATGAAGACATAGCCAGAAGATGTGTTCCCTTTTTGCAAGATGGACAGGTCATTGTTTTGAATCCTGGCCGGACGTGCGGGGCAATGGTATTTCGGCAAGCCTTGAGTGAGGCGCGTTTGTCAGCGCGTGTTTACGTTGCTGAAGCGCAGAGTCTTGTTTATGCGTGTCGGATTACCGGGCCAGCTATGGTTAATGTGTTCGGTGTTAAACGGCTGGTACCACTTGCAGCTATGCCCGCGCAAGATACTCCGCGTGTACTGGAATCTGTTCAACAGATGTATTCGTGTTTTGTGGGCGCGCGTGACGTGATCGAGACAGGATTGGAAAACATTGGCGCTATTTTTCACCCAGCGATTGCGTTGTTGAATGCAGTACGCGTTGAAGCCGCTGACTCTTTCTTGTTTTATCAGACAATGACGCCCAAAGTCTCTTTGTTTGTGGAGAAATTGGACCAAGAACGAGTGGCTGTGGGCAAGGCTTTTGGACTTCACTTGACCACGGCTAAGGATTGGGTGTTACGCTCGTATGAAAATGTCCAGGGCGATACGCTTTATGCTCGTATGCGTTCTAATCCGGCTTACGATGGTATAGAGGCGCCGACGAGCCTTGAGTCACGGATGTTTACCGAAGACGTACCGACTGGCCTAGTGCCGATTGCTGAATTGGCAGATTTGGCCGGAGTGGATGCGCATTTGTGTCGGGCGCTTGTAGATCTATCCTCGGCACTGTGCCAGAGAGATTTTTGGGCAGAGGGTCGTACTCGTAAGCGGTTAGGCATCGAGGGTATGCAGGCGCAAGACCTGGTAAATTGGGTTACGACAGGAACCACATCTCATGTATTATAGTCCTGCAGGCCGACGGTGTTCTTTAACAGTAACCCTCTTTGACTATCAATCCATATAAGAGTGCTGATAATGAAGCATTGGAGATCGTCTGCAACGCCGCTGCCGATTATTCTTGGAGGACAAGTTAACGGCCTGGGGCTAGTAAGGGGCCTGGGGGAAGCGGGGATACCCTCGATCGTTATTGACTATAGAGCCAATATGGCTGCCAAGTCAAAATACGTACTGGCCGGCTTGCAATGTCCGCACCCGGATGAGGCGATGGATGCCTTTGTGCAATATATGGCAGAATTGGGCAGTGAACTTGGGACCAAGGGTGTATTATTTTGCACAAACGATATTTGGCTTATTCCTATCAGTAAACACCAACACGAACTGGAAGCCTATTATCACTATCCTATGTCCAAATGGGACGTAATTGGGCAATGTACAGATAAACAGTACTTGTATGGTCTGGCTGCCGAGGCCGGGGTGCCCTTTCCCCAAACTGTTGTGTTGCAGGGAATTCGAGATGTTGAAGCGCATAAAACGCACATCCCTTTTCCCTGGGTCATTAAGCCGGCAATCACTGTAGGGTTTTTGGAAAAGCTCGGTTCACGCGGGCGGACATTGATTGTAAAGAATGAAAACGATCTGGCGTATTGGCAGCAACGGATTGTGACATGTGGGTTGGAATCAGTTCCGCTGGTGTTGCAAGAAAGCATCCCTGGCGGCGCCGAGGCTTTATACACCTTGACGGCTTATTCCGATCCAAACGGGGAAATCTTGGGATATTCCACCGGTCACAAGATCCGTCAGAATCCACCGGATGCCGGTACCATTATCTCTGGACGGGTAACGCCAACGCCTGAAATTTTTCATTTAGGTCAACGATTGATTAAGCATGTCGGATTCTATGGAATCTCCAACACCGAGTTCAAGAAAGATGCTAGGGATGGCGCATTCAAGCTTATCGAAATCAACCCCCGTCCTGGCATGTGGAATTATGCAACGACAGCAACCGGGATCAATCTGCCTTTAATGGCCTACCGGCAAGCCATAGGTGAACCTGTCAAACCGGTAGAACCGGTAGATACCGAGTTGATCTGGTTATATTCTTATTTGGATTTTGCTCTTTCGGTATATGGGTTCCGCAAGAAAGGGCATGTGCAATATGCGCTCTCATTGCGCCAGTGGTTAGCTTCGATTCGAGGGAAGAGGGTGGAT
>DAIUDK010000056.1:0-30827 GCA_036845725.1 Chloroflexota bacterium
GCACGAATCCGGCGTTCCTGTTCCAGCAGAACAGCCTGCGCGACGCGCTCGTCGCAGCGACGTCGCTCGACATCTTCAATCGCCACGCCAACAAGGTGGTGATGGCGAACATTGCGCAGACGATCAACGTGTTGCAGGCAATGATCCTCACGCAGGAGGAGAAAATGCTGGTGACGCCCACGGGCTACGTCTACGAAATGTACGCGCCGCACCAGGGCGGGACGTCGCTGCGCACGGTCATCGAGTCCGATGCGGCGACGTACACCGCAGCGGGCAAGGAGCAGCAGGTGGCGACCGTCTCCGGCAGCGCATCGCGCACGGGGAAGGTGCTCTTCCTCACGCTGACCAACGCGCACGCCACAGACGCCATCGAGGTGACGGTGGACTTGCTCGGCGGCGCGCAGGCGGCGGGCGGCGCAGCGCGCGTCCTCAGCGGCGAAATCCACGCGCACAATACCTTCGAAGCACCCGAAACGCTCACGCCGCGCCCCTACGCCATTGACGCGACCGGCGCGTCTTTCGTGGTCACACTCCCGCCCGCGTCTGTGCTGGCGGCGGAGATTGCGCTTGGGTAGAGAGGGGGTATCTTCCGCAGATCAATGAGACGTGAGGCGTGAGGAATCACGCCTCACACAGTATTTCCGTTGCTCAAATGTTCACAGGGCAACCAGACGCAGAAGGTACTGCCCTGGCCCACGTCGCTCTCCAACGTAATCCGTCCGTGGTGCAAATTGACGATGCCCTGGCTGATAGCCAATCCCAGCCCGGTGCCGGGTGCTTTGCTCACCCGCGCAGCTTCCCCGCGATAGAAACGTTGGAAGAGTTGTTCCTGCTCCTCGGGCGCGATGCCGGGGCCGTTATCCCGCACTTGAAAGATGACCCAGGAATGCGCTGGCTCAATGACGGCAGCCGTGCTCAGCCAGACATCCCCACCGGGTGGTGTGTAATTCAGTGCATTGGTGAGCAGGTTGGTGGCAACCTGTTCCAGCAATGCTGGATCGGCAGCGATCGTCGGGAGCTCCGCTGCCGTGTCGAGGTAGAGATGCAAGCCATGCTCGGTAAACAGGCGGGTGCGATCTTCGGCTAGTGTGGTCAGCAGCACGTTCAGGTCCACGGACTGCCATTGGGGAACGGTTTTCTCCAGGTCGAGCCGTGAAATGTCGAGCAATTCTTCGATCAACACTTGCAACCGCTCGATTTCGCGGGCGAGACTTTCAAGGTAACGTTGGCGGTGTTCCATTCTGCCTTGCGAAAGCAGCCCCAGGTAGAGGCGTATGCTGGCGAGCGGGGTACGTAACTCGTGGCTTACGCTGCTCAGGAACTGTGATTTGGCCTTGTCGGCGGCCTGAGCCTGGTCAAGAGCAACGCTCAATTCTGCAGTCCGCTGAGCAACGGTGGCCTCGAGTGCGTCGGCGTGCGCTCGCAGTTCTTGGTGCAGGTTGAGCGCATCCAACGCCTGTCCGGCCGCCGCTGCCGCGTTCACGATCAGACTCATGTCATGGTCATCGTAAACGCAAGGAACAGTGGTTTCCAATTCCAGGATACTCATGACACGCCCACGGACTACCACCGGCGCCAGAAGTAGCGTGGCCGTTTGCAGATGGCGCATCGATTCACGACGATTACCCAACCGGGGGTCTTGTTGCGCGTCTTCGATGAAAAGTGGTAATTGGTGCTGCAGGACATAGGCAATGGTCGGTTCGGTCAAAGCCAGCGACTGGCCCAGAAGGCTCTCGCGGTCGTAGCGGCAATATTCGGCGGCGATTTTCAGGCTGGGACTGCCAGGATCGGCAAGGGTAGCGATGGCATGCGGCAACGACAGTGCCAGTGCTAATTCAGTGCAAAGTACCCGCAGGATTTCGACTGGATCAAGGGTGGCGTCGGCGGCGCTGATGATGTGGTTGAGCGCCGTCAGTTCGCGGTTTTGTATGCGCAAATCCTCAGTTTGACGGGTCACCGTGACGCCTAACTCATGATTGAGGGTTTCTATTTCTTGTTGATAGCGGTCACGTTCGGCAATAAGGCGTGCGCGCTCCAACACACGCTCGATAATGACGGCGATTTCATCCATGTCACGCACGGGTTTGGTGACATAGTCCCACGCCCCCCGCCGGATCGCCTCGATGACATCTTGCAATACACCGGTGCCGGAAACGACGACCACAGGGAGTTCGGGCTGTTCGGCCTTGAGCGTCGCAACGACTTCCAGACCGTCGACGCGCGGCATACGCAGATCGACCAGGACCGCATCGAGGTGTTCGGCACGCGCAATCGCAAGGCCCTCGGCGCCATCAGCAGCGGTGACGGTTTGATGCCCGCACTCGTCCAGATAGTCGGCGAGCGCCCGCCGGAGCAGCAGTTCGTCATCGATAACCAGGATTCGTTTCTGGCTCATATATCCAACCTTCCATCCAAACTATCTAGAATATTATATGCTCAACAACGCTAAAGCAAAACACAAGTAAAGGTTTCGAGCCGTTTTGCTATCAGAAAGGGTCGCCATTCACTCGATAAAGGTAAAGGTTGTGTTTGGAAATCACAGCACTTTATTATATAATAGTTGATATTTATCAAACCGGCAAGTGACGCATGATATTTGACGAACATGCGCGATATTCCTTTGATAAAACGAGGAGCGCAAGCATGTATATATTGTTGGTGGAAGATGAAGTCTCTCATGTTGAATTGATCCGGCACGCATTCCGTCAGCGAATGCCCGAAGGCAGCTTGCTTATTGCCCACAATCTGCGTGAAGCGCACCAACTCCTGACAACACAACCGGTCGATCTGGTGATTACGGATTGGTTGCTGCCCGATGGTCACGGCGTGGATATCATCCTCAAACATGAAGAGGAAGAGCTGTCGATTCCGGTTATCCTGATGACCAGCCACGGCAATGAACAGGTGGCGGTGGAAGCGATGAAGGCCGGCGCGCTGGATTATGTAGTCAAGACGGCGGACACGCTGGCCGATATGCCACATATCGCCGAGCGCGCGCTGCGCGAGTGGCATTACATTACCGAGCGCCGTCATTCCGAACAGCAGATCATTCGCCTGCAGCATCTTCTGCAGAACATTACCGATTCTATGCCCTCCGCGTTGATCACGCTGGACACCGATGGGCGTGTGCTAACCTGGAACCCCGCCGCCGAGCAGTTCACGCACTGCAAGAAAGAACAACTTTTGAACAACCCACTCTGGGCACTGTGCCCGGCGTTGGCGCATTACCGGCCTTTGCTCGACGAGGTGCTGGCGACAAAAACCGTGGCGCATCGCCATCGCGAGGAGGTGCAAACACCAGAGGGCCTGCGCTACTACGATGTTCACGTCTTTCCACTCCTCTCGGATGCCATTGGCGGGGTGGTATTGAGCATCGATGATGCGACCCAACGCGTTCATCTCGAAGAGACGATGCTGCAAGCCACCAAAATGGCGAGTGTCGGGGGGGTAGCGGCAGGCATGGCGCACGAAATTAACAACCCTCTTGGCGCGATGATGCAGTCGGCGCAGTTCTTGGAATTGGCACTCAATCCTGACCATGCTCGTACGCGGGCGCGGCTGGAAGCCGCCGGCATCGACCCGGACAGGCTCGGGGCCTATATGCAGGAACGCGGATTGCTTGACTATCTGCAGGGTATTCGTGACATGGGGGCGCGCGCAGCCAAGATTGTCTCTGATCTGCTTAGCTTCGCGCGGCGGGGAACGTCCAACCGCGCGCCGTGTGATCTGAATGTGCGCATCAAGCAAACGGTTGAGCTGGCTGCCACGGACTACGATCTGACCCGCCAGTACGACTTCCGCGATATTCAAATCGTGTACGAGCTGTCGCCCACGCTGCCGCATGTGATGTGTGATGGGCAACAAATTCAGCAGGTCCTCCTCAACCTGATTCGCAATGCTGCGCAGGCGATGGTCGACAAACATACTGACGCTGCGCCAGACTACTCGCCGCGGTTAACGCTGCGTACGATGAGTGGTGAAACCGGCGTGCGTGTGGAAGTAGAAGACAACGGTCTTGGCATTCCTGAGGTTGTACACAGACGGCTTTTCGAACCATTTTTCACCACCAAAGAGGTCGGCGAGGGTACCGGCCTGGGATTGTGGTTGTGCTGGTCGATCATCCATGAACGGCACGGCGGACGCATTTGGACCGAGCCAGTACAGCCGTGCGGGACGCGTTTTATATTCGAGTTGCCCTTCGCGGATTAGGTGCGATGCAAAATATGCCCAGTCAAAAGTCCATCCCCCCGCCGACCGCAGCGCGCCTGACCATCGGCATGCTCTTCGAGAACATGCCGAATGAACAACAGGAGTATCTGTCTCAAATTTTGAGCGGAGTCACGGCGGTAGCGGAAAGACAGGACGTGAATCTGTTATGCTTTACCGGCGGACATCTGTATCACACGCTTTACAACCAATTCGATACCCAACGTAATATCCTTTACGAACTGGTCACGGAGCGCACCGTCAATGGATTGATTATCCTGGGCACCATCAACACATATGCTGCCATGCCCAGGACCATAGAGTTTTACGAACGTTACCGCCATTTGCCCCTCGTTCATGTTGGATTGCCGCTAGAGAAAGTCACAACAGTGGTGGCGACCGAAACAGCCGGTTTGTACGAGGTTGTCGCACACCTTATTCGCGACCATCACCTGCGGCGGATCGCCTTCATTAACAGTCCTGAAAATCGTCCCGCCGCCCGGCCGCGCTATCAGGCCTATGTGCAAGCGCTGACCGATCACGGGATTGCCGTAGATTCTGCGCTTATCATTGCCGGGGATTGGACCGTGCGGGCAGGGGGAGAAGCTGTCAGATTGCTGCTCGATGAACGGAAAGCCGACGTGCAGGCGATCGTCGCTTCCAATGATAATATGGCGCTGGGTGCACTGGCAGCGCTGCAGGCACGCGGCATCCATGTGCCTTACGACATGGCGCTGACCGGCTTCGACGATACACAAATGGCGCAACTGGCTACGCCGTCGTTGACCACGGTGCGCCAGCCAATGTTCGAATTGGGCACAAAGGCAATGGATCTGCTCCTGGCGAAGATCGCTGGTGAGGAAGTGCCGTCAGAAGTGCTGCTTCCTACGCAACTCATCATCCGTCAATCATGTGGCTGTCCCGATCCCATGGTCGCTAGGACGACGCAGCTATCGGCCACAGCAAGCCAACCGGTCGAGCAGGCATCAACTGCGCAGTGCGCACAAATTGTCGCCGAGCTGATGCCACTCCTCGGTTCGATGGCAGATGCCGCCGGGTGGCTCGAAGATTTGCTGGTTGCTTTCACCGCGGATATGAGAGAGGACCATGGCGTCGCCCTTGTATCCACCCTGGACAAAATCCTGCGCCAGGTCGCCCAACACGGCGACGACATTCCCCGGTGGCAGGACGTCATCTCCATGCTGCGCCAGCGGCTACAGCCCCCTACCGGCGACCTGGCTTTGTCCAGCCGGGCAGAGGCCCTCTGGCACCAGGCGCGCGTATTTGTCGGAGAAGCGATGCGCAAGGCGGTGGCGCAGCACCAGTTACAGATGGACCATGAAAACATTGCGGTGCGGATATTCGGCCAGGCCCTGGTGACTACGCTTGATTTCACCACTCTTCTGGATATCATCGCCGACCGTATGCCGCCGCTGGGCATACCGGCATGTTACCTCGCGTTATACGAAGACCCGCAGCCCTACGCATACCCGCATCCAGCGCCGGAATGGTCGCGATTGGTTCTGGCCTATAGCGAGAACGCCGGACCGGATATGACCGAGCGGCGTTTTCACTCATCGGCGCTGCTGCCACCGGAGCTATGGCCCCACGACAGGCGCTACACGTGGATTGTCGAGCCGTTATACTTCCAAAATGTCCAACTCGGCTTTGCGATTATGGAAATGGGCACGGCAGAAAGGCCGGTTTATGAGATCGTGCGCGAGCAGATCAGCAGTGCGCTCAAAAGCGTGCTTCTTTTCCAGGAACAAAAGCGAGCCGAAGCCGAGTTAGTGCAGGCATATGCACACGTTGAACAACAAGTCCACGCACGTACCCGCGAACTGGAACAGGAAATCAACGAACGCAAACAGGCCGAGGCTATCCAACAAACCCTCATTACCGAACTCGGCGCCAAAAACGCCGAGCTAGAGCGGTTTACCTACACTGTCTCGCATGACCTGAAAAGCCCCCTTATCACTATCGGTGGCTTTATAGGTTTTTTGGAACAGGATATGCTGTCCGGCGACCTGGAACGTGTGCGGGTCGACATCGCCCATGTCAACATGGCCGTCAACCGAATGCAGCAGTTGCTCGACGAGTTGCTGAAACTCTCACGCATCGGACGGCACATCAATCCGCCAGAGGAAGTCTCTTTCGAGGCCATCGCCTGTGAAGCAGTCGAGTTGGTGCGCGGGCGCAGTACTGCACATCGCGTAACGATTGAGATCATGCCCGGTATGCCCATCGTTCGTGGCGACCGGGCGCGGCTTGTGGAGGTGGTGCAAAATCTAGTCGACAATGCTTGCAAGTACATGGGCAACCAACCCTACCCGCAAGTCGAGATCGGGGCAGAGCAAACGAATGGCGAGACGATCTTCTACGTGCGCGATAATGGAATAGGCATCGATCCCCGTTTTCATAATCAGGTCTTCGGCCTGTTCGAAAAGCTCGATCCGACCAGTGAAGGCACGGGGATCGGCCTGGCTCTGGTCAAGCGCATCATCGAGACGCACGGGGGGAAAATCTGGGTAGATTCGGGCGGACAGGGCGACGGTACAACTTTTTGTTTTACCTTGCCGGCAAACAAACTTAAATAGGTCGCCAAGTTTCACAATTCTAGTTTTCTAAAGGAGTATATGATGGACAAACACAATTTGCGACGCAGAAATTGGAGTCGATGGATGATCGTGCTTGCCATACTTGCTCTGCTATTAACAGCCTGTCAAGGTACACCAGAACCCTCAACCTACATCATTGGCGTAGCCAGCGAGTTCCCGGCAGAAGAAATTCTGGACGAGTTTAAAAGCACAATGACCGGGTTAGGATATGTGGAAGGAGAGAATATTACTTATATTTACCACGGCATTTTGGGAGGCGGACAACAAGCGAACGAGGCCGAAATCAAGATCTTGATGGCCGAACAAGTAAATGTGCTCCTGACGTTAGGCAGCGCACCCACGAAAGTGGCCCAAAAGGCCGTCGAGGGCACAAACATACCCGTGGTTTTTTCCCCGGCCACAAATCCGCTTGGGGAAAAATTCGTAACGAGTCTCAGAAACCCCGGCGGCAACCTGACCGGCATCCAAAGCATTGATTCTACTCCCAAAGCGCTGGAATGGCTGCTCAAGCTCGCGCCAGATACAAAACTGGTCTATGCCCCGTACCACTCGGGCGACCAGAGCGCCCCGATGTCTGTCAAACTCCTCACAGATACGGCTGCCCAATTGGGGGTCGAACTCGTGCTCGACGAGGTTAGTAGTGGTGATGAGGTCCTGGTCGCCGTCAAAGATCTACCGCAAAATTCGGCCATCCTTTTCCCAATTTCGCCGAGTATAGATCCAAGCCTGGACGACATTCTCGAACTCGCTATCGAACTAGAAATCCCGACCGGATCGACTACTAACCTGACCCAGGACAAACTGCTATTCACCTATGCGGTTGACCTGCCGCGCATAGGCGAGCAAGCAGGTGTAATGGTGGACAAGATATTGAAGGGGACCGACCCTGGCGACTTGCCGGTAGAAACAGCCGAGTTTATCCTGATCGTCAACTTGAGAACGGCTCAAAGTATCGGCATCGACGTTTCAGACGAGATCCTTTACCAAGCACAGAGAATCGTCCGCTAAAGCCCGGCCTGGAAAGGTAAAAAATATGCGCGCCAGCATCCGCACACGCTTGACCATAGCATTCATCGTTTTGGCCATCGGCCCGTTGTTGCTGGTCGGCGTTATCCTGGCCTGGCAGAGTTTTGCCACGCAGCAACAGCAGGCGCTCAATTTGCAGCGCGAGGTGGCACGGCGGATATCTAGCCAGGTGACAACGTTTTTTGACCAGGTGGAAAACGAACTGCGCCTCACCAGCCGGGTACAGGGATTGTTTGCGTTGGCTCGCGACAGGCAGTACGGTGTCTTGTCCGAACTGTTGACCTACCGGAACGTTTTTGAAGAATTGGCCTTGCTCGACAATCAGGGACAGGAGCAAATTCGCCTCTCGCGCCACAGCGTCATCACCACCCTGCGCGACCGTTCCCGGAATGCCGAGTTTGTCGGCCCGCAAACGACCGGGCAGACCTATTATGGCCCCGTTCGCTTTGACGAGATCACCGGTGAGCCACTTATGGTCATCAGCGTGCCCCTGCGCGACCTGCACAGCGAGCAGTTAGCCGGGATTCTTGTGTCCGAGGTGCGCATCAAGAAAATCTGGGCCTTGATTGCAGAGATAGAGGTCGATGCGGGACAGAGTGTGTATATCATCAACGCGCAGGGGCAGGTGGTGGCGCACCGCGATCCTTCGGTGGTTCTACGCGGGGCAACCCTCCGCGTGCTCGACGAAGCGGGAGGCATCCAGCCCGGTTTGAATGGTTCGCGCGTCGTTCTGGCAGTCGAAAGGGTAAGTGTCGGCGATCAAGAATTCAACGTCGTTGCCGAGCAAACAATTTCGGAAGCTCTGGCTTTGGGCATGAATACGGTGCGCATCACGGTGATTCTGGTTGTGGTCATGCTTGTGATCTCGGCCACGCTGGGCTTTTTGATTGTGCGTCAAATTGTCCATCCCATCCAGGCGATGGCCGCCGTAGCCCAGGCGATTAGCGCCGGCGACCTCCACCGGCAGGTCGAGGCCAACGGTCAGGACGAATTGGGCAAACTGGCCGTCGCTTTCAATCACATGACAACCCGGCTGCGACAAAGCCTGGAAAGTCTGGAACAGCGCATCGTCCAGGTCAGGCAGACCCAAGAGTCGCTGCGCCAGGCCAACGAGACTCTGCAGGCGCTGTTCGACCACTCGCCGCTGGCCATTTTTACGATTGCACCGGACAGTCGCGTGTTGTTCTGGAACAAAGCCGCAGAAGAGATGTACGGCTGGACCAGCCAGGAAGTCGTGGGAACCCGGCTGCCCACCATTCCAGAAGAGAAAATCCAGGACCACCAATTGATAGGTACACGCATCGATATGGGCGAGTCCGTCATCACCGGCATGGAGATGGAACGCCAGCGCAAAGACGGCAGCCGGTTTTTTCTTACCGCCTCGATCGCGCCGCTACGAGACTCGGATGGCAACATCTATGCCTATATGAGCATTGGAATGGACATCACCGCGCGCAAGCGAACAGAGGAGGCGCTGCGCAAGAGCGAAGCCCGCTACCGGACACTGGTCGAAAGCCAGGTCGATCTCATCAGCCGGTATCTGCCGGATACAACCCTGACGTTCGTCAACGATGCTTACTGCCGGTTTTTTGGCAAAACGCGCGAGGAATTAATTGGGCAAAGTTACCTGTTTATGATCACCCCTGAGTACCGCGAACTGGTGCGGCAGGAAACTGCAGACCAGGCAAGGCATCCCAGACCATTGGCGGGTGAGTACATCAACTACAGGCACGATGGCGAGGAGCGTTGGATCCAATGGATCGTCCGCTGTATCACCGATGACAGTGGCCAGGTCGGCGAGCTGCAAGCCGTGGGTCGTGACATCACCGAACTCAAGCAGGCCGAAGCCGAACATGAAGCCCTGATTGCCGAACTGGAAGCCAAGAACGCCGAACTGGAGCGCTTTGTCTACACGGTTTCGCACGACCTCAAAAGCCCGCTCATCACCATCGGCAGTTTTGTCGGTTTTTTGGAGAAGGATGCCTTGTCCGGCGATGAAGAACGGATGCGGGCTGATGCAACGCACATCAACAACGCCGTCGCCAAGATGCAGCGGCTGTTGGGCGAACTGCTCGAACTCTCGCGCATCGGGCGGCGAGCCAACCCGCTGGAAGCAGTATCCTTTGCTGAGATTGCCCGTGAGGCGGTCCAGTTGGTGCAAGGGCGCATCGCAGCGCGCGGCGTGACGGTCGAGATTGCGCCCGACCTGCCCGTCGTCTACGGCGACCGGATGCGGCTAGTCGAGGTGGTACAAAATCTGGTCGACAATGCTTGCAGGTTTATGGGCGAGCAGCCCCACCCGCGCGTCAAGATCGGAGCCAGGCAAGACGAGGCCGGAGCGGTATTCTATGTGCGCGACAACGGTATGGGTATCAACTCGCAGTATCACGACAAGGTCTTTGACCTCTTTGAAAAGCTCGATCCGCAAAGCGAAGGCACCGGCGTCGGCTTGGCCCTGGTCAAGCGCATCATCGAGACGCACGGCGGCAAAATCTGGGTCGAATCGGAAGTGGGAACCGGCTCGACGTTTTGTTTTACCCTGGCATAGAGAGGACTAAAGAAGACGATATGAGCGTACAATCCATACTGGCGGTTGCTATCGCCGGCATCACGTTTTATGTTGGCCTATATCATCTTTTGCTCTATTTGCGACGCAAAAGACACCGCGAGGACCTGACCTTTGCGCTGCTGTGTCTGGCGACAGGGTGCTACGACGTGTTCTGTGCCGGGTTGTACAATGCCAGTTCGGTCGCCGAGGGGGTGCAGTGGCAGCGGATGCAGTTTATTGCACTGGCGTTCTTAACCACGGCCTTTTTGTGGTTTGTGGCAGATTATACGAAACAAAAGCCCGGAATCGTCACTTATACTTTTTCAGCTTATTACCTGTTCGTCATCCTTGTCCAGAGTATGGATCGCAGTGCTCTGACCTGGCTGGTCGGTCAGCCGGCCATCAAAACCATCACATTGCCTTTCCTCAACCATCCGATCGTCTATTACGAAGCGACCCTGGGGCCATTTACGGCAATTCAAGGGCTGGTGGGATTGGCAGCTTCTACGTATATCCTTTGGGTCAGCGTCCGCTTTTACCGGCAAGGGTATCACCGCGAATCCGCTCCACTGCTCATAGCGCTTGGATGTATGTATGCGGCGGTGTTCAATGATACACTGGTGAGTCAAGGGGCATATCAGTTTATCTATGCCATCGAGTATGGTTATCTGGCGATGATTCTCCTGATGGCTGATTCATTGTCTAGCGCGGTAATGGAAGCAGCCATAACAAAAGAGGCGCTGCGCGAGAGTGAAGCGCGCTGGCAATTCGCGTTGGAAGGCTCAGGCGATGGGGTTTGGGACCGGAATGCACAAACAAACCAGGTCTATTTCTCTCGACAATGGAAAGCCATGCTTGGCTTTGAAGAACACGAGATTGGGAACACCCTGGCCGAATGGGACACGCGCATTCATCCAGAAGATCGGGACTACGTTTACGAGGAAATCCGCAAGCACCTGGAGGGCGAGAGCCCAATCTATACCAGCGAGCACCGCCTACAGTGCGAGGATGGCACATATAAATGGATTCTGGATCGCGGCCAGGTGGTCGAGTGGACGAAAGACGGTAAACCACTCCGGGTCATCGGGACACACAGCGATATCACCAGGCGCAGGCAGGCCGAGGCGGCGCTGAGAGAGAGCGAGGAAAAATTCCGTTCCATTGTTGAAAACGCCCTGGTGGGCATTTTCATGGTCGACGATGCCTTCCGCTTTGCTTACGTCAACGACGAACTGAGTCGCATATTGCACTATTCAAGTGAGGACCTTATCGGGATGGATTTTCGCGACGCTCTCTCTGATGAGAGCCGCGCCTTCGTCGCCGACTACTACATCCGCCGGCGACGCGGCGAGCAGCTCCCTCCCCGCTACGAACTGAGTGTCGTGCGCCAGGATGGTCAGGTGCGTTATGGGGAAATGAGTGCCACCATCGTCAGAGATGCAGCCGGAAGATTGCACACAATGGGACAATTTGTCGATATCACCAAGCGTAAGCAAGCCGAGGCGGCGTTAGCACGACGCGCGATGGAGCTGCGTAAACTGTATGAAGCCTCATTGGATATCAACGCGCAACTGGATATGACGACATTGTTGCACAAAGTTGTCGAGCACGGAGCGGCACTCATCGGCGCTCTGCAGGGGACTCTGTTCTTGCTGCAACCCGACCAGACGCTCGAACTCGTCGTCTTGCACAACCTGCCGGTCGACTTTCTGGGTGTACGGCTCAAATTGGGCGAAGGGCTGGCCGGCCGCGCCGCGCAAGAGGGCCAGCCGATAATGGTCGAGGATTACCAAACGTGGGAGGGACGGTCGCCGGCCTTCGTCAAGTTAGGCGCCCGGCGCGCTTTGAGTGTGCCGTTCAAAGCCAGAAATCGCGTCATCGGTGCGTTGAACATCACCGACACCGAACAGCGAGGGGAGTTCAGCGAAGACGAGATGCGACTGCTCAGCCTGTTCGCTGATCAAGCCGCGGTCACCATCGAAAACACGCGACTGTACGAAGAAGCGCAACACCGGGCCGAATACCTGGCGACGACGAACGAAATCAGCCGCGCCATCTCGACTTTGCAAGACCCGGACAGTGTGCTTGAGGTCATCTACCGCCAGGTCCAGCGCACTGTGCCGGCAGACGCATTCTATATCGGTCTCTACGATGCCGAACGCAATCAGATATCCTTCCCCATTATGTATGATTTGGGCGTCCGCTACCACGAACCCGACTTGTCTTTAGGTTCTAACACATGGCTTGCTGATGTGCTACGTACCGGACAGCCTTTTATGTTGCACCGCAGCCCAGAAGAATTGCACACCCCCATTCCAGCCGGTCTGGGCGACAAGAGCCGCAAATCGGCCTCCGTCCTCATCGTACCCCTGTAGAAAAAAGAGCGTGTTGTGGGTGTACTTTCGGTCCAGAGCTACACTCTGAACGCCTATAACAACCGCCACGCCGAGATTCTTACCGGCGTTGGCGTCCAGGCCATAATCGCCATCGAAAACGCCAGGCTGTTCACGGCCGCACAACAGGAACTGGAGGAACGCAAACGCATCCAGGCCGAACTGGAAGACAAGAATGCTGAACTGGAACGCTTTACCTACACCGTTTCCCATGATCTCAAAAGCCCGCTTATCACCATCGGTGGTTTTGTGGGCTTTTTGGAGAGAGATGCTTTGTCGGGCAATATGGAACGGGTCAGGGCCGACACTGTTTACATCAACGATGCCCTCGCCAGAATGCAGCGGCTGCTTGACGAGCTGCTAGGACTGTCGCGCATCGGACGGATCATCAATCCACCGGAAGCGGCATCATTTGAAGCCATTGTTCACGAGGCTGTGGAGTCGGTGCGCGGCTACATCGAAGCCCGCCGTGTACAGGTGAAAATTGCGCCTGGTCTGCCTACTGTCTACGGCGATCGAGTGCGGTTGGTGGAAGTGTTACAGAACCTGGTCGACAATGCTTGCAAGTTCATGGGCGACCAACCTCACCCACGCATCGAAATCGGCGTGCGGCAGGATGAGGATCAACCGGTGTTCTACGTGCACGACAACGGCGTCGGCATCGAACTCCAATACCATGACCAGGTCTTTGGCTTGTTCGACAAACTCGACCCCACTAGTGATGGCACCGGCGTCGGCCTGGCCCTGGTCAGGCGCATCATCGAGATGTATGGCGGTAAGATCTGGATCGAGTCGGAAGGCAAAAACAGCGGCACAACATTTTGCTTCACCCTACCGCTCGCGCCGCAATAAGAAGGGGATCATGTCATCAAAGCTTGAAGCCTATCTGTCACCGGCGATCCTGGCCAACAAAGCCAGCATCGCTCGCACCATACAAAATATCAGCGTCGTTTTGCTGATTGCATCTGTAGTAGCCGGCGTCATCACCATAGTTGATCGCAATTGGGGAGCGGTGCGGGCGTTGGGCATTTTGACCCTGCCGCTCATTGTCACCTTTTGGCTCTCCAAACATGGACATGCCAGCGCTGCCGTATTTGTACTCTCCGTGAGTTTACTCATATCGTCTACGATCCTCGCCACCCTGGGGCAGGGCATCCATGATGTGACCAATTTCGTCTATCCCGGCATTCTGCTTGTAGCCAGTTTAGTAATGAACAAACGCGCCTTTTCCATCCTTGTAGCGCTGACCTTACTCGCTGTCGGTTGGCTGGTCTTGGGCGCTATGGGCGGTCTCTTCGTGCCACGTCCGCCTGATGTCGGCGCGTTGTCGGACTTGCTGATCGTCACCGTCATCCTTAGCACCACAGCGTTTTGCGTCTACCTGCTGAGCAACAATCTGCAACAAAGTCTGCTTCAGGCAAACCGGGAGATGGTAGAACGCGAGCAGGCCAAAACTGCTCTCCATGAATCGCAAACCATGCTACAATTGATCTTCGATCATGCCTTCGATGGTATCAGCGTCTACGAAGAAAATCTGGAAGAGGGTACACGTCGGTTGATTGATTGTAACAGCCGCTATGCCGAAATTGCCGGGCGCAGCAAAGAGGAATTGCTGAAAATGGGCAATACGCTGCCCATTCAAAAAGATGTAGGCGGCCTGGCCAATCGTACCCAATTCCTCGAAAACTTGAGTCAAGGGGTATATATGGGCCGTTTTTCATGGCTGCGTCCCGATGGACAGGAGAATGTGATCGAGTATGCTGCCGTCCAGCGACGCGTGGATGATCACCTGTTGGTTATCGGCGTTGATCACGATATCACCGCGCAGCTACAGGCTGAAGCTGCCCTGGAACGCGAGCGTGCGTTATTGCGGACACTGGTAGACACAATGCCCGCGGCCGTCTTTGCGAAAGACATGAACGGGCGTAAAATCTTGTCGAACAGCGTTGACCAGCTTGCGATGGGGGTGAAATCCGAAGCTGAGGCTCTGGGCAAAACGGATTTCGACGTGTACCCGCCAGATATGGCGATGCGGTTTATGGAGGAAGACCGGCGCGTCCTGGAAAATGGAGAAGTCTATGAATCAGAAAGTGACTATATCGACAACTATACGGGCGAACGACGGTGGGTATCCGGCTTCAAACGTCCCTTGCACAATCAGGCCGGGCAGACCATCGGGCTGATAGGCAGTTTCTACGATATCACCGACATCAAAAGGGCAGAAATTGAACGCGAAAAACTCATCACCGAACTTGAAGCAAAGAATACCGAGTTGGAGCGGTTCACGTACACCGTTTCCCATGATCTGAAAAGCCCGCTCATCACGATCAACAGTTTCGTCGGCTTTTTGCAGGAAGACCTGCTGAACGGCAATGTGGCACAGGCACAAGAAGATATGGCGCAGATCAGCGCTGCACTCGCCAAGATGGAACAATTGCTCAACGAGCTACTGGAACTCTCGCGCATTGGGCGGCGCATAAACCCGCCGGAAACGGTGCCTTTCGAGGTCATCGCCCGCGAGGCGGTGGAACTGGTACATGGGCGCATCACGGCTGGTGATGTAGCTGTGGAAATCATGCCCGGCCTGCCCTACGTCCGCGGTGACCGGGTGCGACTGGTAGAAGTGGTGCAAAACCTGGTGGACAATGCCTGCAAGTACATGGGTGACACACCCGCCCCGCACATCGAGATTGGCGCGCGGCAGACCGAGACTGAGGCGGTCTTTTATGTTCGTGATAACGGCATCGGAATCGAGCCGCAGTATCACGAGCGGATTTTTGAGCTTTTCGACAAACTTGATCCCGCCAGCGAAGGGAGCGGCGCAGGCCTGGCCATTGCCAAACGCATTGTCGAGACGCATGGCGGACGAATTTGGGTAGATTCAGAAGGACACGGATGCGGCAGCACATTCTGTTTCACACTGGCTGCCGCACTGTGAGAAAACTACAGGAGAGCAACTATGCCAACGGAACCAAACGTCATCCTGCTGGTTGAGGACAACCTGGCGCACGCTGAAATCGTCATTCGAAGCTTTCAGGAGCACCACATCGCCAGCCACATCGTCCATGTTTTGGATGGCGAGGCAGCGCTAGACTACCTGCTGCATCGTGGCCAATTCACCGAAACGGCAAACAACCCCCGCCCGCGAGTGATCTTGCTCGACCTGCGCCTGCCCAAAATCAGCGGCCTACAGCTTCTTCATGAAATCAAGACTCATGAATCGCTGTTCAGCATTCCGGTCGTGATTCTCACCACGTCCGAAGCCGAACAGGATTTGACACTGGCTTATGCCAACCACGCCAACAGCTACCTGGTCAAACCCGTGGACTTCACCAAGTTCTCGCAGTTGATTGATGACCTGGGGCTCTACTGGCTGGACTGGAACCGTCAGCCCCTGAATTAGTCCACTCACAAATACATCGCATGCATATACACTGGCGTAAAGCCCGAATGGATGGTTAGTTCGACGTAGCGGACACGCGCGCCGATTTGAGCCGCCAGACGGCGCTGTTCGCTGGAGATGAGCATCTGCCGCGCGCCGGTCCCGGCAGCGTTTCCCACCTGGCGAAAGCGCTCCAGCGACAGAGGCGGGAACATCCCAATATGGATGGCGCTCTCCAAATCGAGGTACGTGCCGAACGCCCCGGCAACGATGAACGTATCGATATCCTGCGCCATCAACCCGGCCTCTTGCAGCAACACCTCCACTCCCGCGCGGATAGCGCCCTTCGCCAACTGAATCTCGTTGACGTCCCGGCGGGTGACGAGTAGATCGTTGCCGTTGCCGGTATCCGTCGCGGGCGCGAGCAGGAACGCGCCGCCGCCTTCCCACGGAACGATGCGCGGGTGATCTGGTTGGAAGCGCCCGGTGCGCTGAACGATCCCGGCAGCGCGCAGTCCTGCCACTACGTCGAGGATGCCGGAGCCGCAAATGCCCACCGGTGGTTTGCCGCCGATAGTCTGGACATGCACGCTGTCCTCCCATATCTGCACATACTCCACCGCGCCGGGCGCAGCGCGCATCCCCGCGTGGATGTGCGCTCCCTCGAAGGCCGGACCAGAAGCGCAGGAGCAACTGAACAGTTGTCCGTTCGCCGCCAGGCTGATCTCCGTGTTGGTGCCGATATCGAGCGCGACCGTCGGTTTCTGCGCGCGCCAGGCATCCGTTGCCAATAGCATCGCGACGTGATCCGCGCCAACATATCCGGCGATATTCGGCGGCAGGTATACCTTCGCGCCGGAGGCCAGCTTTAGCCCCAGGTGGCACGCACAGATATCCAACGGCTCGGTGACGGCGGCGACATAAGGAGCTTCGCCCAACTGGCGCACCGGTAATCCGGCAAAAAAGTGATGAATGGCCGTATTGCCCACCACCACCGCTTCGACGATTTGCTCATAGGTTGCGCCGGCCTCGTGGCAGAGCTGGTTGATCAAGTCGTTCAGGCTCTCTATCAACCGTGTCTGCAGCAGATGACGCCCATCGGGATGCCTGTTCGCATAGGCGATGCGGCTGACCACATCCTCACCATAGGCAATCTGCGGGTTCATCAGTCCCCCCTTGGCCAATGTGTGACCGGTCGCCAAATCGAGCAGATAGGCTGCCATCTTCGTCGTACCGATGTCCACCGCCAAGCCGAGCAGTGCCTGTTCTGGATGCAGCACACCCACGGCCTCTGCTCGGTGATTAGATCGTCGCAGCGCGAGACGCACAGACCAGTCCTGTTCGCGTAACCTCCTGGAGAGATCGCGCAGCACCGGCTGGCCAAAGAAGGGCCGCGGAATATCCTGCTCCGCAAGCGCGTCGGTCAGGCGGACGGTGTCCGAGCGCAAATCGTGCAGCGTCGCCTGGACGACGGTAACATCCACAGGCTGCACTACGGGATCGACGGCGACTTCACTTTCCTGGCCTTCGACCTGCAAGCGCTGCGGCGTGCTCAACGAGGCCGGGGGAATGTCGATCTTCACATCACCCAGGGGACGCGCCTGACAAGCCAGCCGGTGACCCGCCGCCAGTTCCGACGCGCTAAATGTGCGCGCTTCGACGGGAGTGTGCGGCGTTAGCTCGCCGCGCACCAACCGCACGCGACATTTGCCGCACGCGCCCACGCCCCCGCACACAGCGACGATCTCCACGCCGGCGCGCCGCGCCGCATCGAGCAGCGTCATTCCCGGCTCGATAAGCGTCCGGAGACCAACAGGTTCCAGGTCCACTTTGTGCTGGATTTCGGTATGCTGTCCCGAAGAAGGCTGCTGATTTCCCATACGTAACCTCTCCCAACCATTATTTCATGGTCAAAGGGTAACACCTATTTTAGTAGCGTCAACCCGTCACCAGTCGAAATCACATGGGCTTAAAGGTCGCTCTGGCGGCACAACTGGATACTATATTGTTACGCACTCTTAACCACTTGGACACACAGTTTTAACCATAATAAGTATAGGGCGGGGAACTCTAACGGCAAGTGATGCGTCATAGTGACATAAGCGCGTAAAGGCGCACAATGTATTCAGTTTCAGTGTAAGTAAGGAGGGAAGTTAAAATGTTTACCAAGCGAATAGGTTTGCTCACTTTGTTATTGGCGCTGTTGCTGCTGACTGCACCGGTGACGGCGCAGGGGCCGAGTCCACAGCATTCCGATCCAACGTGGCAGGCGACGTATTGGAACACCACAGACCTGACCGGTACGGTGGTGCTGCAACGCGCCGAGGCCAACATCGACTACGACTGGGGAAACGGCTCGCCCGTACCGGGTGTTGTCACCACCGACAATTTTTCTGCACGGTGGACGCGCTACATTGATGTGACGCCCGGCACCTACGTGTTTACCGCCACGGCGGACGACGGCATCCGCATTTGGGTGGATGACGCGTTGATTATCGATCAGTGGTACGAACGTCCCGCGACAACGTACACCGTCGAGAAATACCTCGGTGCCGGACACCATCTCATCAAGGTTGAATACTTCGAAAAGGGCGGCCTTGCCGTTGCCAAGGTGCAGTGGCAGCTCAAAGGTCAGACACCCACAATCACACAATGGCGCGGTGAATACTTCAACGATATCACGCTCGGTGGAACACCTGTGTTGGTGCGTAACGATGCCGCGATCAACTTCAACTGGGGAACTGGTTCGCCCGCGCCCGGCGTGGTGGGTGCGGATCGCTTCTCGGTGCGCTGGACGCAGACGCTCAATTTCACCGCTGCGATGTACCACTTCACGCTCACAGTGGATGATGGTGCGCGGTTGTGGGTGAACGGGCACCTGCTCGTAGACGCCTGGATCGATCAGGCGGCGCGCACGTACACCAGTGACCTTTACCTGCCCGGCGGTCCGGCAACCATCGAACTGCAGTATTACGAAAACGCGGGAAACGCGGTGGCACAGCTCTCGTGGAGCGGCGGCGGCACGTCACCTACGCCTACACCGGCCGGAACCGTCATCCTGGATGATCGGGATGCCGGCTTCGTCAAGGGTGGGCCGGCAGGTGGCTGGCGTTACGAGAACGAGGGCTACAACAACACGCTCACGTGGACGACGAACAACTATAACGCCAACTCGAACTACAACTGGGGGCGTTGGTATCCTTCGCTGACCGCGCGACGGTACGAGGTCTTCGTCTACATCCCGCATCGCTTTACCACCAGTGGCCAGGCGCGCTATTGGATCAACCACGCCGATGGCTACACGCTGCGCATCGTGGATCAATCGGCCTACAGCAACCAGTGGGTGTCTTTGGGCACCTATCGTTTCCGCGGCACCAGTGAGGATTACGTCTCATTGGCCGATGTGACTTTCGAGACCACACGCTCCCGGCTCGTTGCCTGGGACGCAGTGAAATGGGAACCTCGCTAATTGGGGGCATCGCGCCCGCTCCGAGAAGGGGCGGGCGCGTTTTTATCGCCGTGGTCGCTATTGCCTTCAACAGAAAAGGTTGCTATAATTATATCATATAAAGGTCTTAATATTCTTCGTTACATCATGAGGAGAGCAACGATGAAACGGCTTTATCTCTTACTCTGTACAATTCTGCTTATCAGCTTGTTCGCAGGTGTAACCCCGGCATTCGCAGCGGAGACACGCTACACCGTCCAGCCGGGTGACACACTGTACAGCATCTCACGGCGCTACAATGTCAACGTGGCATCACTGGCATCAGCTAACGGGCTGACCATGAATTCGTGGTTGTACACAGGGCAGCAATTGGTGATCCCCGGCGTGGCTGCCGCGCCTGCTCAGGTACCAGCTCCGGTCCCAGCCACTGCACCCGCCACGGGCAACGTCTACACCGTGAAGGCGGGCGACACACTGTTGACCATCGCCGCGCGGCATGGCCTGCGGGTAAGCCAACTGGCATCGGTCAATGAGTTAGCCTGGAACGCTTGGGTCTACGCCGGGCAGCGGTTGACCATTCCTGGAGCGGCAGCGTCACCTGCCCCGGCTGCCGAAACCCCTCCGGCAGAGACACCCCCTACAGCGCCCGGCGGTGTCTATGTAGTACAGGTGGGAGACAACCTCTTCCGCATTGGACTGCGGCACAACGTCAGTGTGCCCGCGCTCAAAGCGGCCAATGGATTGTATTCGGACATCGTTTACGTGGGCCAAAAATTGAAAATCCCCGCTCCCGGCAGTGCGCCGGTCGCACAGCCTGTCGCCGCACCTGCGCCAGGACATGGCACGTCCGGCGAGAAATGGATCGATGTGAATCTCTCGACGCAGACGATCACTGCTTATCAAGGCTATACAGCAGTGCGCTCGGCATTGGTTTCGACGGGCCTGTGGGGAACGCCCACCGTCGTAGGCACGTTCAGCATCTATGCCAAGTACTTAGCCACACCGATGTCCGGGCCAGGTTACTATCTGCCCAATGTTCCACATACTATGTACTTTCATAAGGGTTATGCGATTCATGGCGCATACTGGCACACCAACTTCGGCACACCGATGAGCCACGGCTGCGTCAACCTCTCACTGGCGGATGCAGAGTGGTTCTATAACTGGGCGCCGATGGGCACGAAGGTAGTGACGCATTATTAGCCGCCAGAACACCGTTTTTGGTTATCTGTAGTTTTCTACCGTACATGATATGTTCTGAGCAGTGCGCCCTTGCTGTTAGCTATGGATGGGAGCCAAGTCGGACGCGGCTGTATGGTGTTGATGGTCGGCGTGGTCTATCGTTCGCGCTTATTGCCGCTGGCCTGGGTGGTCTATAAAGGGAAACCGTCACAGACGCGGCGCTGTACCGGCCGATGTTACCGAATGTTTACGGTGCATCCGGTGCATCCGATGTTTCCGGGACTCATCGGACTGACGGCACCGGATGCGAAAACCGCGAACAAAATGGACAAGAAATTCGATTCGCAAGTCTGGATGCGGCCGCAAATGCGGGCGCGATTGCGGTTGCGGATGCAGGTTCGGATGCAGTTCCAGATGTGCGTTTAGGGTGCAATCGAGACACGGAGGACCGGCGTGCAGCGCGCGCTTTGCGGGAGTTGCGGATGAGTGTACCCGGAGGGCGCCGCGTACCCGGTGTACCTGTCGTCGATGTCGTCGCTGTCGTCGGGTACGAAAATCGCGAGGAAAATGGACAAGGACTTCAAAACGAAAGTCGAGACCTGGTTGCGGGTACACCTGCGGGTACACCTGCGGGTACACGCGTGAATACACGTGTGAATACACCCGATACAGGTTTAGACTCGAACCGCGATCAAGGCCGCGCTGTGGAAGACGACCGCTCTGCTTGCTCTGGCGGGCCTGTCCGTACTTTGACAGGATACGTTTATCTGCGAGCGCCCCAGCTCCAAGCTGGGACGCTTTTTGTTGTGTGTGTGGGCGCGATTGCGGGTGCGGATGCAGTTCGAGTGTGTTTTTTGGGCCTCAATCAAGATGTGGAGAATCCACGCCCGACTGTGCGTCCAAAGTTTGGCGGTGTTTCCCTTGCTGCGGCGTTACCGGCGCATCCGCTGTCGGTGCTGTCGATGCTGTTCAGTCGAAAAATCGCGAACAAAACGGAAAAGGAGTTCAAAATGCAAATCGGGAAACACTTGAGGAAACGCCGGGATGCGATTCTGGGGAAACACGGGAAACATCACAGTGTTGAGAGTGAGGATGATGAGGCGGCATGGAATGCCGTGGCGGCATGGAATGCCGTGGCGGCATGGAATGCCGTGGCGGCATGGAATGCCGTGGCGACGGGTGGGGTCGCGGTGGATGGCGCGGAGGGCGGCGGTGTGGGTGGGCGTTACTTGCTCCCGGTCTGCGCCTCGAGCCACTTGCGCCCAGCGTCGCTGATGGCCCAGATGCCACGGGGAGTGTCGTCGCGGATCAGGCCTTCTTCACGCAGGGTGTTGCGCGCCCATTGGGCGGTATTGCGCCAGCGAATGGTTTTGCCGTCGGCGAAGGTGTCCACACTTTTTCAAAGGTCATTCTCCTTTGCATTTAGCTTGTGGAAGACGCATCAATAAACAGAACCGACTAAAACTCAAACGTGTTCAACTTCTCCCGTCGTTCTCGCCAATCGGGGAGCAGGCGATCCATCAGCGTCTCGAAACGCGGGCCGTGGTTGGCTTCGACGAGGTGGCATAGTTCGTGCAAGATGACGTAGTCGATGCACTCCGGGGGCGCTTGCACGAGGCGCACGTTGAGCAGCATCCGCCCCGGCCCAGGGCAACTGCCCCACCGGTTTTTCATCCTGCGGACCGATAGCTCCGGATAGGAGATGTCCAAGTGTTTGGCGCGCAGGTAGCAGCTTTGCAGGCGCGCCGCAAAGACCCGTTTGGCTTGCCGGTGATACCAGGCTTCCACCAGACGCTTGATCCGCGCCGGATCGCTGTCTTGGGCATAGACACGCAGCCAGCCGCGCATGGGTTTGACGATGTCCTTCGGGCTTTCGTAGACCTTGAGCCGGTAACGGCGTCCCAGGTAGGTGTACGTCTCGCCGCTGACGTACTCGCGTGGCGGCGATGTGTGGGGATAGCGGTCGAGTTCTTGCTGCTGCCGCAGAATCCAGCCGCCGCGCTTGTGGACGAGCGCCTTGATGTCATCCAGGGCGCTGCCTTCCGGCGCGGTGACGACGACGCCTTCATCCTGGTGCACGGCGATGCCCAACGTCTTGCGGGCGCTGTAGGTTAGCTCGAATTCTATCCGCGTGTTGCCGTAGTCAATCGCGTGTAAGGTCATCGTTCAGTTTCCAGTATCCAGCTTCTAGTCCATATCCCGCCGCCGCGCCAATTCGACCAGGTTCTCCAGCAGCATGTCCAGTTCCTCGTCGCTAAGGCGCACCTGATGTTCGGCCAGCACGTCGTAGAGGTATTCGTCCAATGCGAACTTGATCTTGCGGTGGGTGTCGGGATTGTTCGTCCAATCGCGGATCTTGTGTTGATCGACGATGCCTTCGGTCTGGATGGCGGCGGCGGTGAGGTAGCCTGGACCGGTTTCGCGGGTTGCGAGGTGCGGTTCGAGGATGGTGGTCAACGTGCCGTAGTAGGCGGGGGCGTCCCGGTGGCTGCGCAGCGCCTCCGGCACGCCATCGTCGTAGCCGCGTTGGAAATCCTCCTGCATCTCCCGCGCCTGTTTGAGGTATTCGGCTTCATCGATGCGGCCCTGGCGATAGGCGGCAATGGTTTCTTCGATGAGGCGTGAGAATTTCTGGTAGAAGGCCGGGTCGCGCTCCATTTGCTCACTGATGGCGCGTTGCAAGTGGCTGGTGATGGTGTCGGCCTGCCCAGCCGCCGTCTCGAAGCGCGCCACCTGCGCGGCAAAGGCGTTGCTGTCGAAGATGTTGACCTCCTCCACCAGCGTCACCACCTCGGCGGAGCGAATGTGGCTATCGAGCAGCTTGCGCACTTTGGCCTCGTAGTCCTTGTAATCCACCGCTTCGGCGTACCGTTGTTTAACCGCTATCCGCAAGTTGTGGAAGAAGATCAGGTCGCGCTTGTAGGCCGCGATTTTCACGGCGGGTGTTTGGTCGTAGAAGCTGACGGCGCTCAGCGCGACTTTGAGGGCGCGGGTGTAGGCCGAAAGCGCATCGTAGAACCGCTGGCGCACGTCCTCCGGGGCGAGGAATTGCTGGAACGCTTCCCGATCCTGTTTGTTGGGCAACGTCTTAAAAATGTCCCACAGTGCAGCGTGCAGTTGCGGGAGTTGCGCGATCTCCACACTGACGTCGGTGATGGTTCCGGCGACGTCGTCAGGATCAAAGCCTTCCAGCGCGTTGTAGACCTGCATCGCTTCGTTGAGGTCGCCGAGGATGCCCCGATAGTCGATCACATAGCCAAACTCTTTGCCCTCGTAGAGCCGGTTGACGCGGGCGATGGCCTGCAAGATGGCGTGATCCTTGAGCGGCTTGTCGAGGTAGAGGACGGTGTTGCGCGGTTCGTCGAAGCCCACCAGGAGTTTGTCCACCACGATGAGGAGTTCGACCCCATCGGCGCGGCCAAAGTCGGCGATGATCTCCTGGTTGTATTGCTTTTCGCTGCTGTAACGCGCCATCATCCGCTTCCAGAAAGCTTCCAGTTCCGGCGTGGTCTCGATGTCCTCGTGACCTTCACGGGTGTCGGGTGCGGAGATGACGACGGCGGACGTGATCATGCCGAATTCGTCAAGGCATTTTTTGTACCTGAGCGCCATCGCCTTGCTGGACGTCGCCAATTGTGCCTTGAAGCCGTGTCCCTGGAAATTGCGCCGGTAGTGGTCGCTCAGGTCGTAGGCAATCTGGCGCACGCGCTGCTCGACCTGGTTGATTTCTCCGGCGTGGCTGAATTTGCGCTTGAGGTCGCGCTTCTGCTCACCGGTCAAGCCCTCGGTGACGCGCTCGAACCAGCGGTCGATGGCGGCTTGATCCACGCCCAACTCCGCCATCCGCCCTTCGTAGAGTAACGGCACAACGGCCTGGTCTTCGACGGCCTGGCGCATGCTGTAGGTGTGGATGAAGCCACCGAATTTGGCGGCGGTGGATTTTTCGGCTTTGAGCAGCGGCGTGCCGGTGAAGCCGATGTAGCAGGCGTCCGGCAACACGCGCCGCATCTTGGCGTGGGCCTCCCCGTACTGGCTGCGGTGGCTCTCATCGACCAGCACGAAGATGTCGCTATCGCGCAGCCGCACAGCCTGCGCGCCGGTCGTGTCGAACTTGTCGATGACGGTGGTGATGATGTCGGCCTTGCCGTCGTGCAGCAGCGTGCCCAAGTTCCTGCCGGAGGCGGCCTGCGCCACCTGCTTGCCGCACGCTCTGAACGTGTTCCAGATTTGCTGGTCCAAATCCACCCGGTCGGTGACGATGACGACGCGGGGATTGTGTAGGTTGGGGTGCAGCGCCAGCCCTTTGGCGAGCATGACCATCGTGAGGCTCTTGCCGCTGCCGGTAGTGTGCCAGATCACGCCTCCCCTTCGGGGAGGTGCGCTGTTGCGCCGTCCCCGTGTATCCAGGTGCGCCACCCGGTCGAGTGTGGCATTGACGGCGAAGTATTGTTGGTAGCGGGCGATCTTCTTCACGCCCGCATCGTAGAGGATGAAGCGATAGGTCAATTCCAGCAGGCGTTCCGGGCGTATCAAGGCATAGAGGGCGCGGTCCTGGGGTGTGATCATGCGCGCGTGAACATCGTGCGCGGCGAAGTAGGCGCGCACGTCTGTCGCATTGTCGCGCCAGTTGTAGAGGCGATCTTTTTGATGTTCTGTGACCGGCGCGTTGGCGAGGTGATGAAGACTCCCCCCCTCAGTCCCCCCCGATGGGGGGGAAGCTCCGTTCTCCCCCCCTTTGGGGGGGATTAAGGGGGGGCACTCCTCCCACACGGCCCAAAACTTCCTATCGGTGCCGGTGGTCGCGTAGAGAGCGGCGTTCTCGCTGAGCGCCAACAGCAATTGCGAATAGATGAACAGATCGGGGATTTCGTCGAGTTTTTGGTTGCGTAGCATCTGGCTGACGGCCTGATCCACGGCCTTCTCGCCTCCCGCCGTCGCCAGATCGGGGCGCTTGCACTCGATGACGACGAAGGGGATGCCGTTGACAAAACAGATGAGGTCCGGGCGGCGGGTCTGGTGGCTGCCGCGCCGTTCGACCTCGAATTCTTCGGTGATGTGAAAGACGTTGCGCTCCGGGTGCTCCCAATCGACGTAATACAGGTCGAAGCTCTTGGTATCGCCGCCCACGGCCTGTGGCAGGCTGATGCCCAACGTCAGCCGTTCGTAGATACGCTGGTTGGTGACGATGGGGCCATCATACGGCTCGTTGAACAGCGCGTCCACGGCTTTGCGGATGTTGGCGTCGGAGAAGGGGACGCGCTGCCCCTTGAATTCGATGGCATTATGTTCCCGCAGCCAGGTTTCCAGCACGCCGGTGAGTACAGTACGCCCACGCTTGCCCTCGCGCAAATCCAGGGCCTCGGTAGGCGTGAGATACTGCCAGCCCATTGCCATCAACAGCCGGGCGGCAGGGATTTGTGAACTCAGGTCTTCATGCCAGGAAGGGAGGTTGTAGGCGTTCATTGTGAATTCTCCTTCGGGTGCTAAGAGCACGAGGCTAAAGCCGCCGGCTCAATGTACAAAGCCCTTTTGGCCTCAGAGCACGAGGCTGAAGCCATCGGCTCAACCCACAAAGCCCTTCGGGCTGAGATGCGGCAAGCTGAAGCTTCCCGCTCAACTCACAAAGCCCCTCACGGGGCTAAAGCTAGCCCGTAGGGCTTTGTGAGTTTGGCCGTGCCCTTTAGGGCCAGGTTTCATTGGGCCTGGGTTTCCTCCTGCTCTGCGTCATCCGATTCATCGCGTTCCAAAAAGGGAATCACGGTTGTTCCGCTATGATGCTCCCGCTGCCGTTTGACGTACTGAATGACCATATCCAGATTCTTTTCTCCAAACGAGACAACGCCATAGCCCGTTTGCCAGGCGAAATGCGCCTCAGGGGCCTTCACATGGTTGACGAAATGCGCGCTATTGCCCTTGATTTGCCCGACAAAATCCGCAAGCGCTGACTTTGGCGGCACGGAAGCCACCAAATGCACGTGATCTTCGATGCCACCCACCACATAAACGATAGCGCCCAATGCTTGGGCTTTTGCCGTAATCACGCGATGCAACTCGGCTTCCCAGTCCGGCTCGATTGAGATCATCCGGCCTTTTGTGGCCCATGTGAAGTGATAGAACAAGCGCCAGTATGGCATAGCGACTCCTTTACGATGGCGACAAGGCGGCAAGCTGAAGCTTCCCGCAAAACTCACAAAGCCCTTCGGGCTACAAATCCTTCCCCAGACCCCTTCAGGGGACTTCGTGCGTTTGGCCCGCGGGCTTCAGCCCTGGGCCTCTCTCAGCAAGCTGGGCCTTCTCGCCAAATCCATAAACGGGCGCTGAAGCGCTCCTCCAAACTCACAAAGCCCTGCGGGCTGCAAGCCTTCCTTCCTCCAGTCCCCTTCAGGGAGCTTCGTGTGTTTGGCCCGCGGGCTTCAACCCTGAGCCTCCTTTCACCCGCACCCGCCCCGTGAGCAACCGCTGCATCAACCCCCGCTTATGCGCGTGGAGCGCGTCCTGCTTGCGACGGAGCAGATCAAGCTCGCGGTCGCAGGCGTCAAGGGTGGCGGCGATGTTTCGCCGTTCTTCGGCGGATGTAGGCCATACGAACCATAGCTTTTTGACTTCAGAAGCATTGATAGCCGGATAATTGGAGCCCGTGACTAACCCATAGACCTGTTTTAGAATTATGTCGCTATATAAGCTTTGATAGATAAAGTGTGAGTCCGACAGTTCTTTTGGGGAAATCAAGGCAAATCCAGTTGAACAGAGTACATTTTCTGGCTTAAAGTCGCAAACTGCAAAGCCAAGCAAATTGGGACGCACTGTTGCCATAATAACGTCGCCTCTATGTAAAATCCGTCGCGCCCGCGAAGGCAGATCACCAAATGCCTGATGCTCAGTTGGCATTGTGATAATACCTCGATCCACTGAAGATAAATCAATGTACAAATACTTCCGATTTGGATCTGAACTCTCACCTATGCTCTCGGCATTAACCTCGGCAACACTTTCAAGGTGAATAATCTTCCAATCAGCAGGCAAATCCCCATATTTACAGCTCTGCTTTTCTGTGGATTTCGCAAACTCCGGGAATCTGACCCGACCGGTGAGTAACTGCTGCATCAGCGCCTTCTTGCGCTGCTCTGCCGCCGCGAGTCGCCGCTCTGTGAGGGCGATGGCGCGATCCCACGTCCCCAGGATCGCGGCGATGGCGCGTTGTTCGGGGAGAGGGGGAAAGGGTATAGGCAATTCTGCCAAAATAGTAGTGTTCAAGTTAAGCATAGTTTGCCCAACGGCATTGGTGTTCAACCAAGCTACTGTTTGTGGTATTTCCAAGATGTAAATCAGGAACTCCGCTGATACCTCCTTAGTTAGTCTAGCTCTAAGACAACCAGTTCCACATAACCATCCCTTTTCCCCTGGAGTTACTAAGGCACACCGCCCAATGTCTCCTCGACGTGCGAAGATAATGTCGCCAGGAACAAGTCCATGTTTAGACAAATCCTTGGCACGTTTTGGAGGAATACGTGCAATATCATCCTGACAAATTCGATTTGCTATTAAGTCTTTCGGCATTACAACTGGAATCCCCTCCTCAGTATATTCAGAGGCATGCAACTGACTTCCGAACGGTCCAGTTTGTAGGCCATCATCAGGGAGGCAAAGATTTCCCAGTTTTTCTAGTTTCCATTCTCTATCTTGTTGCTGTTTGTTTATCACTCTTTGTTCCCTATCTATTCCAAGTCCAATGTTTGCAAATACCCCGCCATCTCAGCCTCCACCCCCGCCAACTCCGCGTCAAGCGCCGCGATTTCCGCCGCGACCGCTGCCATGTCCACGTCCGGCTCCGGCTCGAAGGTATCCACGTAGCGCGGGATGTTGAGGTTGAAGTCGTTCTCCGCAATCTCGTCGAAGTCCGCCACGTAAGCGTACCTGTCCACGGCCTCCCGCGCCTGGTACGTCGCCACGATGCGAGCGATGTCCTCCGGGCGCAGCCGGTTCTGCGGCGTGCCGGCCTCGAACTCGCGGCTGGCGTCGATGAAGACCACGCGGCGGTCGGGCCGCTGGCGTTTGAAGATCAGAATCGCCGCCGGGATGCCCGTCCCGTAGAACAGGTTGGGCGGCAGGCCAATCACGGCGTCGAGCAGGTTTTCTTCGATGAGGCTCTGGCGGATTGCGCCTTCCGCACCGCCCCGGAAGAGGACGCCGTGCGGGACGATCACGCCCACACGCCCGTTCTCGTGCGGGTCGGGAAAGGTCACTTCGATCATATGCGTGATGAAGGCGTAGTCGCCCACGCTCTTGGGCGGGACGCCGCGCCAGAAGCGGTTGAAGCGGTCCTTCTCCGCGCCTTCCGCGCCCCACTTGTCCAGTGAGAATGGCGGGTTGGCGACGACAACGTTGTAACGCCGCAGCACGTCGCCTTCGAGCAAGGTGGGGTACTTGAGCGTGTCGCCCCACTGCACGTCGGCGTTGATGTCGTGCAGGAACATGTTCATCTTCGCCAGCGCCCAGGTGGAACCGTTGCTCTCCTGCCCGGAGAGGCTGTAGTCGTTGGCGCGTTGTGGGTCGTTGGCCGCGATTTGCTTGACGCACTTGATCGCCAGCGAGCCGCTGCCCATCGCCGGATCGCACAGGCGCTCGCCGGGCTGCGGCGCGAGCAGCCTCGCCAGCAGCGTCGAGACTTCAGGCGGGGTGTAGAATTCGCCCGCCTTCTTGCCCGCGCCTGCCGCAAAGCGCCCGATGAGGTACTCGTAGGCGTCGCCGATCACATCGCGCCCGGAGGCTGGATCGCCTTGCCCCAGGTTCGAGGGGCGCAAATCCAGGCGCGGGTTGCTGAAGTCGTTGAGCAGGTTGCGCAACCGCTCGTTGCGCTCGCGGGCGCGGCCCAGGGCAGCCTCGGAGTTAAAGTCGATGTTGCGGAAGACGCCCTCGAGCTTGTCCTTGTTGGCGGTTTCGATGGCTTCCAGGGCTTTGTTGATAATTTCACCCAGGTTGGGCGCGTTGCGTTGTTCGTAGAGGTGTTGGAAGTCGCAACCTTCGGGCAGGATGAACTTCTCGTGGCGCATCATCCGTTGAGCGCGGGCCTCGTCGCCGTTGTAGCGGGCCAGCAGGGCGTCGTAGTGATCGCGCCACACGTCGGAGATGTACTTGACGAACAGCATCACCAGGATGTAGTTCTTGTACTCGGCGGGGTCCACCGTGCCGCGAAAGGTATCGCAGGCGCGCCAGAGGATGCCGTTGATTTCATCCTGGGTGAGGGGGGTGGTTTGCGGAAGCGGGATTTGGGTCATGAGTGTCTTTGCATCTCCTCGATTTTGAGATCGTGTTTGATTTTAACTCTTCTCTTCTGGTTTGATCGCCGGTTGTTCGTCTTTTGTAGGTTGAGATCTAGTATTGTCAAGCACTTCTTTCAAACTAGAACCGTAAACAAGTGACTGCTGATAAATCAACATATAAAACCATTGGTTGAAGACATCCCCTCGACGTAAGGAAACAAAGCTGCCAATTGCAGTACATGCAGCCCCCAAAAGAAAAACCAGCGAGAAGCTGGGAATGAAAGCCGATGCGGCAAAAACTAACGTTAATAGAAACAATGCAAAACTGACATTACGGAACATGATGCTGGTTGCTTTGTTCTTGTCGATTGTATGGCAAATCTCTATATTGCTATGGCGTAGTACCGCCATTAGGACCGACCACTGACGCGGCTCAAAGTCAGGTGTCACCCCTGTATAAGTCGTGAAGGTAGAATAAGCTCGTTGTTCAGAATGTCCAGGATAAAAGCGACGATACCAAATGTAATGAGAAATATAATCAAAGAGATGCCCAATCAGATACGAGAGCATGCCCAGCAAAATGGCATGGAAACCGTTATCCAGTTGTAGGATGTCGATGAAGGGAAGGCCGAGTAGTCTCAAAGCTTCGTTGAACGTGAACAAGTAGAGAATGCCCGGGATCGCATACGAGAAGACATCATAAATCCCTAATGTATCCGGCGTCGAATAACGATGCAGGTCGCGCGGCTCACTTGATTCTGTCC
>DAIUDK010000057.1:0-30753 GCA_036845725.1 Chloroflexota bacterium
GCCTTCTGTGCCGACGTCGATGGGCATTGCGACTGGCGTGGGGGTGGGGGTTGCCAGCCACATCCGGACTTCTTCACGGGCAACGTAGAACAACGGAACTAGGCAACACTGGTAGAGTGCCAGCAAGCCAAACGCCGATAGCCACGCGAGTGTGGGGGCAAGGGGGTTACGCGGTTTCATTGGTAATGTTCGTCATCTCCAGCCCAGGAAGTGCTTCTGTTGTCATCTCGACATTCCTCCAACGATTGAAATAGTAGTTTCCCCGGCCTTCTGTTCAGGGAACGGTTTCAATGGTAAACGCATTTAGCCGAAATGATTGTTGGAAACCATGGGAATTTTTCCTCACTTTGGCGAGAATTTTTACTATCGTGTTTCATCATTGGCCGGCGCGTTAAACCGCTGGGCGGCTGTCGTAATTCAGGATAACCAACAGGAAACAGCGTGTTCGCGGTACAGTCCTCATACCTCCCGAAGTTGGCCACAATGGCACGGCCAGGACTGTTTAACGTGATAGGGGCAAATCATACTTTTTCATACTGAAATGCTGAGGCAGTATGAAAAAGTATGAAAACAGATTATGGGGGTTATGTTTAGCTGTAAGACAACAAAAGTCCCTATTGTTCAAGTAGGGACTTTTTGTCTTTGTGAGGCTGTGTGTTACACTTCTCTTTCGAACCCCGGCACTTTCTCGTTGATCAAAGGCATACGGTTTCTTGCCTCACACATCCGTCACGCTCTTGGGCTGCCGCAACTCATGTGGCGTGGGTGCGTATAACTTACTGTTGCCGCCGCGATCAGGCTGTCGGCGTGTGCTTTTCCGCGTTTCGCCTATAATGGCCATTTGACGGTAGAGAAATCTGCGCGTATAGCCGTTTGGCGTTTGTGGGTTTCGCTGAGTTGTACCAGACCGACGCGGCCATCAACCCCGGCAACTCCGGCGGGCCGTTGTTGGACCTGCAGGGCTATGTTCTCGGCGTCAACTCGCAGATCGTCAGCACGAGCGGGGCCTCGGCCGGTATTGGATTTGCAGTTTCGGCGAATACGGTGAAGCGCGTTGTGGTGGAGCTGATCGCCCGGGGTTACTACCCACACCCGTGGGTGGGAACGGAAATGACTGCGTTGACACCCTCGGTCGTGGATTGGTTTCGCAAAGCCGGGATGGACATCTCTGTGGATGCCGGTTTGCTGGTGCTCAGCGTCACGCGGGGTGGCCCGGCAGACATCGCCGGGATTCGCGGCGGCGACCGCATGGTGCGGATGGGGCGCTACCAGGTTCCGGTCGGTGGTGATATCATTGTTGCCATTGATGGTCAGCCGGTCAATGATTTTGAAACATGGACAATCTATCTCGAAACGCAGAAGAAGATTGGCGATACTGTACAAATCACCGTGATTCGCGATCGTCGCGAACAGGTGATTCCTGTGATCCTGGAAGAGCAACCGGCCGGTCGCTAGGGCCGGAACGCGTTTGGTGAGTGTGAGGACGATCGATGAAAAACTTTAGTGTGGATATTGAGTTCTTGTTGCGCAAAACCCTGCGCCGCAGAATCCTGGCCGCGGCCATTCTGCCAATCATCCTCGTGCAGATTGCGGTGGGGGCGGTAGCTCTGTCTTCTTACAGCAAGATGACGACCAAGCTGCTCATTCAGCGTGACCGCGAGCTGGTCCGTTTGATGGCGAACCAATTGAGCGTGCTACTGACCGATGAACGTCATGCCCGCGCACTGTTCGGCGATGAAATGATTGTGGCGCAGGCGACGGATCCCGAAGCGCTCGACAACAGTATCGCCACGGTGATCGGTTCGCCCGACGACGTTCTCCGCATACACCTGGATGCTTCCGGAGTCGTGATATCGACCATCCCGGAACGTCCAGACCTGCTGGGGCAAAGTTGGTCGAGACGTCGCTATATTGAAGATGCACTGGATTCCGAAGAACCTTTCATCTCGGATATCATGACCGGTCCCGAGATGGACACCGAGTTCATCGCCAGTGTGATGCCCATCATTGAGGACGATGACCTGCTTGGCCTGAATGTAGAATTGATGTCCTGGAGACCCGGCGAACAAAACCGCTATAGTGAGTCCATCGTCCAATTGCTGCCAGTCGATAGCAGCGCCAGGGTCTATCTGGTGGACAGCAACGGGCGTGTCATCTATCATTCCGATTCTGACTATATCGGGGCAGATTTCTCCTCTGAGGCAGTGGTGGAGTTGGTGCTCAGCGGTGAGGGCAACGCGGTGCGTGTCAAGGACTTCCTGGGCCCCGACACGATTTCCAGTTTTGCCGCTATCCCAAACACAAATTGGGGCCTCATTCGGGAAGACGATTGGCGGGTGCTCACCCGTGATATGCGCGCTTTCCAGCCCATACTGGTGCTGCTCTTTCTGGCGGGGCTTGTCGTTCCGGCGGTGATGATTGCCAAGAGCGTTAAGCACGTGACCTCACCGATTGAGAAACTGACCGCGGCGACCCAGGAAGTGGCCGCCGGCGACTTCAATCAGACGATTGAGGTCTCCACCGGTGACGAAATCGAGGCCCTGGCGACGCAGTTCAACAGCATGTCGGCGCGCCTGCGCGAATCCTACACGCATCTGGAACAGCGCGTCGCCGAGCGGACGGCCGAGTTGGAGATGGCCAAAGAGGCCGCCGAAGAAGCGCGTGGGGCGGCTGAGGAGGCGAACCGTGCCAAGAGCATCTTCCTGGCGAACATGAGCCACGAGTTGCGCACGCCGCTCAACGCGATCCTGGGCTACTCCCAACTGATGGCCCGCGATCCACAACTCGCGCCCACGCAGCGCGATTACCTGGACACCATCGGGCGCAGCGGTGAACACCTGCTTGGCTTGATCAACGATGTTTTGACGATGTCCAAGATCGAGGCCGGGCGCGCGACGTTGCAGGAGAACGCCTTTGACCTGCACCGGCTGTTGGTGGGCTTGCAGGAAATGTTCGCCATGCGCGCGGCCAACAAGCGGCTGAGTCTCATCCTCGACATCGCGCCCGACGTACCCCAGTACATTTACGCCGACGAGAGTAAAATCCGCCAGGTTTTGATGAATTTGCTCAGCAATGCCGTGAAATTTACGGATGAGGGTGGTGTCACGCTGCGCGTCGGGAGTAAGGAGTACGAAGTAAGAAGTGAGGGAGACGAAACAACTCAATCAAGCCTACTCCCTGCTCCCTACTCCGTACTCCACATCGAGGTAGAAGACACCGGCCCCGGCATCGCTCAGGAAGAAATGCGCCTTCTTTTCGATCCCTTCATCCAAACTGCCAGCGGACGCAAATCGCAGGAAGGGACCGGTCTGGGACTGCCCATCAGCCGCCAATTCGTCGCTTTGATGCACGGCGAACTGTCCGTATCCAGTGTGGTGGGGGAGGGGAGCATCTTCCGCGTGCAGGTTCCGGTCAACCTGGCCGAAGCCGACGCCGTCGAAGTGCACGTCGAACAGGCGCAGCGCCGCGTAACCGGCCTCGCGCCAGATCAGCACGCTCCCGACGGCGGGCCTTATCGTTTGTTGGTGGTTGAAGATCAACCCGCCAACCGCGACGTGCTCGTCAAGCTGCTGGAACCGTTCGGCTTTGACATGCGCTGTGCGGTCAATGGGCAGGAGGGAGTCGAGGTGTGGGAAAGCTGGCAGCCGCATCTGGTGTGGATGGATATGCGCATGCCGGTGCTAGACGGTTACGCTGCCACCCGGCAGATCAAAGACCGCGCGCGGGCCTTGGGGCGCACGGCGATCATCGTCGCCTTGACCGCCAGCGCCTTCGAGGAGGACCGCGACGCCATCCTCGCGGCTGGTTGCGATGATTTCGTGCGCAAGCCGTTCCGTGAGAACGAGGTCTTCGACATTCTGACGCGCCATTTGGGTGTACAATTTGTGTACGAGGCAATGGACGCTGGCCTAGTCGTAGCGCCAACCGGCGTTGCTGCGGCGGATGAAGCTGCGACAGCGGAGTCGCTGCGTGCTGCGTTGCAGGCGCTTTCGCCTTCATGGCAGGCCGAGTTTCAACAGGCCGCGGTGACGTTGGATGCCGGACGCATCGCGGCGCTCATCGCCGAAATCCGTCCCCTGGCCCCGCACCTGGCCGAAGTCCTGTCGCAGTGGGTGCACAACTTCGATTACGAGAAAATCATTCAACTTGCAGCGCAACAAGGGGAATAACCATCCCTTACCCTGAAACCTGCAACTTATAAAGTTCTTGGAGGAATAGCATCGTGGATACGTTACCTCAGCATTTGGGTGCCGTTGCAACCGGCGACATTCTCGTCGTTGATGACACGCCTGCCAACCTGCGCTTGCTCGCAGGCATGTTGACCCAACAGGGCTACAAAGTCCGCCCTGCGCCCAACGGCAGGCTGGCCCTGACCGCCGCGCGTACCGTGCCGCCCGACCTGATCTTGTTGGACATCAACATGCCTGGCATGAACGGTTACGAAGTCTGCGCCGCGCTCAAAGGCGATCCGCAGACGCGTGACGTCCCAGTCATTTTCATTAGCGCGCTGGATCAGACTGAAGATAAGATCAAGGCGTTCACACTCGGCGGTGTGGACTACATCACTAAACCTTTTCAGATCGAGGAAGTGCTGGCGCGGGTGAAAACCCACCTTACCCTCTATGCCTTGCAGCGGCAGTTGGCAGCGGCAAATGAGGAATTGCGCACCGCCAACGCCGAATTGGAAGCCAGCAACGCCGATCTCAACGCCTTCGCGCGCACGGTTGCCCACGACCTGAAGAACCCGTTGAGCGCCGTCGTCGGCTTTAGCAGTTTGCTGGAGTCGCGCTTCACGCGGATGGACCCCGAACAGGTCGCCGAGAACCTGCATCGTATCACCGTCACTGGCTACAAGATACGCGACATCATCGATGAACTGTTGCTGTTCGCCCGTGTGCGCCAGCTCGACGCCCTCGAAATCGGCCCGTTGGATACGGGGACGATCGTCGCCGAAACGCTTACGTATCTTGAACCGCGCATTCAGGAATCTCAGGCGGAGATTGTGGTGCCGGAGACCTGGCCCGTGGCCTCCGGTTACGCTGCCTGGATTGGCATCGTGTGGGGGAATTTGATCAGCAACGCCATCAAATACGGGGGTGACGCTGACGTGAACCTTCCACCGCGCATCACGCTTGGTTTTGGGACTTCTGAGTCGGGATCGTTGGATCTGGATTCGGAGCAACTTGCCAAAATCCAAAATCCCGAATGCAAAATCGTTTTCTGGATTCGGGACAATGGTCCTGGCCTGCTCCCCGAGGAATGTGTTCAGTTGTTTACCCCCTTCACGCGCTTTCACCAGGAAAAAGCTGAGGGGCATGGTCTGGGATTGTCCATCGTGCAGCGCATCATCGAAAAACTTGGCGGCCAGGTTGGTGTGCAAGGTGCGGGCAAGCCGGGGGTGGGGTGTACATTCTGGTTTACGCTGCCTCGGGCTGATTGTGTGTGATATCACTTTTAAAATACCACTTTAGCGACGAAATTCTGATTCCCAGCATACTGTTGACAAGCTACGCAGTCTTTATTATAATAGTATTGTAACGTGAACGCTCACGTTACCGCTCACGATGAATGTAAAGAGAGTTGGGAGCTTGTTGGTGGGCATGGATTGCCACTTTCCTAATTGGGGATTCCTGCTATGATTATTTAAGAGCATCTTTGACCTGGATCGAACAGGGCTTCGGGTACCTTTTTCTGTATGTTGGAACCATGCATCAGTCTCACAGCAGTCTATATGCAGCAGACCGTAAAGGGAGAGGAGGTGACATATCGATTCGATGCACACAGTATCAAAATCCGCACAGGTACTAGATTCCACAACATAGTCCAAAACTATAGATAAAACAAGGAGGTTGAATTCAGATGGAAGAGAAACGCAAGCTAACACGGCGCGAGTTTTTGCAAGTCTCGGCATTGGCGACGGCGAGCGTGGCGCTCACGGCGTGCAAGCAGCCAACTCCTATGGCGACGACTGCGCCGACAGTAGAACCCCCAAAGGCGACGGAAGTCCCCAAGACTGAAGAGCCTAAGGAAGAACCCAAGGCTGAAGAAACCAAAGCTTCTGAACCGGCTGTCACTGCAGAATCAGCCAAGTTCAAGGAAGCCCCGATGCTGGCAAAGCTGGTCGAGGCCGGCACCCTGCCCCCGGTGGATGAGCGCCTACCGATGAACCCCTACATCGTCGACGTTGCCGAGAGCATCGGTAAGTATGGCGGCAATTGGCGGCGTGCTTTCAACGGCGTCTCCGACCGCTGGGGCCCCACCAAGCTCAACGACCGAACGCTGGCCTGGTTCGATAAAGACCTCAATATGAAGCCCAAACTGCTCGAGAGCTGGGAAGTCTCGGCAGACACCAAGACCTGGACGTTCCACCTGCGCAAGGGCGTCAAGTTCTCCGATGGCGTAGAGCTGACGAGCGAACACTTCAAGTGGTTCTACGAAAATCAGGTCTTGAATGCAGAGTTGACCACCACACCCCCGCAGTCGCACGCCAGCCGCGGGCCAGATGGTAAGTGGATTACCTGCGAAATGGAATTCCCGGATGACTACACCGTGGTGCTCAAGTTTGCCCTACCCAAGCCGATGTTGTTCTACGAAGGCGGCGGCACGCGCAGCATCAACGGCTGGTTGACACCCGGATACTACATGCAGCAGTGGCACATAGGTCTGGTGGACGATAAGGCAGCTTTGGAGGCCAAGATCAAAGACGCTGGCTTCGACAGTTGGGTTCCCTTTTTCAACGACTTCAAAAACCGTTTTGACCTGAACCCGGAGCGCCCGCAGATCACGCCGTTCTTGCTGAAGGGTTCGCTGGCCGAAGAGCGCTTTGTGATGGAGCGCAATCCTTACTACTATGGTGTCGATCCCGAGGGCAATCAGACTCCCTACATTGACACCGTCACCCACCGCCTGTTCGAGAACGCTGAGATGCTCAACATGTGGGTCATCAACGGTGAGATTGACTACCAATACCGTCACCTCAGTTTCGGCAACTATACGCTGTACAAGGAAAACGAAGCCAACGGTGATTACCGGGTTCTTCTGGGCGTCTCCGCTGGTCACCAGGCGCTGCAGCTCAACCTGTCCACCAAGAATCCGCAGCTCAATGCGTTCTTCAATACCCGTGACGTGCGTATCGCTGTTTCCCACGCGATCAACCGCGACGAAATCAATGAGCTGGTCTGGAACGGCATGTTGAAGCCGCGCCAGTACAGCCCGCTGCCGATGTCGCCTAGCTACTACCCCAAGCTTTCTGAAGCCTACATCGAGTATGACCCCGACAAAGCCAACGCCTTGCTGGATGGCGCTGGCTACGACAAGAAGGGCGCTGACGGCATTCGTCTGTTCCCGGATGGCACCCCTATCAGCTTCATCGTGGAAGGAACTGCCGATACGGGCACACCGGACGAAGACTCCGTGCAACTGGTCTGCAAGTACCTGGAGGCCGTCGGCATCAAGGCGACGTACAAGTACTTCGAGCGCGCTCTGTACTCCGAGCACTATAGCGCCAACGAGATCGAGGCGGCTTACTGGGGCGGCGACCGCACGGTCCTCCCGTTGGTGCCAGGCGCCATCATTTTCCGTGGCGTGCAGCCCGACCGCCCGTGGTGCCCTGGTTATGGCTTCTACTACAACGACAACGAGGATGTTAATGGCGTCAAGCCGCCGGATGGTCACTTCATCTACAAGATCTGGGACATCTGGGACAACCAGGTTTCGGTGGAACCCGATCCGGCGAAGCAGGTCAAGTTGTTTGAGGGCATTCTGGATATCTGGGCCGAGGAGTTGCCCATGATCGGCATCCTGGGCGAGATGCCCGCGCCGACCATTGCCAAGAATGGCTTCATGAACGTTCTCGCCGGTTACCCGAACGACGACACCACCGGCGACGAACAATTCTTGCAATCCGAGTCCTTCTTCTGGGACGACCCGGAGAAACACACCGCTTAATCTGTTAGACGGTACATCTGGAGGGTGGACCCCTTGCGGGTCTGCCCTCCAACTTGCCGGAGTAGGGAGTGGGGAATGAGAAGCAGGCGCACTTTGAGCCGTTTGCTTCTCATTCCCTACTCCCTAATCCCTACTCCCTACTCCCTAATCCATAGTGTAGAGGTGAAGCATGTTAGGTTACATTCTCCGCCGTATCGGTATGATGATTCCTACCCTGATTGTTGTCTCGATGCTTTCCTTCATCATTATTCAACTTCCTCCTGGCGACTACCTGACGTCGTATGCGGCGACATTGCGCGCGACCGGTGATGCTGTGGACGAGGCCGAACTCGAATCGCTTAGGCAGAGGTACGGCCTGGGGCAGCCTATCTACGTGCAATACTACAAATGGATGTCCGGCATCCTCCTGCGCGGCGACTGGGGGCAATCCATGGAATGGCGCAAGCCGGTGAAGGAGCTGATCTGGGAAAAAATGGCGCTGACGGTGTTCCTTTCGTTGGTCGCTATTTCGGTGAGTTGGTTTATTGCCATTCCGGTGGGAGTGTTTTCGGCCACACACCAATACTCGATCCCTGACTATATCTTCTCGGCGATTAGTTTCATCGGAGCCGGCACACCGGGATTTATGATCGCCCTGGTGGTGATGTTGGTCGCCATGCGCCAGTTAGGGCTGAACGTCGGCGGCCTGTTTTCCGAAGAGTATATCCTTGCCCCATGGAGCTGGGCCAAGTTTGTCGACATGCTGAAACACCTATGGATTCCTGTCATCGTGATCGCCTTTGAAAGCACGGCCGGCAGCATCCGCACAACGCGCGCCAACGTGCTGGACGAGTTGAACAAACCTTACGTGGAGACCGCGCGCGCCAAGGGCGTGAAGGAGCGCAAGCTGGTGTGGAAATATCCGGTGCGGGTGGCGATGAATCCCTTCTTCAGCACCGTTGGTTGGACGTTGGCGAATTTGATCGGTGGGCAAACGCTGGTGGCTGTGGTGCTCGGTTTACAGACGAACGGCCCAATGATGCTGCGCGCTCTGCGATCTCAGGATATGTACTTGGCCGGCAGTTTTCTGTTCTTGGTGAGCGTGCTGACCGTCATCGGGACGCTGATCTCCGATGTTTTGCTCGCGTGGGTTGATCCCCGCATCCGTATGGAGGGCTAATGATGACGATCCCAGAACCGCAAGATAACGACCTGCGCAATAGCCCGGTTATGGCCGAGGCGGAAGCCTGTCCGCCCCCAATTGATGAGATGGAACCCCTCGAAGTGCTCGGCGTGGAGCCTGTTCTCGCGCAAGAGGAGGAACGCCTCTATGTTGCCGGCCAATGGCAACTGATGTGGTGGAAATTTCGCAAGCACAAGATGGCGATCATGGGCGGTATCATCCTGATCGTGTTTTATGTGATTGGCGCCTTTTGTGAATTTGTCGCACCTTACGATCCCGAGGCGTACTTCATCCGCTACAAGATGGCTCCGCCGACCCCCGTTCGCATTTTTGATACGATGGGCAAGTTGCACACCCCTTTCATCTACCATCGTGACCGTTCGAAGGATCCGGAGACGCTGCGGGACATCTATGCCGAGAACCCCGAGACCAGGTACCCCCTTCGTTTCTTCGTCAAGGGTGAACCCTATAAACTGTGGGGCCTCTTTGCGACCGAGACCCATCTGTTCGGACTGGCGCCAGATGTCGAAGACCAGGCGGTCTTTCTCCTCGGCGCCGACCGGATGGGGCGCGACCTTTTCTCCCGCCTTTGCTACGGGGCACGCCTCTCACTCTCCATCGGTCTGGTCGGCGTTTTCCTGAGCCTGGCGCTTGGTATTGTGCTGGGCGGCATCTCCGGCTACTACGGCGGTCGTGTGGATACGATCATTCAGCGGGTCATCGAGTTTATCCGCACCATTCCCACGATTCCCTTGTGGATGGCGCTCAGTGCCGCTTTGCCCGCCGACTGGCCAGTCATAAAGATGTACTTTGGTATCACAATTATTCTCTCACTCGTCGGCTGGACGGGGATGGCGCGGGTGGTGCGAGGTCGCTTCCTCTCTTTGCGTCAGGATGACTTCGTACTGGCAGCGCGCTTGTGTGGGTCGAGCGAGATGCGTATTATTTTGCGCCATATGGTGCCCTCATTCTTGAGTCACATCATCGCCAGTCTGACGCTCTCAATCCCCGGCCAAATTCTGGGTGAGACCGGGTTGAGTTATCTCGGTCTGGGGTTGCGCGCGCCGGCCATCAGTTGGGGCGTGCTGCTGCAGGAAGCGCAGAATGTGCGCTCGTTAATTTTGGCCCCGTGGTTGTTGTTTGGTCCGGCGGTTTGTGTTGTCCTGACCGTCTTTGCTTATAACTTCCTCGGCGACGGTTTGCGCGACGCGGCAGATCCGTATGCAAGATAGTTGAAAGTTTCAAGTTGAAGGTTGAAGGTTGGAATTGTAAGCTAACTTTCAACTTGTAACTTACAACTAAACTAGGAGAACAACCGTGAATAATAACAGAGAATTACTCGTAGAAGTGAAGAATCTGCAGACGTATTTCTTTCTGGACGAAGGAACTGTGCACGCGGTGGATGGGGTGGACTTTAACATCCATCGTGGGGAGACGCTGGGTGTGGTGGGAGAGAGCGGTTGCGGGAAGAGCGTGACGGCGCGTTCGATCCTCAACATCGTGCCCAAGCCGGGAAAGACGGTCGGGGGTGAGATTCTGTATCATCGCAAGGTGAAAGGTGTGGAGCAGACGATTGATCTGACGCAGATGGAACCGCAGAGCAGCGAGATGCGCAGCATTCGCGGGGCGGAGATTGCGATGGTGTTTCAGGAGCCGATGACGTCGCTGAGTCCGGTGCACACGATCGGGAACCAGATTGGGGAGGCCATTCGGTTGCATCAGGGCCTGGATCAGGCGGCGGCGCGGGAACTGGCTATAGAGATGCTCGATCTGGTGGGTATGCCGCTGCCGGACCGGACGATTGATGAGTACGCGCATCAGTTGAGCGGGGGGATGCGACAGCGGGCGATGATCGCGATGGCGCTCTCGTGTCATCCGAGTTTGCTGATTGCGGATGAACCAACGACGGCGTTGGATGTGACGACGGAAGCGCAAATCCTGAAGTTAATGCGGCAACTGCAGGATGAGTTGGGGATGGCGATCATGTATATCACACACAACCTGGGCGTCATCGCGCAGATGACGGAGAACGTTGTCGTGATGTATATGGGAAAGGTGGTGGAGCAGGCGGAAGTGGACACGCTGTTTTATGATCCACAGCATCCTTACACGCGGGCCTTGTTGCAGTCGATCCCCCGTTTGGGACAGAAAACGGCACGGCGTGGCGCCGGGCAGCGGCGATTGGCGTCGATCCGGGGGATGGTGCCGGATCCGTACGCGCTGCCGAAAGGGTGTCCGTTCCATCCACGCTGCAGTGAGATGGTTGCGGGGCAATGCGATCAGACCGAACCGCAGATGATTGAAGTTGCGCCGGGCCACAAAGTGCGCTGTTTGGCCTGCACGGGCGTCTAATAAATAGTATTCGACGCGTATATTCACGTAAAACCTGAGGAAAACGACTATGACTGAAGCACTGAAGAATACAACCCCTGCACATGCAGCTACAGCGATTCCTGAATCGCGCAACCCCATTCTGCTCGAAGTGAATGACTTGAAGAAGCATTTCCCGGTTCAGAAAGGCTTCCTTGTCACCAAAGTTGTTGGTCACGTCAAAGCTGTTGACGGTGTGAGCTTTTTTATCCGAGAGCAAGAAACGTTGGGACTGGTAGGCGAAAGTGGTTGCGGCAAGACCACCACCGGGCGCTTAATCCTGCGCGCTTACGAACCTACCGCTGGCGAAATCTGGTTCAACGATCAGCAAATGGGGCGCGTCAACGTGCCGGATTTGGATAGACACCAACTCAAGCTGTTGCGCCAGAATATGCAGATGATCTTTCAGGACCCCTATTCCTCGCTCAATCCGCGCATGACGCTGCTGCAAATTGTCGGCGAACCCCTGCTGGTCAATAAGGTCGCGAAGGGTGGGGAGCTCCAGGATCGTGTGGCGGAATTGCTGCGGGTGGTGGGGTTGCGCCCGGAGTACATGACGCGCTATCCGCACGCCTTCAGCGGTGGACAGCGGCAGCGCATCGGCGTGGCGCGCGCGTTGGCGTTGAATCCGCAATTGGTGGTGTGCGATGAACCGGTCTCGGCGTTGGACGTCTCGATCCAGGCGCAGACTTTAAACCTGCTGCAAGACTTGCAGGAACAGTTCGGGTTGACCTACCTGTTCGTGTCGCACGACTTGAGCGTGGTAGAACACATCAGCGACCGTGTCGCCGTGATGTACGTCGGCAAGCTGGTTGAGGCCGCTACGACAGACGCCCTCTTTCGACATCCCCTGCATCCGTACACGGAAGCGCTGCTGTCGGCGGTGCCGAAGCCGGATCCTCGCCTGCGTACCGAGCCGATTGTGTTACAGGGCGATGTCGCTGACCCGGCCAATCCGCCGAGCGGCTGCTACTTCCACCCCCGTTGCCAGTATGCCATCGACCGCTGCTCGACCGAAGGCCCAGAACTGCGCGAACTCGAACCGGAACACTTCGTCAGTTGTCATCGCGCAGAAGAACTTCAACTGATGGGCGTCCTGGGGAGAGTGACAGCGTAGTTTTCGATGTCAATCTGTGATGCCGAAACCATAATGCGTGAGATGCGATTGGCTTTTCACGCATTGTGTTTCATGAATGAATATGAAAATCCTACTGTTATTTCCTCCACACTGGGTTCCGGCGATGCCACATCTGGCCTTGCCGACGCTCACGGCCTACCTGCGCGCTCATGGTGTCGAGGTCATCCAGCGTGATCTGAACGTTGAGTTCTTCGATGCTCTGCTCACACGCGCAACATTGAATGACGTCTTGGCGAGCCTACGCGAACGATTGGCTGCGAATTCCGGTCCAATGGCTCAATCCCTGCGCGCTGCGTTGGTGGATGGTCCGCGATTGGCTGCTCAGGTGGAGGGCGCAAAAGCGCTTTTCCGCAGCTCGGCTTTCTTCGATGGCGAGGCCAGCCTGCCGGCGTTTCTTACCCTGGCACAGAGTCTTGACCTGGCTGCGTTGCCCTTTGCGCCCACCGGAATCGGCTTGACGAATTTCGCGCCGCCCGTTCCGGCAGATAGCAGCCGAAGTTTGCTGTCCATCGTTGAAGACCCACAGCGCAACATCTTCCTCGATTTCTTCCGCCGGCGCGTGCTTCCCGACATTGTCCGCGAGCAGCCGGACATCGTCGGTATCTCGATCCCTACATTGGATCAGATGATCGCCGGGATGACGTTGGGGCATTTGATCAAGACGGCGGGATTGCCGTGCCATATCACTGTCGGCGGTCCGCACATCTCAATGCTGCGTGAGCAACTGCCGAGAGTTCCGGCGATTTTCCGCCTGTTCGACAGCGCCGTTGTCTTCGATGGAGAAACGGCATTGTTGCGTCTGGCGGAAACGCTCGACGGCGGCGGCGACCTTGCCAAAGTCCCCAACCTGATTTTCAACGACTCCGGCGTCATCCGCAGCACGCCCGTGGTGGTAGAGCCGCATCCCGACCTGCTGCCCGACTTCGACGGCCTGCCGCTGGATCGCTATCTCGTCCCCACGCCGGTACTGCCGTTGTTGAGCGCGCACGGCTGTTATCACGGCAAATGCGGGTTCTGCAATGTGGGCTACGGCGGGCCGGGCACGTTCAGCCAACTGGACGCCGATCTCGTGGTGGAGCACATGCTGGCGCTACACGAAAAGTACGGCGCGCGCCACATCTTCTTCGCCGACGAGGCCATTACGCCGCGTAACCTCAAGGCGATGTCGGCGCAACTGGCGGAGGCGGGGTCGCCTGTGCATTGGTGCGGCTGCGTGCGCTTCGACGCGGCGCTCACCCGCAATCTACTGGAACAGATGGCGCAGGGTGGCTGCCGGATGTTGCTCTTCGGCCTGGAAACCGCTGCCGAACGCACGATGAAGCGCATGGTCAAGGGGACCCAGTTACCGGTGATGAGCCGCATCCTGCGCGACAGCACCGCCGCCGGTATCTGGAACCACACCTTTTTCTTCTTCGGCTTTCCCGGGGAGACGATGGAGGAAGCGCAGGCGACCGTGAATTTCGTCTACGCGCATCAGGACGCGGTTCACTCGGCCTCACCTGGCGCGTTTCTGCTGGAACGCTATTCGCCGGTGGCCTGCAGTCCCAAGAAGTACGGCGTGACGATCCGCGAAGACCCCGACCGCGATCTGGCCATTTACTTCGATTACGACGTGGCCTCCGGGCTGGACGAACCGATGGCCGACAATCTGGCAACACGGTTGATCGATGTGTTGCCCACCAGGCAATTCGGACAGTTTTACGTCCACGATAGTTATCGTCTGCTCTATGCCGGCACCTTACATGACAAGGGCCAGCCATTGCCTTTATGGCTGGCCTGAAGGTATAGGGTTCGCGAAAATGACTTCTCGATAAGGAGTTTTATCTCATGCCTATTGCTTACGTGCGTTACGATCTTCACGACGGCTACATTCACAACTGGCTCGTCGTCGGGCCGCAGGCCATTCAAGTGGAGGCCCTCGACCGCTTCACCGGCCGTGACTATAAATTGCAGATTGTCCGTCACTACTACACGCCGGAACATGGTATCACGGATCAGCCTGTCGAACCCGGCCCGTTGACCGACGGTGTGGTGCGGATGGAGGGCTTTGAAGACCATTGGCGTTACATCCGCTGTTTGGACGATCACTTTGTAGATCTCACGGCCTTTCATCACCTTACGACTTATCTGCGGGCGTGGGCCTACGCCGAAGTCGAGAGCCAGGCCGCGCGCGACGTCACATTCGTCCTGACGACAAACGGGCCGGCGGATGTGTGGCTGAACGACGTTCACATCCACCGCCACGAACACTTCCACCACCAACCCCCGCACAGCGTCACGTTCACCGCGCACCTCAGCGAAGGTCGCAACCGCATCCTTGTGCGACTCGAAGCTGTTGCCGCGCGCGCGTGTCCTTTCGTGATGGCGCTGCGCCTCACGCCGATCGCCGACGAAGCGTACGCAGTCTACCTGCCCACGGCGATTGATCCCGTGGAACGCCGTAACACGTTGGAGGCGGTCTTTGAAGCCGCATACCTCACTCAGGACGTGTTCGACCGCGACGCGGAATTCGTCATCCGCTGGCCGCTCGATATGCCTGAGTCGGCCAGCCTTGCCCTGCGCGTCCAAACGCCCAACGGACGCATCTACGCCGAGGGTAAGGTGGACGCAAAGGGGGGGAAGCGGAAATCACTCGGCAAGGTCTACGAATTTCCTGCAGGCTCCTTACATCTGAAGTTAATGCCGCAGCCGCCAGAGTATTACGAGGGCAACATGCGCATCACGCGCACACTCACCGTGGCGGGTCTCGGCCTGAACCGCTATCACGAAGCGCCTTATGGAACCTACGATCAACGCCGCCAGGACGGTCTGGTCGCAGCGGCGCGATTGGAGGCCGACATCTTTTCCGAGATTGCGAAGATGGCGGTCGATTGGTGGCAGCACGTATCGGTCAAGGCGATCCTTGACGCAATTGACGGCATCAACCAACGCAAGGATTGCAGCGACTTCTATCTGGTAGGGCTTTTGGGGATGGTGTACCGTTTTGGGGACGATCCAAAGTTCCCGCAAGAACTCAAGCAACCTATCGAGGACTGTATCCTCAACTTCAAATACTGGCACGACGAACCGGGCAGCGACGCGATGTGCTATACCACTGAGAATCACAGCATCCTCTTCCACACGGCGGAAATTTTGGCCGGGCAACTGTACCCTGACCGCATCTTTTCCAACGCCGGGCAGACCGGGCAATGGCACCGCGAGAAGGGCGAGCGACTGGTGTTGGAATGGCTGTACGAGCGCGGCGTTCACGGCTTCAAGGAATGGGACTCAAACTGTTATTTCGAGGAAGACATCCTGGCGCTCTCACACCTGATCGATCTAGCCGAATCGGAACCCGTCTGGGAGATGGCGAACGTGCTGATGGACAAGATGCTGTTCAGCATCGCCGTGAACTCGTACAAGGGTGTCTTCGGCTCGACGCACGGGCGCACGTATGCTCCACTCATCAAGGGAGCTTATCTGGAAGGGACGTCGGGCATCACCAACGTCCTGTGGGGGATGGGCGTATTCAACAATCGCATCATGGGCACGGTCAGCGTGGCGTGTATGCAGGGTTACGAGCTGCCCGTCCTCATTGCGAACATCGCCGCCGATCTGCCCGACGAGATGTGGAACCGCGAGCGTCACGTGGGCGATACGGCGCTGTGGACGGCCTCTGGCTCGCTCGGCGACGAGGTCAACAAAGTGACCTACAAAACGCCGGACTATATGCTCTCTTCCGCACAGGACTATCATCCCGGCGAGAAGGGTTTCCAGCAGCACATCTGGCAGGCCACGTTTGGGCCGGCGGCGGTTGTATTCGTCACACATCCGCCGTGCATGAGCGAGGAAGGATCGCATCGCCCCAACTTCTGGCACGGGAACGTCATCCTGCCGCGTGTGGCGCAGTGGAAGGACGTGCTCATCGCCATCCACAAGCTGCCGGACGACGACTGGATGGGTTTCACGCACGCCTACTTCCCCAAATACGCTTTCGATGAGGGTGTTTTGTGTGACGATGCGCGCGGGCGCACGTGGGCTTTCGCGCGCCAGGGGAACGGCTACCTGGCGCTCACCGCATCGCATTGCCTCACGTTGATGACCGCCGGACTGACCTCGCACCGCGAACTGCGTTCCTACGGTTCGCCGAACGTGTGGCTGTGTCACCTGGGCCGCGCCGCGCTTGATGGCGACTTCAAGACATTCCAGGAGAAAGTCCTCGCGCTCGATATCGCCTTCGACGGCCCCTCCGTCCGGATGAACACTCTGCGCGGCGACACGCTGGCCTTCGGTTGGGAAGGTCCGCTGCAGCGCAACGGCGTCGACGAGCCGATCACCGGTTTCCAACACTATGAAAATCCCTACTGCGTGGCGAATTTCCCCGTGAAAGAGATGTACATCGGCTACGGGGAGCAGGCGATGCGGTTGAAGTTTGAGGAAGAGGAAGACTAAACTTCAAAATGGATGGCATCAATCTACCGCTAACAACCTTGTTTGACGTTCCCCAAAACCCCGCCGACCGCGCCCTGGTCGCTCGCTACGCGCCGATCCTGCGTTTCGACGCCCGCGAACCGTTCTTGCCACTGACGGCGGGTTACACAATCTTCCGTGAAACCGGCGAATCGCCGTCGTTCCGCCAGGGACGTAAGATCGACCTTGCGCCACCGGATGGCCCGCGCGCCACATTCGCCATCGAGTACGCGATCTGGTGGGATTGGGACATCGGCCACCTGTACGAGCTGGAACACATCTGGGTATACGTGGGCGCGGATGGCCATGTCGTGCGCGTCGAAGCAAGCTGGCATGGCGATCATCACGATATGCGCCACGAAGGTCACCTGGCGCTGGAGGGCGACCATTTCGTCGTTTATAGCGAGCCGGGCAAACACGCCTTCGCGCCGACGCCCGACTGGTTCAAGGAGCGCTGCGCCGAGTTTAAACGCTCGGAGACGCGCGACCTGGCGGGGGTGGGGGGCGTGCTGCTGGCGAAGTACATCCAGAGGCACGTCAGGCCGGCGCCGCTCAAGACGCGGCTGGTGCATACCTACCTCGCGCAACGTGCCTTCGAGCCGAGTTGGGACTTCTCCTTGACCTTTTCCATTACCGAAGAAATGCTCGTCCCGTGGGAGTCGCTACGCGACTGGATGCCAGGCCGTGTCAATGCGATCCTCGACCAACTGGCACGGGAGATTCCGCCCTCGGATTATCGCTTCCTGCGTATCGGACATCGTGGCGCGCGGGCGCACGCGCCGGATAACACGCTGCTCGGCATCCGCAAAGCGGCGGCGCTGGGCGCGGATATGGTGGGGTTCGACGTGCAGCAGACTGCGGACGGCCACGTTGTGCTGGCGCATGAAGCGTATCTCATCGATGGCGACGGGCGGGTGTGGCCTGTGCAGCACAGCACACTGGAGCACCTGCGCGCGATTGAACTGGGGCAGGGTGAGCGCATCCCCACCTTTATCGAGGCACTGAAACTCTGCATTGAGGAAAACCTCGGCGCGTACATCGAAATCAAGGACGGCGGGGTTATCGAAGCCGTGATCAAGACACTGCGCGATGAGAAGTACGGCGGGCACTGCATCCTCACCTCCTTCCGTCCAGACTGGCTGGCGACGGTCAAGGACATCGAACCCAAGCTGATGACCGCGATCCTCTTCAACGCACCGTCCGTGGATGCCGTCAAGCTGGCGCAATCCGTCAAGGCGACGTTCGTACACCCGTGTTGGGAGCGTTTCCCGAATCCGAGCGCACTGTTGACCCCGGAGTGGATAGCCCGCGTGCGTGAGGCCAATCTGGGCATTGTCTGCTGGCATGAAGAGCGTCCGGAGGAGATCGTTGCCCTGCGCCGCGTTGGTGTGGATGCCATCTGTAGCGACGCGCCGGAGTTGCTGTGATAAGTTTGCCAGTTCGGGAGCGTGCATGCGTCAAGAAACATGGTCTGCTGTGGATGCCTACATATGTGACCGTCTCATTGTACCTGATGCGACTTTCGATGACGCCCTTCGTGAGAGTGCAAGAGCCGGTTTGCCACAACACAACGTTGCCCCAAATCAGGGTAAGTTTCTACAGATTCTTGCGCAAATGCAGGGGGCGCGGAAAATCCTTGAATTGGGCACGCTTGGTGGCTATAGTACGATCTGGCTTGCCCGTGCTCTGCCAGAAGGTGGCAGTCTCATTACCATAGAAGCTAACCCTTATTTTGCCGAGATTGCCAGAAACAACGTTGCGAGAGCGGGATTGTCCCACGTTGTCGATATTCGTGTTGGTATAGCCATAGAAATCCTACCGTCGTTATCTCGAGAAGGCCTTGCGCCATTTGACTTCATTTTCATCGATGCTGACAAATCGGGCAATCCTGAGTACCTGGACTGGTCGTTGAAACTCTCGCGCCCTGGCACTGTCATCATCGGGGACAATGTTATTCGTGATGGTATGGTCGCCGATCCGACCAGCACAGATGCCAATATCCTTGGTGTTCGTCGTTTCTTCGATCTCATGGCAAAGAATCCGCGTCTATCCGCAACCGCTATCCAAACGGTCGGCAGCAAAGGGTATGATGGGTTTTCTTTGGCAATCGTCACAACCTGATGATTGGAGGGAAAATCCGTTTCATCCGTTCAATCCGTTGACAAAAATACAACGTTAGGAGGCATACGATGCGTAAACAAATCTTCACCGAAAAAGGGGCCAAGCCGATTGGCCCGTACTCTCAGGCGATTGTGGCCGATGGGCCGCTGGTCTTCATCTCCGGGCAGGGGCCCATCGATCCCAAGACCGGCACGTTCGACAAAAACGACGTCGGCGCGCAGGCGAAGCAGGTCTTCGAGAACCTCACCGTTCTGTTGGAAGCCGCTGGAACTTCGTGGGCGAACGTCGTGCGGGTGGGCGTGTTTCTCTCCGATATGAAGAACTTCGCCGCGATGAACGAGGTGTACAAGACCTACGTTACCGCGCCGTACCCAGCCCGCACGACCGTGCAGGCGCAATTGCCCGGCGGTATCGACGTCGAAGTAGACTGTATTGCCGTCGTGCCAGTGTAAAATGAATACCCTGTACTTTGAGAAGATTTCGCAGTTCGACCGCCGCGTTGAACCGGTGACGGTGAGCATCCCGTTTGCGGCGGGTGCGTTGACCGATCCGGCGCACTTCGTCATCCGCGACGGCGATGCGGTGTTGCCCACGCAGGCTCGCACGTTGGCGATGTGGCCCGATGGCAGCGTCAAGTGGCTGCTCGTTCACTTTCAGCCGGATTTGCCGGGCAACCGGGATAAGACGTTGACGTTCGACGTTGATGAGACCTATCAACTCTTCCGAGACTTGGCAGGTTTGGTTGTAACCGAGACGTCTGCTGGCATCCACGTGGATACCGGCCCGTTGGCGTTTCTTGTGCCGAACGACGGTTTTCTGCCGGTGCGCGACGTAAAGCTGAACGGCGAGGCCCTGTGGGACACCGCGCCGTTTAAAGGATTCACGTTGACTTGCGATGGGCAGACTGTCAAGACCGTCTCCGGTCCTGTGGAACTGGAGATCGAGGAAGCCGGCCCGTTGCGCGCGGTCATCCTCGTCAAGGGGAAGCACCGTAAGGCCGACAAGACGCCATACCTCGACTTTCGCGGGCGCATCACGGCCTATGCAGGGAAGCCCTACATCGAAGTTGGGCACCAGTTCATCCATGTAGAAGAGGCGGCGGAATTGTCTCTGGAGAGTTTGATACTCACCTTCCAACCAAAGCCGCGCGCCGAATCGCCGCATCTGGCTTTGGGGCAAGGGTACTACCGTACCGCGATCCAGGAATCGGATGACGCGCCGCTGGAGATGCTGATTGATACCGAGACGATCCTCTACCAGGCCAACGAGCACTTCATCGACAGCTTCTACGGCGATTTTTGGGTCGATTGGCGCGACGAAATCGGCGGCGTCATGCTCTCCGTCTACCAGGCGCACCAGAATTTCCCCAAAAAGCTTCGCGTAGCGAAAGGCGGCATCGTCTGTAGCCTCTATCCTGATGACGCGCCGCCCGCCCCGGTGATCCAGGGAATGGCGAAGACGCACCGCATCCAGTTGCATTTCCACGCGCCAGACGCGCGGCTCACCGAGGGGAGTGTGCGTAGCCTTCAATTCCAGTTGCCCGACCGCCCGGCGCTGTCGCGCGCGTGGTTCCGCGCCAACAATCCCTGGCTTGAAACGTTCTTCCCCGAAAAACTGCCCGACCGCCTGCTCACGTTCCTCAACCGGATACACGACGGGCGGCCCAAAGCGCTGGGGATGTTCCACTTCGGCGACGCGCCCGACGCCGGGTATACCAACCAGGGACGCGGGCAGGGGCATAGCGTGTTCGTCAACAACGAGTACGACCGCCCGCACGCCTGCGCCCTTTATTACGCGCTCACCGGGCAGCGCCGCGTGCTGGATTCGGCGCTGGTCTCGGCGCGGCATTGGCTCGACGTGGATTTGTGCCACCACAGCCCCGATCCGCTGCTGCACGGCGGTCTGAAAATCCACACGCGCTATCACGTCACCGGCGGTGTGACGCCCTCGCACGAGTGGACGGAGGGACTGCTCGACTACTACTTCTTCACCGGGCGGCGTGAGGCGCTCGACGCGGCGCGCTCGGTAGCAGAGAACATCCTACGCCATATGGAACGCCCGCACATGAAGACGCCCGGCGAGACGTCGGTGCGTGAGGGCGGCTGGGCGCTGCGCGCGCTCGTGGGGATGTGGATCGGCACGGGCGAGGCGCGTTGGCGAGACGAAGCGCACAAGCTGGTGACGATGTACCTCGATTGGTTCGACCGCTACGGCGCGTTGCTGGCCCCGTACACCAGTCACAGTATGCCGCGCGTGCCGTTTATGATTTCCCTCACGGCGAACTCCTTCGCGCGCTACCTACTCATCGAGCCGGAGGGCGAGTTGGCGGAGCGCGTGAAGGCGCTGATCGTCGCCACGGTGGATGATCTGCTGGCGCACTGCCTGGGGCCAGACGGCGTGGCCTACTACAAGGAACTGCCTTCGCTGCGGCGGACTGCGCCCACGTATCACTTGTTGGAAGCGTTGACGCACGCCTACCGCATCACCGGCGACGCGCGTTACCTCAAAATTGCCACGCGGCAATTTGCGGCGGCGGACTATGAAATGTTCTCGCGCGACCGTCCCAAATACGCCGATGACAGTGGCGCAGTCATCGACGGCGAGGGTGGGGGCCGTCCCTTCGCGGACAAATACACGTCCCTGCTTCTCTACGCCGGCGCGGCGACGCCGTTGGGCTTGTTGGATTGGTACGAGTACCCATATTGAGACGTATGACAATATCGAAATCTATGGAGGAGAATAAAGTGGAAATGCGCGTTATCGTCGTTACCGGGGCGAGCACCGGCATCGGTGCGGCCACAGCGAAACTTTTTGCCCGAAAGGGCTGGGCCGTCGTTCTGGCGGCGCGCTCACAGGACAAATTGGAGAAGCTGGCGGCGAAGATTGCCGCTGCCGGGGGCACGGCGCTGGCGGTCCCTACCGATGTGACTGTCCAAAGCGACATCGACAACCTTGTGCGGAAAACGGTTGAGGAGTTTGGCCGGATCGACGTTTTGGTCAACAATGCAGGCGTTGGCATTTCCGGTACGCTGGACACGGTCGATTTGGAGAAGTTGCGCTACGTCTTCGAGTTGAACGTGTTCGCCGGGCTGGCCCTCTTGCAGGCCGTTGTCCCGGTGATGAAGGCGCAGCACGATGGGATGATTGTCAACGTCTCTTCAATTGTCGAAGCGACGCCGGTGATTTATACGGCGGGGTACGGCGCGAGCAAGGCCGCTTTGTCGTATTTCTCGCAGTCAGCCGCGATTGAGCTCGCCTCTTATGGAATCGATGTGATCAAATTCGTGCCCGGCAACACGGAGACCGAATTCGAGCACAACAAGATTCCGGCGGGACAGTTCGTATCGAAGGATGCCATGCTGAAGAAGGTGGGTGCTTTCGCGCCGGTCACATCTGAGTTGGCGGCGCAGTGCCTCTGGGATGCGGTCATGAAGCGCCGTCTGGTGACCTATGTGACGGCGCAAGATCGGCTCTTGTGCACGTTGATGCACGTGAGTCCCGTCACGAGCGTCAAATTGTCGAAAATGGCGATCCAGCGCTACATGCCTCTGGAAGGCGTTCCGGCCAAGACAACGATTGGACAAGACTTGGCGAAAATCGGCGCCCTCGTTGCGGGCGTGGCCGTGCTGTTGGGATCTGTGTTTGGTTGGTTAGCGCATCGAACGCGTCGGGATGCGTAAGCACTGCTATGGAGGCAATATGGCAAAGCTAAATCTTGGTTCGCGTTGGGAGTCTGAGTTGACGGTGTATACGGACCCGGTCAGCGGGGCGACGGTGCGCCAGTACACGAATTACAGGGGGCACAGCAATCATTTCTACTTCACCTAGTCGTGTTTGCAACTTGCAAAGCATTCCTACCTGCTACACACTCTATGTGTAACACCTGATCGCCGTTCTCAATTGCCAGCGTCCCAGTAACGTTTAGGCGTTCGATGTTGCGTCGCCGTTCTGCAAAGTCCTCCACTGCTACCTGTATACCTGCCCGAACAAAATCGCCAAGCTCTAGAATATTTACCTTATCCTCATCGGTGAATTCGGTTTCAGCAATCAGCTTTTCCAATTTGGCTTGTTCTTGTTCCAAGTCTGCGAGGGCTATCTTGTAAGGTTGTACATCCCTGAGATATTGTTCTGCGCTCGGAGGTTTTTACGGCGTACCGCGAGGTGTTACGAAGTAGATTCGTGGTGGTCGAAGGGACGTTGCAATGGCAGGGCCGGGTGTGCGGCGTGGTAGGGGACCGGGTGCTGGCGGTGGAGGGGACACTCTCGCCCAGGTGCTCAAACAACAGATGACGAAGAACAAGTTTGGACCGTGGAGAAGGGTGTACAATCTAGCCGCTAAAATTGGCGTCAGCATAGATCAATTATAAAACCGCAGTCTCCGCCGTCAACAGCACATTCACTGCGACTGTCCTGAACTACCGAACGTTCTGTATTGACAGAACGTTAAGAATGTGCTACAATACATCTAGCCCAGGGCATTTACACTTCACTATATGGTGAATATAAGGAGATAAACTTGACAACGACACCTACACTACAAGGTCTCACGGCCGCAGAAGTCGAGCAGCGCCGCCGCGAATTCGGCGAAAACGCGCTCCCCTCGGCCAAGAAAACGTCGGCCTGGGGGATTTTCTTCAACCAGTTCAAGAATCCGCTGGTCTACATCATCCTGGCTGCGGCTGCCATCTCATTGGCCGTGGGCGAGTACGGTGACTTTGGGATCATCATGGCGGTCGTCCTGCTGGATGCCATTCTGGGCTTCATCCAGGAATACCAGGCGCAGCGGACCTACACGGCGCTCAAGGGCTTGCTCAAGCCCACCACCACCGTCATCCGCGATGGCGTGCGGCAGGAGATCGAAGTCCACGAGCTGGTACCCGACGACATCGTCCTGCTCAATGCCGGAGAACACATCCCGGGTGATGGTGAAGTCCTCGAAGCGCTCAAGCTGTCCGTCGAAGAAGCCATCCTCACCGGAGAAAGCGAGCCGGTCGGCAAAACCACCGAGGCCGATCAAAACCAGGTCTTTATGGGCACCACCGTTCTCACCGGGCGCGGGCTGATGCGCGTCGTCACCACCGGCGCGCGCACTGAGTTGGGACGCATCGCCACCAGTCTGCGTGAGGAAATCGAGGACAAGACGCCGCTCCAGGTGCGTTTGGAAGCCTTTAGCCATACCCTCACTCGATTGGTCCTGGCCATTACCGCAGCGATCTTCGTCGTTGGCTTGATCTCCGGTCGCCCGCTTCTCGAAATGCTGCGCGTCTCCATTATCCTGGCGATTGCCGCCGTTCCGGAGGGACTGCTCATCGCCGTGACCGTCATCCTGGTGTTGGGGATGCGCAAAATCCTCAAGCGCAATGGATTGGTGAAGCGCATGCTGGCCGTGGAGACGCTCGGCTCTGTGACCACGATCTGCACCGACAAGACCGGTACGCTCACCGAGGGCCGCATGCAAGTGACACGTCAGGAGGTTCGCGATGCACAGCGCGCCCTGGAAGTGATGGTGTACTGCAACGATCTGGAAGGCCCGGTGGATGCCGCGTTGTGGGAGTACGCCCGCGCTCAACTCAAGGGTGATCCGCAAGAGATGGCCAATGGCGCGGAACGGTTGGGCGAGGAGTTGTTCAGCAGCGAGACCAAGTTCATGATTACGGCGAACCGCGTCGCCGGTCAAACGTTGCACTATCTCAAGGGCGCGCCGGAGATTGTGTTGGGTATGTGCATTGTGGATGACCAGGAACAAGCCCGCATCCTGGCAGAAGTGGAACAGTGGGCCGGCGAGGGCCTGCGCCTGCTCGGATTGGCCTATCGCCCGGATGGACTGCTTGGCGATCGCAGCGGCTACACCTGGGTGGGCCTGGTGGCGATGGAAGACCCCATCCGCGAAGGGGTGCGCGAAGCCATTCAGGTCGCGCGACGCGCCGGCATCCAGGTCAAGATGATCACCGGCGACTACCGCAAGACTGCCGAACGCATCGCGGCGATGATCGGCCTGGCAACTCGCCCTGACCAGGTTATCGATGGCGAGGAACTGGGACAACTCAGTGATGAGGCGTTGGCCCAACGCGTGCAAGAGATCGCCGTTTTCGCCCGCATCCGCCCACACGACAAGCTGCGCATCGTGCGCGCCCTGCAAACGCGCGGTGAGATCACCGCGATGATCGGCGACGGTGTCAACGACGCGCCGGCCCTCAAACGCGCCAACATCGGCGTGGTGGTGGGAACAGCGACCGATGTCGCCAAGGAAACAGCCGACCTGATTCTCCTGGATAACAACTTCAAAACCGTAGTCGCTGCCATCGAGGAAGGCCGCGTCATCTTCGAGAACATCCGCAAGGTGGTGGCCTACACGCTCTCCAACTCGTTCGCCGAAGTGCTGCTGGTCTTTGGCGCGATGCTGCTCGGCTGGCCGGCGCCGTTGTTGGTGGCGCAAATCTTGTGGATTCACCTGATCTGTGACGGCCCTTCCGACATCGTACTGGGCTTCGAGCCAAAGGAGAACGGGATCATGGAAGAACCGCCCAAGTCACTGAACGAGCCGATCCTGAACCGGTTGGGCCTGGCGCTCATCGCCATCATCAGCACCGTCAGCGCTGTGGTGGGGCTGAGTATCTTCGGTCACTATTTCTTGCAGCACAATGATCCGATAGAGGGCCGCAGTATCGCCTTTGCCAGTTTTGCTATCAACTCGATGATTTACATCTTCGCCTATCGCAGCCTGCGTCGCTCGCTCTTCCGCATGAACCGGCTGAGCGCAAACAAACCGCTGATCTGGGCTGTGGTCTCTGGTGTAGCCGTAGCGCTGGCGGCTTTCCTGATCCCAGGACTGCGGGAAATGTTGTCTGTCGTGCCGCTGCAGGTGGAACAGTGGCTGCTCGTCGCCGGTGTTGCACTGGGATTGTTAACTGTGGTAGAATTGGGGAAATGGATCACAAATGCGCGCCACCGCGCCGCAACATCGCACACTTAAACGCAAGCCATCCTTGCGAAGGTTTAGGTTAACCAAAGGTTAACACGCCTTCGCAAGGATTCATAGATCAACACCAGAGGTAGGCACTTATGCCCGAACATTACTACGAGCAAAGGCACTTTATCGAAGACATCAGCCTGTATTTTGAGCAGATGGGGATCCCGCGCATGGCGGGCCGTATCCTGGGCGTGTTGCTGATTGCCGATCCGCCGAAACAGTCCATTGATGATCTGTGCGAGCGGCTGCAAGCCAGCAAAAGCGCGGTCAGCACCAGCGCGCGCCTGCTCAGCGAGATGGGACTGATCGAACGGGTCCCCTCGCCCATACCCCGCCGTGTCTACTTTCGCTTTTTACCAGGTGGCTGGGTAACGTTTATGCGTATGTACCTGCGGATGATGGCCTCGTTGCACCAAATCGCAGAGCGGGGTCTGGAATTGCTCAAAGATGAAGACCCCGCCTTGCGCGAACGTCTACAAGAAGCCCACGACATGTTCTCGTTGATCGAAGACCAGCTGCCAACGTTGCTAGATCGAATCGACGAACAACGCCGAGAGGCTTAGGATCTGTAAAAGTATAACTTCCCGTGTCGCAAGTGCTCACTTGAGCGCTTCCGGCGGATCATAATCCGCCGGCGACTCAAGAGCGTGGGATTATGATCCCGCGCAAGCGTTTGAGCAAGAACAAAGGATCGGGAATCTGTTCTTTTACGAACGCTTAACCCGCGAGATACGTCTCTATCGTTTCCTGGAAAAACTGCATAGTCCACAGCAAGACAATCTCCTCACAACGCTCTTTTTTTTATTTCGTAAATTCGGTATTGACAGAAAGTTCAAAATGATGTAAAATAACAACAAGGAAGTCAAGGTATCGCGGAAACCTGCGCATCAATATTGCGAACCGCAACAGCCAACGGAGGGAATATGTCCACAACAACATCTAAAAAAGTTATGTTTACCACCCTGGTCGCCAGTGCAGGATTAGCCTATTGGGTATGGAAGCGATCACAAAAAGCGATCCAACACCCGGTAGATAGGTCCAAAACGCAAGCAAGCCATCTGCTGGAACGCGCCGCGCCACTGCTGCGGTTGCCCACGTCGCCGGAACAGCCGCCGGAAGTCTTGCCGGAAGGCGATGGTCTACGCTGCCCGGTCACAGGGCGCGTCTATCCCTACCGCGACGGGATCCTCTATCTCCTGGAAGCCGCGCCGGACAAGACCTTCACCCAGCGGGCATTGGACACACCCTTCACCGCCTGGGTTTACGACCGCTTCCGCGAGACGATCACCCGCGCGCTCAATTCGCCGGATTTCGCCGTCGAAGTGGCGGAGGCGCAGCAAGCATTGCAGGTGCAATCCGGCGACGTGCTGCTCGATCTGGCGTGCGGGCAGGGCAACTTCACCCTCGAATGGGCCAAGCGCGCTGGGGCGGAGGGCCTGGTCATCGGCCTGGACTACTCGCTGGCGATGCTGGCGCGCGCCGTGTATCACGTCAACCGCTGGGGACTGGACAACGTGCTGCTCATCCACGGTGACGCGCACGCACTCCCCTTCGCTGATGGCGCGTTGCGCAAAGTCAACTGCTCCGGCGGCTTCCACCAGTTCCCTGATTTGCCCCAGGCGTTGCGCGAGATTGCCCGCGTCAGCGCGCCAGGTGCGGTGTTGGCGACCAGTACGTTTGCCGAAGGCCTGGCTGATCCGCGCGCGAGCTTCAAGCGCTGGCTCAAGCGCGCGTTCGACCTGCATTTTGTACCGCTCGTGCCGCTGGGAGAGCAGTTAGCGGCCTTAGGTTACGCAGATTATGCCTGGTCGCTGCCAGGCAGCGGGTTGTTTGGCTACGCTTCGGCGCGTAAGGCATGACCGGCTTTACGTGAGACAAGGCGCTAACCGCCAATCACGCGAATTCCCGTGGTGGTGTTCTACAACGCCAACTATACCCCTTTGTACAAGCGGATACACGGGCAGTACGTCATCGTCACCGAAGGGCCATACCGGTTGGTGCGACATCCGCGCTATGCCGCCGCAGCTTTGGCGAACCTCATCTTTTTCCTGTTCACCGGCGTCTGGCTCTCGTTACTCGGCCTCCTGGGATGGGCAGCGATCTATGCGCAGGGCAAAGCCGAAGAGCAATTCTTGTTGACGCTGGCGCCCGAGGCATACGGCGCATATCGCCGCCGCACGGGGATGTTTTTGCCCCGGATTCGTTGACCTGAGGAAAAGATAGTATGAAAAAGAGGCAAGCAAGCGTGACGGCTCAAGGTATCGCCTTCGTGCGGGCGTTCGAATCGGCCAAACCTGAAAATGCAACGGTCGCAGCCACCCCCAAATGAGGAGGTAGAGATGAATCTCACAGAACTGGAACGAAGAGCCATCAAAGAGCTGATGGATGACTTGGAGCAACGGCTGGAGCTAGAAACCAAGAACCTGGATAACGCGCGGTTCGAACTCACCAAGCTTCAGATTCGCGTCAAGCTGTTCGGTGAAGAAACCTTGGATGATAGCGAGCGTGAGGCATTTGTCCAGGCTTGCCCGGAGGACATCGCCAAGCACGAGGTCGAGGTCGCACGCCTGTGAGCACAGCTCGACAAGTTGCGTGCTTATGAGCAAAGATGATTCAGATATCCGTCAATCAGGGAGGAAGAACCATGAAAAAAAAGAATACCTTGTGGATTGCGACTGCCTTACTGGTTGGGCTAGTAGCCTTTTGGCTGCTTGGACTCAAGCTCCTCATGAAATTGATGAAAGGGCGTGGCGAACCGTGTCCCACCTCGTGGAGTTGGATCGTGGACAACCCACTGCGTCGTTGGGACGTGCGTCACGCGCTCGACCGGGCGGGTCTGCGCCCTGGCGAGACGGTGCTGGAACTCGGCCCTGGGCCGGGCGCGTTCACCGTGGATGCGGCGCGGCGCGTGGGGCCGGAAGGTCGCCTGATCGCCGTGGACATCCAGCCGGGGATGATCGCGCAGGTGAATGCGCGGGTCAAGGCGGCCGGCGTGACCAACGTGGAAACCTACGTCGCCAGCGCCTACGAACTGCCACTCCCCGATGCCAGTGTGGATCGCGCGTATCTCATCACCGTGCTGCCCGAAATCCCCGATCCGGTGCGCGCACTGCGCGAAATCCATCGCGTGCTCAAACCGGGCGGCATCATCTCCACCACAGAAGAATTCCTCGATCCGGACTATCCACGGCGCGCGACTACCGTCGCCTGGGCCAGAGCTGCCGGATTCGAGCCAGCGGAGCGCTACGGCAACTGGTGGAACTATACGCTCAACTTTCACAAGCCCGCCGAGGGGGATGCTGCGGACGGCAGCCGTGGGCGGTTGTCCGAAGTCGAATTCAAGGCAATGAATACCGGGGCGCGGCGTCTTCTCCAGCGTACCGTCGAATATCCGCTTTTCAAGCGCTTTGGCCTGGACGTGACGGGCCAGGATGTCCTGGAAATTGGCTGCGGCTCCGGGTATGGGGCAGCACTGTTGGCTTCTCAAGGGCCGGGTAGTTACCTCGGCGTAGATTTGATGCCGGAACAAATCGCTCTGGCGCAGCGACGCGCGTTGCCCAATGCTACGTTCATCGTGCAAGACTCCACCGACCTGGCGCAGGTTGCCGACGCAAGCAAAGATGTGGTCGTCATCTTTGGCGTACTGCACCACATTCCCACCTGGCGGGCCGTCGTGCGCGAGGTCGCGCGTGTCCTGCGTCCCGGCGGCGAGCTTTATCTGGAGGAACCCAACGGCGCAGCCATCGCCGCTTTTGACCGGTTGGGACATTGGGGCCATGCGCCAGAAGCCGCATTTAGCTTGCGTGAATTGGAGGCTGCACTTACAGATGCCGGGTTACGCATCACCCACCGCCTGAAATTTGGTTTTGGTACCTACCGGGCGCAAAAGGAGAGGTAACCACAAGGTTCAGACGAGAGCAGAGAGGAGGTAATCAATGAAAGACAAACATAAGTTCCTGGCTGGCCTGGCGGCCGGCGCGATAGGTGGACTGCTGGTAGGGCAACGGTTGGCAACCCAGCCGCGCCGGATGCCCTACCTGGACATCGGGCAGCAGGTGCTGGCCGAGACACGTGGGGAGGTCAAAGCAACCTTGCTAGCGGCGCGAGTGCAGGCGCGTTACGACGAACTGTATGCTCGCCGGCTCCGCTTTCACCACCCAGCCCTACGCCAACATCTTGAGGAAGGTGTATTGCCCACCCTGGCGCTCTATCAGACATTGCGCGAGGAGAACAACGATCAGGAAGCGGTCCTGGCGGAAATAGACCGGATTGTCGCCGCCATGGTGAAACGGTCGGGTCGCCGTAGGCTGGTGCAGCTTGTTGGACACCTGCCCGATCCGTTCGCGGTTCTGCGGATCGCCAATCGCTGGGCGATGAAACGGGTGTATCCGCCGGAAGGGTGGCGATTCGAGTGGGTGGAAGACAGTGACCAATGTATCGCCTACGACGCCCGCGAATGTTTCTACGTGAACGTGCTCACGGCCTATGGCGCACCAGAGCTGACAGCTCACTTGTGCGTGGTCGACGACCTGCTGTTTGGCGATCTCCCTGGCATCTCCTGGGAACGCACGCAGACACTCAGTCAGGGCGCCGACC
>DAIUDK010000058.1:0-18762 GCA_036845725.1 Chloroflexota bacterium
GGCCCCCGGCAACACGAACAAACCGGCGGCGGGACTGGAATTTATCTTCAACGCGGCGGAAATGTCCGTGCATTCCACCGGTGATGGGCGGCTGCCCGGTGCTTCACCAATCTTCCCCGTCGCGCCGGACTATCGCTTTACGTGGCCGATCTACAACGGTGTGGATTATTCGCGGCTGGGCAACTGGCGCGAGTGGCTTGGCTTCTTCGAGTATCCCTATGCTGCAGAGGACTTTGTTGGCCTCTATAATCATGAGAACCAGGCCGGTGTCGCGCGCGTCTTTCCCGCCGACGTAGCACGGGGAACGAAGGGCTTCGCCTACGGGTGGGCCTCTGCGCTTGACTGGCATATCTGGACGGACGTGGAATCCGCCGGGGTTGAGCTGCATGGCGGCGTCGCACCGACGTTCTGGGATACGGCGCATCTCGACGCGGGCGAGACGTTGGCCTGGACGGAAGTGTGGTATCCCGTCAATGACACCGGGGGGGTGACGGCAGCCACGCGAGAGGCGGTGTTGCATCTTAACAAGACGGATGGAAATCTCGCCATTGCCCTGCACACCACCACGCCGCGCGCGGCGGATGTGAGCCATCTTGTGGTGTGGGAGCAGAGTACGTGCCAGGTGCTGCTGGACCAACTGCTGCCCATGTTGATGCCTGTCGCGTCCTATCACACGACGGTGGCTGTGGAGACATTGCTGCTCGACCAACTCGCCGTCGCTTATGTGGATCGAGAGGGCGACGTGTTGGTTGCTGCCGGGCCAGTGACGTGCCTGGACGCGAAGCCGCGCCTGGTGTTGGAGACGACGCGGCGTGTGCTGCTGGCGGAGATCGGTGCGCCGCAGGTGATGACGAGCTCGGTGCGCATCGACAACGTGGGCTATGGTGCGCTTACCTGGTCGGCGGGGATTGTGCCGGGCGGGACGTTGGCGCTGAATGTGCCACTCACGTCCGGCGCGCAGGGAGAGCGGCTGTGGATTGGCGTGGATACGGCCGGCTACGCGACCGGCGTCTATACTGGCACCGTCACGGTGACGGCGTCGCCGCCCGATACGCAGGACTCGCCACAGCAGCTTGAGGTGGTGCTGCGCGTCGTGCCGAAATTGGTGCGCGTGTATCTGCCCGCTGTGCTGCGGAATTTCACGCCGCCGCAGACGGTCATTCTGCCTTGAAGGAAGGTGCTTTTTACCACAGAGGCTGTAGAGAGTGCTGAGTATCTTACACGAACTGCTACCTGTCTCTCGTTTCAGGCTATAGGACACGGATTTCTCCTTGTTTTTTATCCGTCAGATCCGTGTCCATTCGTGTACTATTGGGTTTATAAGCGTGCCAGCAGCAACTTGGGTTATCTATAGGTTCTCTGCGATCTCTGCGCACTCTGCGGTGAATCACGTTCCCCAGGGGGCGTAGAGAGCGTTTGCGATGCTCAGACGGGCGAGCATCCGGCCCACGGTGTGTTCGACCATCTCGTCCAGGGTGGTGGGATGGGCATAGAGGGCCGGGACTGGTGGGAAGATAATCGCGCCGATTTCGGCGGCCTGCACCATCAGACGCAGATGCCCCAGATGCAGCGGGGTCTCGCGCACCACCAGCAGCAGCGGGCGGCCTTCCTTCAACGTCACGTCGGCGGCGCGGTTGAGCAGGTTGTCGGCGTGGCTGTGCGCAATGGCGGAGAGCGTCTTGATCGAACATGGCGCGACGAGCATCCCGCACGTGGCGAAGGAGCCGCTGGCGATCGGTGCGGTGAAGTCTTGCGAATCGTAGGTGTGCGTGGCCAACGCCTGAACGTCTTCCAAGGCAAGATCGAGTTCCTGGTGCAGCGTCGTTATCCCCGGTGGCGTTATCACCAGATAGGTTTCCACGGCGAGCGCTTTGAGGGTGATGAGGGCGCGCACGCCGTAGATTGCGCCGCTTGCGCCGGTCATTCCGACCACCAAACGTCTGGCGTGGCCATTTTCATTCACTGACGGTGTATTCACGCTCATGAGTGCTCCTTCGACAAGTGTAACATCACTCTACACCGATCTTCACGAATGGGCAATCCGATTTGTGATAAAGCGTGTTCTTGGCTTGTCGGTATTAAGTGCTATACTGCTGTCTTGGTTTGGAGCGTGTTTATTGCTGAAGAGAGGATGAGGATGACAAAACGAGGATTAGGCCGGGGGCTGGAAGTTCTGATTCCTGTGGATGAGGCGCAGGCGGGTGGTGTGCAGGATGTTCTACTGGATGCGATTACGCCCAATCCGCACCAGCCGCGTGGTTCCATCAGCATGCAGGACGTGCAGGAACTGGCCGGCTCAATTCGCGAACATGGCATCATCCAGCCGCTCATCGTCACCCGCAAAGCCGATGGTGGCTACCAATTGATCGCTGGCGAGCGCCGTTGGCGAGCAGCACGGGTGGCGGGACTGCAACGCGTGCCCGTCATCGTGAAGGATGTGGCCCCGCAGCAGATGTTGGAATTGGCGCTGGTGGAGAACGTGCAGCGCGCTGACCTCAATCCGTTGGAAGAGGCACTGGCTTACAAACAACTTATCGAGGAATTCGGCCTGTCGCAGGGAGATGTGGCACAGCGCGTGGGCAAGAGCCGCCCGGCCATCGCTAACACGCTGCGGCTGCTGTTGGCTTCGCCCGCCGTGCAGACCTCGGTGATGGAGGGGACAATCACCGAGGGGCACGCCCGCGCGCTGTTGGGACTGCCCCGCCAGGAAGATCAGGATGCCGTGTTGCGCATCGTTCTCCAGCAAGAGTTGAACGTGCGCCAGGTCGAGGCGCTTGTGCAGCAGTTTGCCCGCTCCCCTAAACCCAAGCCTGTTCCTATGCCTGAAGTCCAGGCATTGGAGGAAAGCTTCGAGGCATCGCTGGGCACGCGTGTGCGGCTCAAAGCCGGACGTAAAGGCGGACGTGTGGTGATCTATTACTATTCTGATGAAGAATTCCAGGCTCTCTACGAACGGTTGACTGGTGAAAGGTTGTAGAGTGGAAACGGTCATTCCGCGCGTGTAAAAATGCGGCGATTATGACCCTGGAGACCGAGTGCGCGGCGCTGGGCAACCTTTTTGCAATAGCATTCCGTCTAATTTGGCCACTGGATGCGGTAGACGCACAGCCCGCCGCGAGAGGCCAGGGTCTGAACCCGCTCAGGATCGGCGTTGGTCAATTCGCGGATGATGGTTTCATCGATCTGGCACGTTTCTTGGTGGCTTTGCGCAACGTGGTGGTAAGGGCAACTGCTGACGTAGATGAAGTACTGGCCATCCTGGTCCTTATCCCAGCGGGCGACGAAGCCTTGTTGATTCATAAAGGCCAATACACTGTCCATCCGGGCGTCGCGGTCTTCCGGTAGATTGCCTACACCAGCGACCATCCGCTTGGCGGTTTCACGCAGGAAATTCAGTTGTTCCTCTTGGGGGAGACACGCTTTCAGCGTGTCCAACATCGCGTTTGCCAGGCCGCTGTAATTGTTGGGGAATAGATCAGCGGCGGTGGAGGTCAAACGATAGACGTAGCGCGGGCGCCCGGGCCGGTTGGAGCGATGGATTTCGGGTTCGGTGATATACCCCTCAGAACGCAGAATCTCCAGGTGATGGCGCACCGTCACGCTCGTCAGGTTCAGTTCACGACTCAATTCTTGAACGGTGACCTCACCGCGACGTTTTAGGATTTCCAGGATTTGTTGTCTCGTGTCCTGCATTGCCGTCCTCTCTACCCAACCCACTGATTATGACGTTTTTGTTGGTGACATCCACATTATTTAAGTAAAGGGATGTATTTATAAACAAGTTTATTGTAGCATTATAAGCACGTTTTGTCAAACCTATATTTTCTTTTTGTCAAAAGCCACACAGGTTTTCGTTACGATTGGTATTTCATCAGGAGTGTGCTATAATCCATCCGATTTGTTAATGGAGGTACAAGCGTGTTTGAGATCAAAAAAGAAATTTTAGCGACACACGAGGCGCTGCTCAACGTCGAAATCGAGGCACAAGCTGTGCAAGACGCGATGCACAAAACCGCGCGCGTTCTGTCTCAAAAATACAATATCCCCGGGTTCCGTAGGGGAAAAGCGCCCTATGCCAAAGTTGTGCAGTACGTAGGCGAGGCGGCACTTCTTCAGGAGGCGGCAGACGCCATGCTTGAAGAAATCTATCCGCAAATCCTCGAAAAGGCTGAGGTCGATCCTTACGGGCCAGGTGAGTTGCAGAAAATCGAGCCTGATCCCCTGACTTTCACCATCCGCGTGCCTCTGACGCCGGAGATCGTCTTGGGAGATTATCACAGCCTGAGCCTGGAATGGCAGGATGTTGGCGTGACCGATGAGGAAGTCGCCAATGTGCTGGAACAGATCCGCGAGGAGCACGCGATTCTGGAGGCCTTAGAGCGTCCGGCGGAATATGGCGATGAAGTCCACATCAACGTGCTCGGCAAGGTCGATGACGAGGTCATCGTTGAAGAGGATGCCATCGAAGTTACACTCAAGGAAGATGCGACTTTTGTCGCGCCGGGATTTGTTGAGGCTCTGGTGGGGATGAGCACTGACGAGGAGAAATCGTTTTCGGTGGTCTTCCCAGACACTTTTGGCGAAGAGAGCCTACGCGGCGAAGAGGGGAATTTCGATGTTAAGATTGTTGGGGTCTACGAACGCGTGTTGCCGGAACTCGACGACGCGCTTGCCAGTACAGCGGGATCCTTCGAAACGCTCGAAGATCTGAAGCAGGATATTCACACCCGGTTGCTGGATGCCAAACAGAGTCACGCGCAGGAACACTACCGCGACGACTTGATATCCATCTTGGTTGCGCAATCCGACGTGCACTATCCGCCAGTGATGGTGGAGGACGCACTCGACGACATGATTGAAAATATAGGGAAACGGATTCAGCGTGAGCAGCGCATGTCGTTCGACGACGCGCTGAAACTGCAGGGGATTACTGCGGAACAATTCCGCCAGCAGATGAGGCCGCAGGCTGAGGCAGACGTTAAACGTTCCCTCGTCCTGTCGAAGTTTGCTGAGGCGCAGCACATTACCGTCAGTGATGATGAAGTCGTGCAGGAGTATAACGGGTTCCTCACTGCAGTGGGACAGGGCCACCGGATCGACAGCCATCCGGTGCCGTTTGATTCGCCTTTGGGCCGTAATCTGAGACTGAGCATCCTCAACCGCAGGACATTGGAACATCTTGAAAAGATCGGGCGTGGCGAGGTCGATGCTGAAGCTGTTGCTGCACAGACCCAGGAGCCTGTGGCCGAAGATGTACCGGTAGAGCCAGAAACTGTCGTGGAAGAGGTTGTTGTCGAGGCAACGCCGTCGCCAGAGCAGGACGCTGCTGAGGCGTAATCGCGGCGTTATCCGCGCGCCAGTCCACGTCAAGCAGCGAACATTTGACAATAGGGCTATTCGACGGGCGACGACCTGATGAACGACGACGCGACGGTTTTGGAGGAGGTGACAATGTTTCCGTATGTGATCGAAGATACTCGCATGGGCGATCGAGTATACGATATCTACTCGGTGCTGCTGAAAGAGCGCATTGTTTTCCTGGGCACGCCCATCAACGCGCTCGTGGCGAACGAGATTGTGGCGAAGTTGCTTTTCCTGGATCGCGAGGACGCCGAGCGGGAGATTTCACTCTACATCAATTCACCCGGCGGCGAAATCTCGGCGGGTCTGGCCATCTACGACACGATGCAGTTGATTCAGGCCCCCATTTCCACCATTGCGGTGGGAATCACGGCCAGCATGGCGACCGTCTTACTCACTGCTGGAGCCAAGGGACGCCGCTACGCTTTGCCTCACGCAACGATTCACCTGCATCAGCCTCTCGGCGGCGCGCAGGGGCAAGCTACCGACATCGAAATCGCGGCACGGGAAATCCTGCGGATGCGCGACTTGCTCAATAGCATCTTGCGCCGCCACACCGGCCTTGATGACGGGCAAATCGACAGGCTTACCGACCGTGACTTTTACATGACAGCACAGCAAGCAGTGGAATATAGCATCATCGATAAAGTGCTCGATCCGGCAAACGGTTAATCGTCTGCTTGTATTGTCTATCTACACGACCGTCCGCGACACTGGACGGTCGTGTTTTGTTATCGGTGCATCAGCCTGAGTCGATTGTGGGATTGTGGGCGCACTTGCGTTTTCTATGGATAAGAGCATACTATATCAAAAGATGAAAGGATGATAATCTCGAAGTATGAGGATGTGTTTTTTGTGGAGAATCCTGTATGCAGCCTAAAATCCTGAATCCGACCGAAGAGGCGCTCGTCGGCATTGAACGGCACTGGTTGACGAATTTGCAGATCGCTCTGGCGCAATTCTCGGCCGCACCGGAGGATCGTGCTGCTTTGGAACACTCCATCCGGCAACTCGACGAACTTTTCCTTCTCGTCGTGGTCGGCGAGTTCAACGCCGGCAAGAGCGCTTTTATCAACGCGCTGTTTGGTCAGGCCCTTCTGGACGAGGGCGTCACCCCTACTACCACTCGCATCCACCTGCTCAAGCACGGCAATCGGTTTGAACGTGTCGCCATCGAGAGCGCGGTGGACACCTACACAGCTCCGGTCACATGGTTAGACGAAATCAACATCGTGGATACACCGGGTACCAACGCCATCCACCGTGAGCACGAGGCCCTTACGCAGGAGTTTGTCCCTCGTTCCGATCTGGTGTTGTTTCTGACCTCGGTAGATCGTCCTTTTACGGAGAGTGAGCGTGCTTTTCTCGAACATATTCGTGACTGGGGAAAGAAGATCGTCATCGTACTCAACAAAATCGACATTCTGAATACCCCGGAGGACATTGCGAATATCGAAGAATTCATTGTAGAGAATGCCCGCGTGCTGTTGGGTTTTGCGCCTGAGGTCTTTCCGATTTCGTCTCGCTTGGCCCTGCGTGCCAAGTTGACGGATGACAGCGCCCTGTTGGCCGAGAGCCGGATCGAGACGTTGGAGCGGTACATCATCACGACGTTGGACGAAAAAGAGCGCATTCGTCTCAAACTGCGGAATCCTATCGGTGTGGCGCTGCATTTGATCGACAAGTACACTCAAATCGTCAATGAGCGACTGGCCCTGTTGGAGGATGACTTTGCGGTTATCGCCGATGTGGAGCGCGAAACGGCAATGTACCGCGAAGACCTGCACCAGCAGTTCCACTATCGCCTCGCCGATGTGGACAACGCCCTCTACGAATTCGAGAACCGTGGCATGGCTTACTTCGATGAGACGGTACGTCTGCTGCGCATTTTCGATCTGGTGAACAAACCGAAGCTACAGGAAGAGTTTGCCCGCCAGGTGGTAGGGGATGCCCCACAGATTATCGAACAGCGTGTCAACGAGATCATCGATTGGTTGGTCAGCAGCAATGTGCGTCAGTGGCAGGCCGTGCAGGAGCACGTCATCAGCCGGCGGAACAAATATGAGGAGCATCTGGTCGGCCAGACCGGCGGAAGTTTCAACTATGATCGCGCTCATTTGCTGGATACGGTGGGCAGCGTGGCGCAACAAGTGCTGGAGAGCTACGATCGGATGGAAGAATCCACGCGCATCGCCAGTGAGGTGCAGCGCGCGGTTGCCGGTACAGCGTTGGTTGAGGTCAGCGCGCTTGGCCTTGGTGCGATTATCACCACCTTAGCTACGACGAGTGCCGCCGATTTGACCGGCATTCTGGCTGCCGGAACCGTGGCAGTTTTGGGATTGCTTGTGATCCCGGCCAAGAAACGCGCCGTCAAAAATGAACTGCATACCAAGATCGCTGCAGTGCGCGACCAATTAATGCGCAGTCTTAATACCCAGTTCACCCGCGAGTTAGAGCGCGCACTGCACGAAATCGAAGCCGCGGTTGCGCCGTATACACGCTTCATTCGCGCCGAACGCAAGAATTTACAGACCACACATGCCGAATTGGTGAATATCGGGTCTTGGCTCGAAAGTCAGGCGCGTACGATTGATGCGTTATAAGTATAGTTTCTGTTTAAAATGTGAATTGACATCGCTTCGAGGCCGTGATAAACTATTCTTACACTGATAGATAGCAACAAAAACGGCACTTGACTTTCTGGCCGCTTTAAGTATTTTTTAACAAAGGGCTGTATGTATCGAACGTTTAACAATGCTTTGTTGATTTAGTAGTTTGGCACAAGACGATTACCATCATCAGTCCCGCCTTACTGGAGGAATAGGATCCTATATGGCCGATAAAATTCGCGTGATGATTGTGGATGATATCGCGGAAACGCGCGAACAATTGCGCAAGTTGCTCTCATTTGATCCCGACATTGAAGTCGTGGCAATGGCTGGCAGCGGCGAAGAAGCCTTGAGCACCATCAACCAGGCTTTCCCCGATGTGGTGTTGATGGATATCAACCTCCCCGGTATGGACGGTATTGCCACAACCGGCAAGGTCGTCGAGGCAATCCCAACCGTGCAGGTCATTATGCTATCGGTCCAGGGGGAAACCGACTATATGCGCCGGGCGATGATGGCCGGCGCCCGGGATTACCTAACCAAACCGCCAAGCGCCGACGAGTTGTTGGATGCCATCCACCGCGCTTTCTCAATGCGTCAGAAAATGGGAACGGGGCCGTTGACGCCCATCGCTGGACAATCGCAAGTCGCTACCTCTGCAACGCGCGCCACCAATGCTAAGGTTGTTACCATCTACAGCCCTAAGGGGGGCACTGGCTGTACCACGTTAGCGGTCAATTTGGCGATTGCTATGCAGACGCTGTTAGGGGCAGATGCCAAAGTGTGCCTTGTCGATGCGAATTTGCAGTTCGGGGATATAGCCATCTTTATGAAACTGCAGGCCAGCCGTACGCTTGCCGATCTTGCCCCACACGCGCAGGATTTGGACGCTGACCTGTTGCGGACTATTCTGGTGCCGCACACATCTGGCGTGCAAGTCCTCGTGGCTCCGGCTACACCTGAGGATGCTGAAGTGTTTCGGGATAGTAACGTTGAGGAGAGCGGCGCTAATACGCGTCTGAAAGCGATCCTGGAATTTGTGCGTCAGGAGTTCGACTACATTATCGTTGATACATCACACCAAGTCGATGACGTGATTTTGGCTGCACTGGATGTCAGTGATTTGTTGGTTGTGGTCACACGTCCGGTCATTCCTGAGATTCGTGGGGCGCGACAGTTTATTGAATTATTGCGAAAATTGAGTTACACTATGGAAAAGGTCTCTCTGGCTATCAATGGCGTGGATAACAAACGGATGGGCATCCAGCCTGAAGCCATTGAGCGTGCAATGATGCCGGCAATGATTCACATCCCGTATGACGAACGCATTGCGCTACGCGCTGCCAACTACGGCGAACCGCTGATTCTCAAGAATGCACGAACTCCAATTGGGCAGGCAATTGTTAACTGGGCGACTGAAATACAAAAACACTTCATGCAAACGGTAGAGGAAACGGCTACCGTAAGTGAAGTACAGAAACGGCCGGGAATAGGTCGTCTGTTATAGCTAAAATGGGGAGATGAACAGTGTCACTCTTGCGTAGAATTGAGAAGAAACCTTCACCCTCATCATCGGCGGCTACACCTGTGTCGCCTGACCCCGGCGCTGGCGATGGCTCTGGAGAAGTGCAACGGCGTGCTGTGCCTCGTGCGCGGGATGCCTATATGGATTTAAAGACCCGCGTACAGAACCGCTTAATCACTGAAATGGATCCCTCAATGGATGTGTCGCGCACTGCTGAAGTGCGTGCGACCATCAAAGAGATGTACGATTCCATTCTGCAAGAGGAAAGCATTATCCTGGGGCGCAAGGAGCGCGACGCGCTTTTCGAACAGATTGTGGCGGAAATTCTGGGACTGGGACCGTTGGAGCCTCTGCTGGCCGATGAAACCATCACCGAAATCATGGTGAATGGCCCCAAGAAAATTTTTGTCGAACGCCGGGGCAAGGTACAACGGGTGAATCTCGCTTTTGAGTCCGACGAGCATCTGATGCGGATTATCGAGCGCATCGTAGCGCCGTTGGGACGGCGTATCGACGAAAGTAGTCCTACGGTGGATGCGCGCCTGAAGGATGGTTCGCGCGTAAATGCGGTTATCCCTCCTATTTCTTTGAATGGTCCAACGCTGACCATCCGCAAGTTTTTCAAGAAGCCGCTCACGATTGAGGACTTGATCCGCTTCGGCTCCGTTACCGAAGAATCTGTCGAGTTCCTGCGCGCATCCGTGGTTGCTGCTGTCAATATCGTCGTTTCTGGTGGCACGGGTACCGGGAAAACGACTTTTCTCAACGTGCTTTCCAGCTTTATCCCCGCCGACGTTCGTATTATCACAATTGAGAATGCGGCAGAGTTGCAACTTCGGCAAGAACACGTCATCACTCTGGAATCACGTCCCCCCAACGTGGAAGGAAAAGGTGAGGTGAGTATTCGTGATCTGGTCATCAATGCATTGCGGATGCGTCCAGATCGCATCGTAGTTGGGGAATGTCGCGGCGGTGAGGCGCTGGACATGCTTCAGGCAATGAATACCGGCCACGAGGGCAGCATGACAACGCTTCACGCCAACACAACGCGCGATGCTCTCTCGCGTATGGAGACGATGGTTTTGATGGCTGGTATGGAATTGCCCCACCGGGCCATTCGTGACCAGGTTGCCAGTGCCATCGATATGATTGTGCAGTTGGAACGTATGCGCGATGGGTCACGCCGCGTTACCTCCATCACTGAAATCCAGGGTATGGAAGGTGATGTTATTACCACGGCCGACATTTTTAAGTTCGAACAGACGGGATTTGAAGAAGGGAAAGTCATCGGACGTCTACGGCCGACTGGGATTCGACCTAAATTCATTGAAAAAATTGAAGAAGCTGGCATTCATTTGCCGCCATCGATCTTTGGCGTGTCGCAGCGTGTACGTTACTAGGACTACTTACGACGCGTTTGATGCGTAGAAAGGTGAATGAATCATGAACCCCACTATATTGATTGGCGGCGTCGCAGTCATACTCATTTCGGTGATCTTGTTGGTCGTTGGACTATCTGATAAACCAACTGGTCAAGAACTTGTTGAAGAACGTCTGGGCGGCACCAAAAGGAAGTCTAAAAAGAAAGAGAAGGCGGGCAAGCGCGAATCTGTCGTCGGGGCCGCGGTGGATCGTGCTGTTGCGGGACGTGGTTTTGCGCAAAACCTGGCAACCCAATTGGCGCGCGCTAATCTTAAATGGACGGTTGGTGAGTTCATTGTAATGACCGTGATTTTTGCGGCTGTGGCCGGACTGCTCTTTTTTCTCCTCAATCGTATTGCCTTTGTGCCACTTGGTATCTTTGGCGGTTTTTTCCTGCCGCGTATCTATCTCTCTACACTAAAAAACAAACGCCTCAAGGCATTCAATGATCAGCTAAGCGACGCTCTGAACCTGATGGTGAACTCGTTACGCGCCGGCTATAGTACAATGCAGGCGATGGAGGTGATCTCCAATGAGATGCCGGCACCTATCTCCGAGGAGTTTGGACGGGTTGTGTTGGAACTGCAACTGGGTGTCTCGTTTGATGATGCCATGACGAATCTGTTGCGCCGGATGCCAAGTGCGGATATGGATTTGGTCATCACCGCAATGAGCGTACAGCGCGAGGTAGGTGGCAACCTGGCCGAAGTGCTCGACTCGATCAGCTTTACCATTCGAGAGCGGGTGCGCATCAAGGGCGAGATCAAGACGATGACTTCGCAGGGTCGTATGACAGGCTACGTCATCACGGGGTTGCCTTTTGCGATTGTCGCATTGATTTATGCGCTTAACCCTACATTTATGGGTGCGTTGTTTACCGATCCTTGTGGCTGGGTGATGATAGGTATCTCGTTGGTGATGATTGCATTGGGTTACTTCTTTATTAATAAGATTGTAAATATCGAAGTTTAGAGGGAGGGAACGATGCTACCCGTTATCCTTGGGGGGATCGTTTTGCTGGTGGTTGTGGTGTTGATCTTGAGGCGCCGCGCCGGCTCAACGCAGAGTCTTGATGACCGCTTAAACGAATTGGCGGCTCTGGGCCAGTCGGTGACGTTGGAGGAGCTGGAGCTTTCTCAGCCTTTCTCACAACGTGTCATTATTCCGACGATCGAAGCCCTGAGCAAAATAGCGCAGCGCTTTACGCCGCAGAATACTCTTGAGGCTTCACGTCACATGATTGAGTTGGCGGGTCTATCTCACAAGGTCAAAGCGACGCAGTTCCTCGGCATCCGGATGGCGCTCGCGATCCTGCTTGGTGGGGCGTCTTTGCTGATCGCATTTTCCTCGGCTTTGCCAGTTATTCAGCGCCTGGGCGTCATCGTGATTGCGTTTGTGCTTGGTTACATGCTGCCTTCCGTCGGGCTTGGTAGCATGATCAATAAGCGTAAATCCAGTATTATCAAAGCGCTGCCTGATGCGTTGGACCTGCTCACCATTTGTGTGGAAGCGGGTTTAGGCTTTGACGCGGCGATGTCGAAGGTTGCAGAGAAATGGGATAATGAACTGAGCGCTGCTTTTATGCGCACAGTACAGGAGATGCAACTCGGCAAACTGCGACGTGAGGCGATGCGTAATATGGCGAACGGTATGGATGTGCCCGACATGACCACGTTTGTCGCCGCGATTATCCAGGCCGACACGCTCGGTGTCAGCATGGCGAAGGTCATGCGAATCCAATCGGATACGATGCGTATGAAGCGCCGGCAACGCGCTGAGGAGAAGGCGCGTCAGGCTCCCATCAAAATGATGTTTCCGCTGGTTTTCTTTATCTTCCCGACCATTCTGATTGTGTTGCTTGGGCCGGCTTTCCTCCAGATTAGAGGTCTTGGCAGCTCGTAAAAACGACTAAAGCAAAAACAGCGCTCGGGATTTTTCGTTCCCCTGCGCGCTGGGAACTTCAGGGTTGGCCACGAATACGGTAACGATTGTGACTGATCTCTTACGCTATTCTTGGAGTCTGTATCGTCAGGTCTTAGACCTTTTTGTTCCACCGCGTTGCGTTGTGTGTCAGCAAGTCGAGACCTGGCTGTGTGATCGGTGTGTGTCACAAATTCCCCTTTTTGACGCGCCTATTTGTCCTCAGTGTGGACGTCCTTTGGACAGTGCAAAGGATGGCGTCGTGCATCTGTGTGCGGTATGTCGCTCTGCTCCGCTCCGCGTCTCGCCTATCCGTGCTGCGTTCTTATTCGAAGGCGCCATCCGTGATGTGATCCACGCGCTCAAGTATCGGGGGGCGCGGGACATTCTCAAACCACTGGCAGGGCGACTGGCTGAAAGTTGGCATCACCATCATATGCAGAGCGATGTGCTAGTTCCGGTTCCACTTCACGCCCGCCGAGAAACTAAAAGGGGATATAATCAGGCTGTTCTGGTTGCCAAGATGGTAGGACGGCAGGTAGACGTGCCAGTGGTTGCCAACGCACTGTTGCGGGTTCGTGACACAGCTTCGCAAACGCGCCTGAATCGGGATGAACGCAAGCGTAACGTGGACGCTGCTTTTACTTGCGTGGAGTGCAGCCCATTTGTGAGTAAGCGCGTCACACTGATCGATGATGTTGCCACCACCGGCGCGACTTTGGATGCGTGTGCAGCGGTGTTGCTTGCCTGCGGCGCACAAAGTATCAATGCGTTTACCCTGGCACGCGCGCCCTGATTGTGGACCATGAAGTGCACGTTCACAGTACGATTTTGGTATCAATGGGCCATAAGAAGCTGTTTTGCTGTGAGGCCCTATCTTTTTAAGGAGGCTTACCTATGGAGATGTTACAGATTTACACGCGCAATATAGAGTTGACCGAACGATTAAGGGATTACGTTGAGGCAAAGGTTGCCAAGTTCGAGCGATTCCTTCCCTCGCTGGAGACCATCCGCGTGGATCTCTCCGAAAGTAACGCGCGGGATAGTACGCGGCGCATGGTCGCGCAGATTACCATCAATGTCCCAAAGGCCATTTTGCGGGCTGAAGAACGTGCCGGGGATATTTTTGCCGCCATCGACGCAGTCATGGATAAGATGTACCGCCGGGTCGACCGGTATAAGGGCCGCAAGACGACGAAGCGGCGGGCTGCTCCATTGACTGGCGAACCCCTCGAAGTGATTGCTGAAGAAGTGGTCGAAGAGGAACCTACGCCCAATATCGTGCGTATCAAGGAGTTCGAGGTTCATTCCATCACGCCTGAGGAAGCCATTGAGCAGATGGAGCTTTTGGACCATCTCTTCTACATTTACCTCGATGGCAACGATGGCCGACTTAGCGTTATCTATCGTCGCGAGGCTGGCAACTACGGCGTGTTGAAGCCGGTGTATTGAGCGGCAATTTGCCATAACTTTAAGGGGCGCGTTCAACCGCGCCCCTTTGCTTGCCAAAACTAACAAAAGTCTCAGTACATGCTATGACTTGTAGATCATGTGTTTAGCGTCAATACTGCTTCAACCAGGCGCTTGTGAGACTTTTGTAGCCTTCTATGCCTCCGGTGTCGCCGTAGATTGTGGATTGCTTTCTGGCAGCGGCAGAAGTGTTTCCTCCAGCGCTGTCTCCATACTTTCTACGAGCACCAGGTTGAGTTTCTTCAGAATATTGCGGGGGATTTCCGGCAAATCCTTGGCGTTGCGCGTTGGTAAAATCACTTTCTTGACGTCGGCGCGATGTGCGGTGAGCAATTTTTCCTTCAATCCACCAACGGGCAGAACGCGCCCGCGTAGTGTGATTTCCCCGGTCAAGGCAACGTCGCGGCGGATCGGCCGCCCGGTAAATGCCGAGAATAGGGCGACTGCTATCGTGATCCCGCCGGAGGGGCCGTCTTTGGGAATCGCCCCCTCTGGCAAGTGGATGTGGATGTCGGTCTTCTCGAAAACTTCGGGATCGATGCCCTGCGCCGCGGCCTGAGAGCGCAGATAAGTCAGTGCAGCCTGCGCCGATTCCTGCATTACCTCGCCCAGTTGCCCCGTGAGGATAAGCGCGCCCTTGCCCGGAATGAGCGCCACTTCGACCGGCAGGAGGTCGCCGCCATTCGGCGTCCATGCCAATCCTATCGCCAGGCCAACTTGGTCTTGTTGTTCCAGGTGATCGCTGAGATAGCGCGGCGGCCCCAGGTGTTTTTCGAGTGTCTTCGCCGTCACGGTGGTGAGCGGGCGCTTATCTTCGGCCAGGCGGCGAGTGGCCTTGCGGCACAGGCTGCCGATCTCGCGTTCGAGGTTGCGCACCCCGGCCTCATACGTGTACTGGCGGATCAGTGTGTGCAGCGCCGAGTCGAGGAAGCGCGGGGAGTGTTCTTCCAACCCGTTGAGTTCCACTTGGCGTGGGATTAAAAAGCGTTTCGCGATTTCGATCTTCTCTTCCTCGGTGTATCCGGGGAACTCGATGACCTCCATGCGGTCTTGCAGGGCCGGCGGGATAGTATCTAGGATATTCGCCGTGGTGATGAACAACACTTTGGAAAGGTCGTAGGAGATTTCCAGGTAGTGATCGGAAAAGTCGTGGTTCTGTTCGGGGTCCAGCACCTCCAACAGCGCGGACGAGGGATCGCCGCGGAAGTCCTGGCCGAGCTTGTCGATTTCGTCTAGCATAAAGACCGGGTTTAGCGTGCCAGCGCGGCGCATCGTCTGGATGATGCGCCCCGGCATGGCGCCGATGTAGGTGCGCCGGTGCCCGCGGATCTCGGCCTCGTCACGCACGCCGCCCAGTGAGACGCGCACAAACGTGCGCCCCAATGCCTCGGCGATGGAGCGCCCCAGCGACGTCTTCCCCGTACCCGGCGGGCCGACAAAGCACAGAATGGTGCTGCGGCTCTTCTCCGGCGCCATGCGGCGCACGGCGATGTATTCGAGGATGCGCTCTTTGGCTTTCGGCAAGCCGTAGTGGCGCGATTCCAATACTTGAGCGGCGTTTTTTATGTCCAGATTGTCTTCGGTAAGTTTGGTCCACGGCAAGCGTAACAGCCAATCCAGATAGGTGCGCACAATCGCCACTTCTGGCGCCATTGAGGGCATCATCGCCAGCCGTGCCAACTCCTCTCCGACCTGTTTGCGTACTGCGTCGGGCAACTCGATGGCGGCGAACTCCTCTTGCAGTTGTGCCACGTCGCGGGTGAAGACATCCGTCTCGCCGAGTTCATGCTGGATCGCGCGTAGTTGCTCGCGCAGGAAGTACTCGCGTTGTGATTTATCGACTTCCTTTTGTACATTGGTGTGAATCTGGTTTTCCAACTCCAGGACGTCCAGCTCACGTGCCAGGTGGGTGCTGATCTTCTGCAGGCGTTCGGTCGTGTCGAGCATCTCCAGGAGGTCCTGACGGGCTTCGAGCGTCAGGTTGATCATCTGCGCGATGACGTCGGCCAGTTGGGCCGGATCGCTGACGTTCATCGCGTAGACGTAAGCCTCTTCGGGGAGGGCTTGGTTCAGATCGACGGCCTTCTCAAACATCGTCAAGACGGCCCGCGTCAGTGCCTCGACATGCGCGCTTTCCTCCAAGGTTTCTGGCAACGCGATCACATTGGCCATCAGATACGGCGTGCGCTGAGTATATTCGAGGATTTTCACCCGTTGGACGCCCTGCACGATGGCGCTGGTACTGCCATCAGGCAGACGCATCGAGCGCGCGATGAGGACTTCGGTGCCCACTTCGTAGAGGTCTTCCGCATCGGGGTATTCATCCGTCTCGCTGGCGTGCTGTGCAACGACCACGAGCGGCCAATCCTCCTGAATGGCGATTTCCAGCGCGTGGATCGAGGCATCGCGTCCCAGATACAGCGGTGTCACCATCTGCGGGTAGACAACGAGATCGTGCATCGGCATAATAATGGCCTCGAACGGGCCGTCATCATCATGTGGAACATCAACAAAGTCACTGAACAAGTCTTCCGCTGTCAGCGGAAAGTTTTCCCAATCCATCAAATTATCTCCATTTCCTCATTTAAAAGCGCCATAATCTTAACAGATTCCAGTAGTTTAGCCATGCGGTAAACATACAGCTGGCCAGCACGACCAGGGTATAGTACACACGGCGCGTCAGGTTCCAGTAGCGGCCGGCCCAGAGCATTGTGACCAGAATCACGGCGATAAACAACGTGACAAGCAGTGCCAGGATGAACATTGGGGCCAGAAACGCCAGGTCTGGCCAGGCATCGATTAACACAGTCACGCCGACTGCTAACATTCCCACCGGGTAGAACAGGTTGAGTGCCCCGAGCCACTGGAAGATGCTGTGCGTTTCGCTGATGATCCACGGCGCGTGTTCTGGGGCGCGGCCCGGCGATCCGGCAACGAGCGCCGAGATAAAGAGGGTCGTACATACGATCAGAATACTCAAATGAAAAGCGCGTGTCTCGTACCATGCCAGCTTGATAAAGACCTTGTGCGGATCATAGTCGTAAAAGGCATATACGGGTTTCCCGCTGCCGTTTGTTTGGAAAACTAAGGTTCCTTCACCCTCGACGGCTTGGAAGACTTGCGGCTCTGTGGCGACGTAAGTCACGCCGTCAAGCTGCAAGTTTCCATCCGCTGTCAAGTCCATTTTGTAGTAGCGTGTGAACATATAGACAACTTTGTCCGCCAGCGTGTGCGACCAGCGGCTTTCACGGTAGTCACCGGCAAAGGTGCGCGCTAACGCTGCGGCTGCGGCGTGCGGCTGTGGGTGCGAGGTGTTGTCCAGCGGGTAGTAGTGGTCCATAAACGCTTGCCTGAATTCGCGCCCTGGTTGCGGGGGCGCTTTGCGGTTGTAGGCGATGAAGACTCCAATGTTACGTTCTGGAAACAGCATAATCATGCTCTCGAAAAATCCGGTGCTGCCCCCGTGCCAGAGAAGACGTTCCCCGTGCCGCTCCCACTCGGTAAATCCATACGTGACACCCGGTAGCCGTGGGTCGTGGGTAAACTGTTGCTGGTGCATCTCCTGCGCCGTCTCGGCCTGCAGAATGCGTGTCTCGTCGTACTGACCATCCTGGAGGTGTGCGATCATGAATTTGGCGATGTCGGTTACGGTGGCGCTAAGACCCACGACGGGCGCGGAGGGAAAGTATTCGTGGAGGGGTGCCGGGCCAGTTAACCATGGATAATGGCCCAGCGCAAGATCAGACGTCCACTCTGCAGGCACAGGCTGACGAATGGTCGAACGGTGCATCTCTAACGGCGCAAGTAGATTTTCTTCGATGTATTGCTCGTAGGGCATCCCAGTCACTTCCTGGATGATATAACCGGCCAACGCCGCACCATAGTTGGAATAGCCGATGATCTCGCCTGGTGGATAGACGCGTGTGGGCAGCTTGCGGACGATATACTCATTCAATGACAGCGCATCGTTTGCGCCGAACCGGAAGAGGTTGCTGAGTTGGTCCTCGAAGCCCGGTGTGTGTGTCAGCAGGTGGAAGAGGGTGATTGGCTCCGGGTACGTGGCCGGAATTTGAAAGTCGGTGAGATAGGTGTTGATATCAGTGTGAAGGTCGAGGCGGCCTTGTTCGACGAGCTGCATCACCGCTGTCCATGTGAAAAGCTTGGTGATCGAACCGGCATGAAAGAGCGTGCGGTCGGCCTGCACCGGTGTTTGGCTGCGGCTATGGACGAAGCCGTACCCTTTGGTAAAGAAGAGTTCGCCATCTTTGACCACGGCTACCGCCGCGCCGGGAATCTGATGTGTCTCCAACTGCGCCGAAACGACTTCGTCCAGAAAAGCTTCTAGCTCGGCGGGATCGGTGGGGCCATGAGTAGCCGGTAGCCGGTAGACAGTAGACGGGGAAGCAGCGTTGGCAGGTAGCGCCATGCTTAGTACAAGTAACGCAAGTGTGACTA
>DAIUDK010000058.1:18862-30514 GCA_036845725.1 Chloroflexota bacterium
GAAGCAGCGTTGGCAGGTAGCGCCATGCTTAGTACAAGTAACGCAAGTGTGACTAAAAATGCCGCGCGGATGTGGTCTGCCGCGCGGATGCGGTCTGCCGCACGTTTCCCAAAATGCCACTTTACCACGGTTCGTCGTCCCAATCTCCTAGCGGCAGACTCAGGCCTTTCCGTTGCGCCCAGACTGCGCGCACGTCGGCAACCAGGAAGATCGACCCGGTTGTCAGGACGCCCAGGCCCGGTTGGAGCTGCGCGAGCGCTGCCGTTAATGCCTGTGGTGGGCCTGCGGCGATGTCGGCGGTTTTACCGAGGGCTGCGCAATAGCCGACCAGCGTCTCTAGAGTGGTAGAGCGAGGGTGGTGGGAATTGGTCAGCAATACTCGTTCGCTGAGCGGCAGCAGAGCCTTTAAGACATTGGGAATATCTTTATCGTTGGAAGCGCCAAAGATGAGGATCCAGTGTGTGTCTGGGAACCATATTTTGAGCGAGTGCGCCAGCGTCTCTGCCGAGTAGGGGTTGTGCGCACAGTCCAAGACGACCGGCGGTTCGCGCTGTAGGATTTCCATGCGGCCCGGCCACTGCGCCTGCGCCAGTCCGGCATGGACTGTGGCGGGAGTGGCCCAGGCATGGTTGCTCAAGTGCAGAACTTCTGTTGTGGTAATAGCGACGGTTGCATTTTCTTGCTGGAAATCTCCCAGCAGCGACAGGGTGTACGTACCGTCGAAATCTGAGGGCGCGTGCGTATGGCGCACTGCGATGGTTTGTCGCTCGAGATTGTGTTGCAGCGCTTCCCAGGCCCAGTCTTGTTCAACGATGGTCAGTGGGGCGCTGCGTTCGGCGGCGATGGTTTCGAGGACGTCCAGCGCTTCTGGTTCCTGTGGCGCGCTTACAACGGGCACACCGGGTTTGATGATGCCGCCTTTTTCGCGCGCAATGTCGGCCAGGGTGTTGCCTAGTAAGCGTGTGTGATCGAGGCTCAGTGAGGTAATAACGCTGACCTGCGGCGTGATCACGTTCGTCGCATCCAGCCGGCCCCCCAGTCCCACCTCGATCACGCCGATGTCCACCTGCTGCCGGGCGAAGTGGAGAAAAGCGATCCCGGTCGTCACTTCGAACAGCGTCAGCCCTTCGACGCTCTCGACGACGGGGCGCACTTCGGCAATCAAGTCGGCCAGTGTCTCGCGCGCAATCGGTTCGCCGTCGATTTGGATGCGCTCGCGGCACGTGTGCAGGTGTGGCGAGATATACAACGCCGTCCGCAGGCCACCGGCACGCGCGATTGCTGCCAGCATCGCCGAGACTGAGCCTTTACCCTTCGTCCCGGCGATGTGAATGGTGGGGTAGTCGTGATGTGGGTTCCCCAACTTGTCCAGAAAATCGACCACGCGATCCAGTTTGAACTCGTGTGGTGTGTATTGCTCAATCCGCTTTTTTTCGTAATCGACCAAACTGTATAGATATCGCAATGCGTCATGATATTCCATGCTTACCTTCTTCGGACTCCGTGCCTTCGCTCTGATATAAATAATGGAGCCAAAGGTCGGCTCCGGAGAAAATTGTACTCGCTTTTAAGGCTTTGGCAAGGGCTGCAAGCGTGGGGGTTTACGATGAAGAGTTTGTCAATTTGGAAAAGGGTGGTATACTCTTGCCTGTCAATTTGACAGAGCGGTGGGGGCTCGTCTAACGGTAGGACAGCGGACTCTGAATCCGTATGTGGGGGTTCGAATCCTCCGCCCCCAGCCTAAAAAAGACGACCCCAAAAGGGCCGTCTTTTGTTTGTGAATCACATCCTCAGGTTGCGCCATTGGCTTTGCCGGTCATCATCTCGATGTGTACCCGACCGATCGTCACTCTCTCCAGCGCTTTGTCTGTAATCTGCTGTGCTATTACCGCTTCGGGATCGGATTCCAGGCGGTCGATCATCAGCGATAGGGCGTGGCGTTTTTCCTTGGCGTCCTTCAGGAAGGTCACATGCCCCCCGAATTGTACTGTGCGGAAAGCGTGATCGCATTTGCCGTCGAGGTAGCCGTTGTCCTCGATGATCTGGCCCCATACGGCGGGATTGGCCCGCAGGTAATCCATTTTCTTCCCTTCCCCGGCGCAGTGAAAGTACAGGCAGCTCGTGGCTTGATCGTAGCCGTAATTGACGGTGACGAGATAGGGCATATTGTCCTTGCACAGTGCCAGCGTCATGTATTTCTGCCCCGCGATGATGGCCCACATCTCTGTGGGATTGGCGATGGCTTTTTCGGAACGGCGCAGGTGATAGGTTTGCATCGATGCCTCCTTTAGAACCGATTTGACGATATTATACCATTGCCATTATCTGCTCTTTGCTGTGAGCCGCTTCACTCTTGCGCTTTCCCTGCCTTGTCTTATACTTACTTCATCACGCAGAAAGCACCCCATGGTGCGTTATGGCTCAGTGTACAGTAGGAGGTTCATCCTATGTCCCAACAACGCGGGAAGTCCTTCAATTATGCCATCGGTATGTTTGGTACATCCATCCCCATCAATATGCTCAAAACGTTTGCGTTTACCTTTTATGTGCTTGGTCTGGGTGTGACCACCCAGCAATGGGCAACCATGCTGCTTGTTTACACGTTTATCGACGCCATCGACAATCCCGTTTACGGCATCCTCTCCGACCGGACGCGCTCCCGCTGGGGTCGTCGCCGTCCGTGGTTGGTGATCGGCACGCCGCTCCTGATCCTGTTTTTCATCGCTTTTTACAACGTTCCGGCTTTCCTGTCGGGCAATGCTGTCTTTGCTTATGGGATGTTGTTCTACATTCTGGCCGGTACATTGGATTCGGTTATCAACGCCAACTACGGGGCGCTGTTCCCTGAGTTGTTCCGTGACGATGTGAGCCGTGCCAAAACCAACGCCCTGCGCCAGGCTTTCCAACTGGTGGCGATGATCATCAGTATCGCCTTGACTCCCATGGTGACCAAGGCACTTGGCTACGGCCTGACGGCCATTATCTACGGTATTCTCGGCGGTGCGGTCATCCTGTATATGACGTTTACTTGCCGGGAGCAAGACCCTGAGCTGGAAGAAGCCAAGCCTGGCCTGTGGAGGGCGCTCAAGGACTTATTGACCAACAAGAAGTTCTGGATCGCCGGACTGGCGAACGCGTTTTACAGCGCGGCGATGTCGCTGGTGATGGCCTCAGTGGTGTTCTACGTCGAATATGCTCTGGGGCTTTCCAGCGGACGGTCCACTTTCTTGTTGGCGGCGGTACTGTTCGTCGCCATCGCCGGGGTGGCGATCTGGGCTTGGCTGGTGCGGAAATACTCACTCATCCCCGTCTGGCGAGCCGCTCTGGCGATTCTGGCGCTCACCTTTATCCCGCTCTACTTCGCCTCCAGCTTGGCGACGGCCATTATCTTCGCAGCATTTGTGGGCTTCGGTTTTGCGGGTGTGATTACCACCATGGACTTGATTGGCGCCAAGATTATGGACGAGGATACCCAGAAACATGGTTTGCGGCGGGAGGGCATCATCTCCAATGCAATGGGCTTTATGAACCGCCTCAACGGCTTGTTTACCAGCGCCGCCTATCTCCTGGTTTTCCGCATTTACGGCTTCGAAAGCGGCGACAATCCCGGCGCGCACCCGGACCAGGCCGCCCGTTTTTTGCTGACCATCGTTCCACCCATTTTGATGGTGATCAGCTTCGCTTTCTCGTGGTTCATCGACTTCAAAAAGCCGGTAGATGTCGCGGTCGCTCCGGCCATTCAAGGAGAGGTATAATATGGCACTTTTGCGTCTCGACCATGTTCCAGAGACCGTCAAGGTTAACCTGCCGTTGTATGTCATTCTTCCAGACCCTCGCGCGATGGGCGGGGTTCCTGTTGCCAAACGCAAGGTTCTTTACCTGTTGCACGGCCTGAGCGACGATGGCAGTGCCTGGCAGCGTTATACGTCTATCGAGACCCTGGCGGCGGCATACGGTTTGGTGGTGGTCATGCCCTCGGTCGGGCGGAGTTTTTACACCGACCAATCCAACGGCCAGCGTTACTTTTCTTACCTGACCGGGGAACTGCCACGTTACCTGGCCGACGTCTTCGGCCTGACGCCTCGCCGGGAAGACACCTTTATCGCCGGTAACTCGATGGGCGGCTACGGCGCATTCAAGGCGGCCTTGTTACACCCTGAAATGTACGCTGCCGCGGCCAGTTTTTCCGGCGTGCTATCGCTGGAGATTCTCAGGCTCAATCCAGATGATCGTCGCCATGAGGAGTTTGCTTTGCTGTTCGGTGACCTGGATAAACTCTCCGGCAGCGAGTATGATCCGGCGGTCTGGCTACAACGCGCCGCTCAGAAACCGGCCGGCGTGCCGCACCTGTACATCGCCGTTGGCCGCCAGGAGGACCTGTACCCGCTCAGCGGCTACTTTCATGCTGCTTGCCAGTCGTTGAGCGTGTCATCTGAATATCACGAGGAAGATGGTCATCACGACTGGTTCCTGTGGGATCGCCAAATCCGGCGGTTCCTGGATTCCATCTTGGGGCCGCTCTCTGAACTATAGAGTCTATCCGAAAATTCACTGGGTGCGGTATTTTGCGCCTGAAGGCGCGGGTGCTCAAAAAACAGCTTTAGCCGCCCATTCCGACGATAGCGTGAAACCGTGATAATTTTTGGATTGGTTCATGAAGTATGATAATACTGAGGATGAATAGCGAATCACGTGAATGTCTGTATTCGCCGAATCTTGGCTGATTTTTTAGGGATTCGCATGGATTAGCGAGATTAACGGTTTGTTCTCACAGGAGGTGAGCATCGATACAGCATTGCGCATTGAATATTTCGTCGGACACAAACAGGAGGGACAGTATCTGACGGTCCCATTCATCATGCCGCCTGACGTCGAAACATTCTCACTCACCTACCATTACGCACGCTACGGCGGCAGTGCGACCGACGTTCCGCACGGTCACTTTACGCCCCGGCAGAGCATCAATATCATCGACCTGGGCTTGATCGCTCCGGATGGAACCGAGGTGGGCGAGAGCGGATCGGACAGGGTCCGCATCGAGGTCGGCGAGACCGCCGCCACGCCTGGGTACCGGCCCCGTCGTCTGGTTTCCGGTGAATGGCACATCCTGCTGGGGGCGTACAAAGTTGCGCCGGAGGGAGTGACTGTCACCTACGAACTGACCTTCACGCCCAAGCGGCGGCGCCTGCTCAAGGGCGATTTACACGTTCACACGCTGGCCTCGGATGGTGTTCTCACCGTAGAAGAATTGGGGCGGCATGTCTTGCGCCACGGTCTGGATTTTCTCGCCATCACCGACCACAACCAAATGATCGCGGCGGATGCTCTGCCGCACATTCCGGGATTGACGTTAATCCCCGGCATCGAATGGACGCATTACAAAGGGCACGCGACCTTCATAGGCGTTGACCGGCCCTACGATGGCTCCTTCGCGGCGAACACGTCTGAGGAAGTCATGGCGCGTTTTGCGGCGGCGCGTGCGCGCGGCGCGCTCATCACCATTGCCCATCCCTTCGACGAGGGCTGCCCTTTCCTGTTCGACCCTGATTCTCTGCCCTTTGACTGCATTGAGGTCTGGAACGGCCCGATGCGCCCTGCCAATTTGCAAGCGTTGGGTTGGTGGCACAGCCTGCTCGTTGCCGGGAAGAAAATCCCAGTGTGCGGTGGGAGCGACTATCACCACAGCCAGCTCTTCCTCTTCCCCGGCGGGCCGGCGACCTGCGTGTATGCTCTGTCGGCGGGTGCGTCGGATATCCTGTCTGCGTTGCGGCGCGGGCATGCCTACATTATGTTTGCCCCCGACGGCCCCACGTTGAGCATGACTGCTGGAGAGGCGATGATGGGGGATAGCGTGCCCTTTGCGCTCGTCAAGGAACTGCAGGTCGATGTCACCGGTCTGCGTGCGAGGGATGTGTTACAAGTGATGACCGCACAGGGCAGTACTGTCCTCATGACAGCCGGAACGCCCGGCGATTTCCAGGGATCGTATACAATGGAGGCCCCAGGATTTGCCCGTGTTGAGATTTTGCGCGAATTCGTGCCCGGTATGCCCATACTTCCGGCGCTGATCTCGAATCCGATCTATTTCGATTGTCAGACTGTTCCATAAAGCTGGAGAAAATGTCCTATTTGACACGAGACTGCGTGCTATGCGCGTCTCTGCTATGTTTCCGAAACGTAGCTACGGGACTATCTCTATGTACTCGGTGGCTATTTTGAGGGGAGGTGCATCTATGCGTATCTGGAATATGTTGTTCACATTTATATTGTCGTTGGCCCTGCTCTGGCTGCTCACCTGGGGTGTTGCCGCGTCCACTGCCGCGTTAGCTACCATCCGCTACGTCGCACCGGGTGGCAACTGTGGGGGGGGGACGGCGACCCCCTGCTACGCCACGCTCCAGGCGGCTATCGACGCCGCTGCACCCGGCGACGAAGTGCGCGTGGCGCAGGGCGTCTACGTTGATGTGGCTACGAAGCAGTACACCCTGGATGGCTCGCAAACAATCGTACAGGCGATGTTTATCGACAGGAGTCTGACGGTGCGGGGAGGCTACTCTATCACTGATTGGGAGACAGCCCAACCGGCGCTCTATCCAACAATAATTGATCCGCAGGGGCAGGGACGTGGCGGTGTAATCGCCTCACCGGGTCCCGTGACGCTGGAGGGATTGACCATCGTCCACGGTTACGCTGAGGGGAGTGGCGGCGGCCTTTATGCCGTTGACAGTAACGTCGTTATCCGTGATTGTTACATTATGTCCAGCACCGATGGTTTGATGTTGTGGAACAATCGCGTGACGTTGATTAATAACGTGATTGCGGCTAATGCGGAAGCGGGTTTAATCGTCAGTGGCGCTGAGGTGAAGGCATGGCACGTCACTGTGGCGGATAATGGCGACGTTGGCCTGTGGGCGAAAAACTCCGAACAGATTCCCGCGCATGTGTTCATGACCAACACGATCCTGAGCGGGCCACAAGTGGGCGTGCGCGTTATAGGAAATGCTGAAGATCCTACCACTATATATCTGGCTGGGGCATTATGGCAGAATCTTACACAGACGCAGATATACTCCGGCGGACAGATTACCCACTACCAAAACTATATCGGACCTCCGAGTTTTATGGGAACGGGTGACTATCGCCTGACTGCTGCATCCCTGGCACGGAACCGAGGTCTGACTTCACACGTGCGCTACGACATCATCGCCGTCCGCCGCGATCCATTGCCCGACATGGGCGCTTATGAGTATGACGATCCAGACAGTATCCGCCAAGTATTTTTACCGTTGGTGATGCGCTCCGCAACGGGGATCAAAGCAACTCATTGACCAAAATGATGCAGTCTGGGCGAACGTCTGCTATTTGCTTTAGCAGATGCTATCCGCGATGAAGTACTGTTGAATCTGCTGCTCTATATCATGCTGTGTGTTTCCAATGCCTGATTCCACGGGGCGAATAGAGATAGTCACGGTGGTAATTGGATTTTAGCAGAACAAACCAGACGATTACGATTCGACCGATACAAGAGAGCGATGCCGCGGCGTTCCTGGCTCTGCGCACTCAACTAGACGCCGAGACGCATTTGATGATGTTGGAACCGGGTGAACGCGACCAGGATTTGGAACGTCAATGCGCGGAGTTGCGCTCCGTGCTGGCGCGCGCGAATCACGCCATCTTGCTGGCGGTGACGGAAGACCAGCGGTTAGCCGGCTATCTGGAAGCTGAAGGTGGCCGGTTTCGACGTAACCGGCATACGGCGACTATTGTTCTGGGCGTACTAAACGTCTATCACAAGCAGGGCATTGGTACACGCCTGCTGCAAAGCGTCGAGGCTTGGGCGGGAACCTGTGGCGTCCGGCGGCTCGAACTGACTGTCATGGTGCATAACCGTGTCGCGCAGGCTTTGTATACCAAAATGGGCTTTGTCATCGAGGGTCGACGCCAGTGGTCGCTGCTAGTCGATGGCGCTTTTGTAGACGAATACAGTATGGCGAAACTTATTCCGGCGGATTAGGGATAGGGTGATAAGCACTGTGCCACACCTTTGCCAAACGAATGCTGCGAGAGTTGAAACTGATCTGGTGACGGTGGGTGCGCTGATGAGGCACAGTTCTGTAGCGACGACTACAATTTAAACACAGCCGAGCGAGGTGGATTTAGCCGAGGCGGTGGCAGAATCAGGGTGAGAGATCTTCCTTAGCCAGATCCACCGTATTCGCCAAATTCTTACCGTTCTGGTGCACCATCTACTCTCTCCTATAACCTCTTATACTTTGTGTTGCAAAGATAACCAATTGAGGTGGTTTTCGTGGCACAAACTATAACGACTCTTGGCTCTAAAGAGGCCGCCTTTCTGATCGCCTTCGCTGCTTAGGGGAAGATGATCTTCACTTTCCACATCAGGAACGTTTTCGTTGTCAAATCCGTCTCAACTACATCCAAAGACAAACGTAAAGGAGGAGTAGTTGAGATGTCCTCAAAAGTCGGTTCTCTTTTTCTTTTGATCGTCGTCACAATTCTATTCACTGCTGGCCTTGTTTATGCCACTATTGGGTTGCCCAATCTGATCAATAGCTGGTTGATTCAAACATTCGATTTTCCGGGTGTCGATTCCAGTATTGAGAGCAGTGTCACCGAGGCGTTTATCCAATCGAACCATATTCGGCTCATCGGATTCGGATGCTTTGCTGGTGTCGTAGCTCTGATTGGGATCGGGTTGGTCGCTGAAAAACGACACCTGGCATCGTTGGGGGCGTTCGCCTTCTTTCTCCCTACTTTTGGGCATTTCGCGCTCAATATGTTCTTTCTGGCCGGTTTGGGGATACTGCGAGTCGTCTGGATGCCGATTTTGGACGTTTCCTACAGTTGGTTGAACTTGGGGGATATTGCTTATTTGCCCTATATGGTGCTGGTCTATTTCCCTGCGCTCATCGGCATTGACATTAGAGCCTATGTGATCTATTTCTTCATGATCTCTGGGATGTTTTTGTTTATACTGGGCGTCTTCACGTGGTTATACACCTACGCACAAGGCAGACGTATCGTGGATTGGGGACTCTATCGTTTTTCACGGCATCCACAGTACCTGGGTTGGATAGTGTGGAGTTATGGCCTGATGCTGTATATCTCGCGTATGCGTGGTCCGCGGATCATGTACAGTCTTGGCGGGAGCTTGCCGTGGCTTCTATCGACAATGGTCATCGTTTGTGTGGCCATGCTGGAAGAGATGAAGATGAACCAGGCAGACGCATATGAAGGCTACCGGGCCAAAACGCCATTTCTGCTGCCACTGCCTGCTTTTGTTTCTCGCGTGATTTCCTGGTCCTTTCGGTTGGTGTTAAGAAAAGAAAGACCTGAGCATGGATGGGAAGTGCTCGTCATCCTGTTACTGTATACCGGGATCTTGGTGTTACTCTCCGTGCCCTTTGTCGTGTTTCACTGGCCTCCCGATACCGGCTGGTTTCGATTTCCGTTCAACGTACCACCATTTTTATAGTGGAGTTTGCTGATGTCAAACCATCAACACCTACTCGACCATCTTTTCACCTTTTACTGCTAGGACCTGGCGGCCCTGAAGTGGGCCGCCAGGCAAAGTGCAACGCGGGAAAGGTGTCGAGTGCTATGGACTCTGGCGCAGCACCAACGGTAAGTAGACTTCGTGTCCCGCGGTCACAATGATGTAGTTAGGACGGGTGAGTGTGCTGGTAACCATCTCATTACTCACGGTAAGGGTGACAGTGTAAAAACCGGCTGCGGTGTAGATGTGAGACGATACCAGCAGCGTACTAATGTAGTCTTGCCCGTCGCCATAATCCCACCATGCCTGGGTGTAGTCGCCAGTTGAGGTGTCGGTAAAGACAACGGTAAGCGGCGCGGGGCCCGCGGTGGGATTGGCCGAGAAGTGAGCTTCTGGAGTAGTTGGCGCAACGACGACGACAAGACCCGGCTTGGTCCGGGTATCGATATCCAAAGCATTGCTGGCGGTGAGGGTGACGGTGTAGGTACCGGTGTCAGTGTAGACGTGGGTGGGATGCTGCTCATTGGAGACGCCGCCATCGCCAAAGTCCCAAATCCAGGCGTTGGGAAGGCCGAGGGTCAGATCGGAGAAGGTTACCGTCAGCGGAACCCTGCCGGCCAGAGGCGTGGCAGTGAAGTCCACCTGCGGCGGCGCCAGGTCGCTGATTTGGATGCGCGCTGACCCGGTGATCTCGCCGGTGGTCGCCAACACCGTGGCCTGTCCCAGCGTCATGCCTGCATTGAAGGTCACAATGGCTTCGCCGTTCGCCGTCTGAATAACCTGCGGGGTTACGGCACCCAGGTCCGTGGTGAAGGTGATGGTGCGAGTTTCGGTGATGGGCTCCATAGCCGCGTCATACAGGGTGGCGGTGATCATTGTACTGTTTCCGGGCCGCACCGACCAGCTCCCTGCGGTCAGCACGAGACGCTCGCCGCTGGACACGCTGGGGTGCGACGCAACGAAACCACCCTGTGCCACGATAGGTGTGGGCAGCAGATTCTCGATCGTGCCGGTGTAGACTGCTTTCAAGACATTACCGCCATCTTCGGCATAACCAGTCAAGATCAAGGTCTGTGTGACCGTGCGGCCTTCTATCGTCGCAGTGAAGGGATCGGAGGTAAGGTTGAACATATCGTTGTCGGTGATACCCTGGAGGTGGATGCCCTCGGTATAGAGCGCTGTGCGCTCGACGTTCACCGTGCCGGTGAGGACGCCGCCATCGTTCCACAGGTGCAGGTCTAGGATCTGGATGGCGATGGTCATAGGACTAGTGACCATGACGTTGCCGGAGTAGGCGCCCCCGACCTGCCCGGCGACGCTCGGTGGGGCAATAGTGTGCGCGAGCGTTACGGCGGCCGACGCGCGGATGTTGAGTTCGCGGGTCACCGGTTCCATGTTCAGGCCGGCCTGCAGATTCTGCGCGTCTTGCACGGCCTGTGCTTCCAGACCCGGCAAGGCTCGCCCGGTGGTATCGAGGATGATCTGGATGTCCTCGATCTGGCTGTAGTCGAGGTTGCCGCGCGTCGTCGATGGGATGCGTAGCGTCCAGCTCGACGCGGCGACACTCAGATTGAGCAGTCCACTGTTGGCGATGCCGCCCACACCGTTGATAGCGGGGCGCAGCACGACGGTTGTGTTTTCGGGGTCGAGTCCCGCGGGCAGGACGTAACCGACCGGTACCGCCGTGCCCGGATCGTAGTAGACTGTCTCGTTGTTGACGTTGCGATAGGCCTCGGCGCCGCCCGTGGCACTACCGTGGATCAGCAACACTTCGACGTCGCTGACGCTGCTCTGCCGGGTGACAATGTTGAGCATCACGCCTTCATTCGCAGCCAACGGTGTGCCGATGCCGGCGATGCGGTTGTTCCAAACATTGGGGCTGAAGAGATACAGCCCTTCGCTCCGCTGTTGATCCAGCGCGGTGGTGAACCACGCTTCGAGCTGGCCCTCGCTGAGGCTGGTCTGCAGCAGTTTCTGGAACTCCTCGTAGCGTTTCTGCTCCCGCTCACTCGCGCTGAGGACGCCTTCAGGGTCAATGGTTTGATCGGTCAGCCCCCATAGGTCGCGCGCCAGCGAGAGTGTGTAGGGATAGCGGTTGAGTTGCCCCGGCAGGTCGAGGGCCTGCACCCATACTT
>DAIUDK010000059.1:0-30331 GCA_036845725.1 Chloroflexota bacterium
CACATCTTGATTGAGGCCAAAAAACACACTCGAACTGCATCCGAACCTGCATCCGAACCTGCATCCGCAACCGCATCCGCACCCGCAATCGCGCCCGCAATTGCGGCCGCATCCCGATTTGCATTTTGAACTCCTTTTCCGTTTTGTTCGCGATTTTTGCACTCGACGACAGCGACGACATCGACGACAGATGCAGCGGGTGCAGCGGATACACCGGATACAGTCGCTGCCCAGCCGGGTACACTGACACCGGATCGGTATTGGGAAGCCTGCCAGGATCTGCGTTTCTATCCATAATGAGCACACACGTATTTTGGTTCGCTTTTGTGATTTGGAAGGGTAAGTGTATACTGAAAGCGATATTTCTATGACGATAAAGCGAGGTATTCCAATGACACAACAATTGCCTGATGCACCCATCCTGCCCCAGGACAATATCACCTTCCGCGACCTGAACAAGAACGGTCGTTTGGATGTTTACGAAGACCCGCGCCAGCCCGTCGAGGCGCGCGTGGAGGACCTGCTCCGGCAGATGACGCTGGAGGAGAAGGTCGGCCTGATGTTCCACAACGTTATCCCGGTGGGCATGGATGGCGAGCTGTTCTTCGGCGCCAACTGGCTGGGCGAATACTCCACCACTCACAACGTGCTCGATCTGAAGATGAACCACTACAACGTGCACGCGCTGCCCGAACCGCGTCTGGCCGCGGCCTGGTACAACAAGCTGCAAAAGCTGGCGGAGCGCACGCGCCTGGGCATCCCCGTCACCGTTTCTTCGGACCCGCGCCACGGCTACAGCCAGCTTGCCGGCGCGTCTGAGGTGACGGACGCTTTCTCACGCTGGCCCGAGCCGATCGGCCTGGCGGCCACCAACGACCCGGCTTTGGTCCAGGAGTTCGGCGACATCGCTCGGCAGGAGTACCGCGCGGTGGGCATCTCGGTCGCGCTGCATCCGATGGCCGATCTGGCCACCGAGCCGCGCTGGCCGCGCATCGACGGCACGTTCGGCGAGGACGCGGGACTCTCGTCGCGCATGGTCGCAGCCTACATTCGCGGCTTCCAGGGCGAAGCGATCGGTCCGGACTCGGTGATCTGTATGACCAAGCACTTCCCCGGCGGCGGCCCGCAGAAAGACGGGCACGATCCGCATTTCTCTTACGGAAAAGAGCAGGTCTACCCGGGCGCGAACTTCGACTATCACCTGATCCCCTTCGAGGCGGCCTTCCGCGCCGGAACCGGGCAGATCATGCCCTACTACGGCCAGCCGCTCGGCGTGCCGGGGATCGAAGAGGTCGGTTTTGGCTACAACAAGGCCGTAATCACCGGGCTATTGCGTGAAAAGTATGGCTTCGACGGCGTAATCTGCACCGACTGGAGCCTGATCACCGAGCTGGTCCGCGATGGCCGGGTGGTGATGGAAGCGCGCGCGTGGGGGGTGGAGCACCTTTCGCCGCTCGAACGGGCAAAGAAAATCCTGGAGGCCGGGGCGGATCAGTTTGGCGGCGAGGAATGTCCCGCGCTGATTATCGAGCTGGTGCAGAGCGGGCAGATCAGTGAGGCGCGCATCGATGTGTCGGTGCGGCGGCTGCTGCGCGACAAGTTCCGCCTGGGCCTGTTCGACAATCCCTATCTCGACCCCGAGGCGTCGGTGCGGATCGTGGGCAACGCGGGCTTCAAGGCGGCGGGCGCGCGCGCCCAGCGCAAGTCGTTGGTGCTGCTCGAGCGCGGCGCGCTGCCGCTGGCCGGCCGCCCCAAAGTCTACATCGAAGGCTATTGGCCCGAATCCCTGGCTCCCTACGCCGACGTGGTCTCCTCCCCCGAGGAAGCCGACTACGCCCTGCTGCGCCTGGTCACACCCTACCAGACCATCGGCGAGGGCTTTTCGGCCCGGTTCCACTACGACGATCTGGACTTCAAGAGCCCCGAAAAGGAGCGCCTGCTGGCCTTGATGGAGCAGGTTCCCACGATTGTGGCGATCCATCTCGACCGCCCGGCCGTGATCCCGGAGATCGCCCAGGCCTGCGCCGGGCTGATCGGCAGCTTTGGGGCGGCAGACGCCGCCGTGTTGGACGTGATTTTTGGCCGCTGGAACCCCACCGGCAGACTGCCCTTCGAACTGCCGCGTTCGATGGAAGCGGTACATCGCCAAAAAACCGACGTGCCCTACGACAGTGGCGATCCGCTGTTCCCGTTCGGGTTCGGGTTGAGCTACTAAGGGGTGTAGATGAGCCGGTACCACCGCACCACACGCGAATGTCCGGTGAGCGAATTGCGCCCGGCGTTATACCTGGCCATACGGGACTATTTCCAGGCGCAGCAGTTGGGCGATCCGGAAACCGAGGTCCTGCTGTGTTGCGAAACCACCTCCACGCAGCAGCCCGCCGGGCGGCTGGCCGCTTGGTTGGAGGGTGGGGGCGCTGCGACCGTCTCCATGGGAATGCTGTTGACCCCGCAGCAGCTTATCTGGGTGCGCGACGCGGACGATGCCGGCGCGGTGTTGACCGCTGCTGATTTGAAACAAATCCGCGTCAGGGCTTACGCTTCCCCGCTCACGGGCGATGCCGGGTTGGAGGTCTTTGGCGTCATCGGGGATGCCAGGGGCCGGGTACGGGGCTACATCGGCATGGGGCCGGAAGCAGCCGCGCAGAAGTTCTGCGAAGCCGTTATACAGGCAGTCGAGGCCGCGAACCCGCCGGTCAAACGGAAGCTGCCCAGATGGCTCACGCTAGACCGCTGAGGTTATACTCAACGGATTCAACGGAATCTAACGGATATTTTTCCGTTTAATCCGTTCAATCCGTTGAGGCCGTTTTCAAAGGAGCGCATACAAACATTATGACCACTTCACTGTTCTCCCCGCAACATCGACGTAAAATGCTCTGGGCCTGGGGCCTGTGCCTGCTGGTGCTCGTGATGGCCAGCGTCCTGGCCTCGCTGGTGCAGCGGGACTTCGGACGGGTGGCGGTGCGCAACGTCACCTACACCAACGCCAGCGGCATCCGCATCCGCGCCAAGCTGTTCCAGCCCAAAGGCGTGACGGAGCAGTCGCCTGGGCCGGGCGTGGTCTACATCCACGGCTACCAGAACAACCGCGAAACCGCCGACCCCTACGCCATCGAGCTGGCGCGGCGCGGTATCGTCGTGCTCAACATCGACGCCATCGGGCGCGGCAACTCCGGCGAACCTGCTGCGCCGGACTCGCCTGACTTCGATCCCACGTATGGCGGGACTGCGTCACTGGCTTACCTCAAGGCGCTGCCCTTTGTGGACGAGGCACGCGTGGGGATGATGGGTCACAGCCTGGGCGCGGAGATGGCGTACACCGTTGCCCTCAACGACCCCAGCGTGCAGGCGCTCTCCATCTCCGGCTTTGCCTACGGGGAAGAGGCGACGCCCACGCAACCCAAGAATATGCTGATGATCTTTGCGCGCTGGGACGAATATCGCGCGCGGATGACCGGCACACGCGATTTTGTGACGGAGTGGATGTCCACGCCACGGACGCAGCGCGTCATCCCTGTGGCCGATCCACAGCTCGGCGTCACCTACGGCGACTTCGCCGACGGCAGCGCGCGGCGCGTTTATATGCCGCACACAATCCACGTCATGACGTCGTTCCACCCCGGCGCGATTGCCGAGGCGGCGACGTGGATGCGCCAGGCGCTCAAACCCGCGCCGGACCTGTGGCGCGATCCCGCCCGCCAGATTTGGCAAGTCAAAGAGACAGCCACATTCGTTGCCATGCTTGCCGGACTGCTGTCACTCTTGCCGCTCAGTTGGCTTCTGCTAACCACGCGTTTCTTCAGCCCCTTGCAGGCCACGGTGACCGGGCGCTATCACTGCACCGGACGGCCTTTCCGGCGCGCGGTGCTCGTCAATAGCCTGCTGAAGTGGCTCTACATCCCGCTGATTATGGTGCTGTTTGCCATTCACATCTACGTCATCCCCATCGATGGCCTGTTCCCGATGATGATGGTTAACGGCCTGGTGTGGTGGTTCCTGGTGATCAACCTGATCGGCCTGTGGCTGTTCCGGCGCTGGTACCGGCGGCAGGCCGCGCCGCAGGGTGTTACCCTGGACGATCTGGGCGTCTCCGCGCTGCCGGACCGTCTACACCTGGCGGGATCGTATCTGGGCAAGACGGCGCTCCTGGGACTGCTGGTCTTTGCCGTGCTCTACGTTCTTCAGGCCGGTCTGGAGGCGCTCTTCATCGTCGATTGGCGCTGTATCTTCCCCTATCTGAGCGATCTCACGCCCTATCGCGTGGGGATGCTGGCGCTGTACTTCCCCTTTATGTTGGTAGGTTTCCTGGGGACGGGGGCCTTTTTGCATGGCATGGTGCGCCGTCCTCCGCAGGCGACGTGGTGGCGCACCTTCGTCCATTGGACGGGCACGAACATCCTCATCCAAATCGTCCCGCTGGCGTTGTTCATCGTGCTGCAATACGCGCCGTTGCTGCTGTTCGACGTCATCCCGCTGGTCGGTCCCGGCGGCGTAATGGCGACCTTCGTGATGACGCTGTTCCAACTGCTGATGGTGCTGGCGCTGACGGCGCTCATTTCGACGTGGTGCTACCTGCTCACCGGCAAAATCTACCTCGGCGCGCTTGTCAATGCCTTGTGGGTGGCGTGGCTGCTGGCCTCCTCGCAGGTCATCGCCCCGATTCCGGTGTGAGGTGTTTTGCAAATGTAAAGTCAGTGTGATTCAAAGGAGTCTCCATGTGGGATTCCACACCAACGGGGACGAAAATAAGACTTTCCGTGTATTCTGTGCATTCCGTGGTTTATTTTTGAAGGAGGGTGCAATGTGGACTAAACGGTTTTGTGGAACGTTGATGTTGGCTTTGGGTTTGCTCCTGGCCTTCCACCTGGGGCTACACACCACCCAGGCGGCGACTGTGGCCACATGCGATCGTTTTGTGCTCGGCACCGATGGCGTCGATACCGGGAACGACTGCTCCGACCAAGAACATCCTTGCTTTACCGTGCAGCACGCGATCGATCAGGCTGAAGACGGCAACACGGTTTGCGTGGCGAAGCACACCCTGGCCGGCCCGTGGGTCTATCCCGAGCGGCTGGTGATTACCAAATCCATCACTCTGGATGGCGCGTGGGAGGCCATGTGTGTCGATCCCAGCGACCTTACGTGCAGCTTCTGGTCCATCCCGTGCTATCCAGCCAACGTGACGCTCGATGCCGAAGGCCATGGCCGGGTCATCAGCATCACCAACGCCAACCCCACGATCCGATGCTTCACCATCACCGGCGGAGACGCGGGCGGCGCGGCGGGCGACCCGAACCACGGTGGTGGCATCGCTGCGCGGAATGCGGCGCCGATCATCGTGAGCAACGTCATCACCGGTAACTACGGCTGCACGACGATGTCTTGTACCGGCTACGGGCGCGGCGGCGGCATCTATCTAGCCGATAGCTTATCGACAGCGATCATCAGCGGTAATCTGATCGCCAACAACGTGGCCGATGACGGTACCTGGGGACAGGGCGGCGGCATTCATCTGGAGAACGCTTCGCCGGAGGTTCGCTTCAACACCATTCACAGCAACCGCGCCGGTCATTCGGCGGGGGATGGCGGTGGGATCGCTGTGCGAGATAGCAGCCCCACCATTGCCGATAACCACGTCTTGAGTAACACGTCCGGGACGGGTGTGCTCTGTCTCGGCGGCGGCATCTTTGTCTGGTCGAGCACGCCGGTGACGATCGAGCGCAACCTGATCCAACGCAACGTCGCGCTCCGCGGGACCGGGGACCCTGTACTTTACAGCGGGGGTGGTGGCATCTACTTCAGCGGTCCTTTTGCCATCATCCGCGATAACGAGGTGCATGGCAATGTCGCTGCTTTGCTTGACCAGCGTGGCCGGGGTGGGGGCATGTTTCTGCACGATTTGTCTGAGGCGGCTGTGGTGAGTGGTAACATCATCGCTAACGACAATCGCGCCAGTTACGCCAGTAAGGGTTATGGCGGTGGCATGTACCTGGATGCGTGCTATGCGACAGTGGCGAACAACCAACTGTTCAACAACATCGCTTCGTCGGAAACGCCCGGCTACGGCGGCGGCATCTACGTCAACGGCGGGGGCGGGTTGTTCCAGAGCAACGCCATCACCGGCAACATGGCCGTGCTGGGCGCGGTGGGCGGCTGGGGGTGGGGCGGCGGGATGGCGATTTCCGGCAGTGTAGCCCTTGTGCAGAACAATCTCATCGCGCAGAACATTGCCGACTCGGCCCCCGAGGCGTGGGGCGCGGGTGGGGGCGTCTACGTGTGGGATGGTGCGCCGCAGTTTGTCGGCAATGCCGTGCTAAGAAACACGACAAGCGGCGGGGCCGGAGGCTACGGCGGCGGCTTTTCGCTGAGTGGCTCCAGTCCATGGCTGGAGGGCAACACCATTCTGGACAACCGGGTCGTCGGTGCGTCAGGCGGTGGAGGCGGCGGGGTGGACCTGGCGTCGTGCCACACTTTCACACTGACCAACAACGTCATCGCCCGTAACAGCGTCAGTACCACCGGCAGCGGGATAGCGATTTCGGCTAGTGGGGCGCTTCAAGGTCGGATAGCGCACAATACCATCGCCGAGAATCTGGCCGGCGATGGGGTGGGGGTGTACGTCGGCACAGCGAGTACGGTGTTGCTGAACAACAACGTCATCGTCGGCCAGAAGGTAGGGATTACTAACACCGCACCTTCCGGCAGTGTCGTCAGCGCCACGCACACCCTGTTCGAGGTGAACGGGCAGAATTATGGCCCCGGTGTGACCAGTGTGGATGAAGTGCCCGGCCCGGCGGCGCTCTTGCCCGACTACCATTTGTCGCCCGGCTCGAACGCGATCAATCACGCCATTCCGTTGGCGTGGGTCACGCGCGATATCGACGGCGACCTGCGTCCCATCGGCCCCGCGCCTGACGTGGGCGCAGACGAGTACGTGCGCGCCCGCGTCTATCTGCCGTTGGTGTTGCGGAACTTCTTTTGATCCTTTTCCGGTATCCGCCTGCTTTCCATAATTGCCGAAAACAGCAACGCGCGTATACTTGACGCTACGCGTTAAGTTTACAATTCCTATTTCCTGGGAGGGGGTATGGTCAACGTCGTTCAGAAAGTCGATAATTTGGTGGATATCAAGCGTGTGTTACTCAGTGTGTCGGACAAAACGGGATTGGAGACGCTAATTCCCGGTTTGGTAGCGATGAATCCGGACATTCAGTTCTACTCCACCGGTGGAACGTACACCCGTGTTTCAGAAATCTTGGGCGGTCGAGGGACGGCCCAGCATCTGATGCAGGTTTCGGATTACACCGGGCAGCCGGAGACGCAGGGCGGGTTGGTGAAGACGCTGGATTTCAAAATCTACCTGGGTTTGCTCACCGAGACGTACAACGAGGCGCACCACGCCGATCTGGTACGCACGAAGGCGATCCCCATCGATATGGTGGTGGTGAACCTGTATCCCTTCGTGGGGACGGTAACGCGTGAAGGGGTGACGGTGGAAGAGGCGCGCGCCAACATCGACATCGGTGGTCCGGCGATGATACGCGCGGCGGCGAAGAATTACCTGCGTGTCGCGTCGGTTGTCGATCCGGCGGATTATGCCCTGCTGCTCGGCAAGCTCCGCGCCAATCGCGGCGCGCTCGACTTGCAGACGCGCTTCGAGTTCGCCCGCAAAGCCTTCGCTCACACTGCCGACTACGACGCAGCCATCAGTGCCTACCTGAGCACCCAAGACCCGGAGGATGTGCCGGGGGTGTATGATATAGGTAACTCGTAATCGGTAATTGGTAATCGGTCAACAAGAGTGATGAAAAGGATTTCCTCAACGGATTCAACGGAATCTAACGGATATTTTTCCGTTTAATCCGTTCAATCCGTTGAGGCCATTTTCGAGAGAGGGGGAAAATGACACAGGATTTAAAAAAAGCCTACCGGACGATCATGGATGACCATTTCCCTGAGCGGATGGAAATCAGCTTCGTGTTCGATGACCGGCGTTCCACGTTGATCTACGAGAAAGTGGCCTGGGAGATCGATGATGTGCGCAAGGGGCTGCGCTACGGCGAAAATCCAGGCCAGGAGGCCGCGTTCTACAAACTCGTCAACGGCAACCTCACCGTAGGTGAGGTGACGACGATTGCGCCGGGCCGCTATCTCGTCTCCGACGCCGAACTGCTGCAATTTGGCAAGCATCCCGGCAAGATCAACCTCACCGACGCCGACAACGCGCTTAACATCTTGCGCTATCTGATGGACAAACCCACCGTCGCGGTGATGAAGCACAACAACCCTTCGGGCGTAGCGATGGCGGACACGATTGCCGAGGCCTACATCAAGGCCGACCTGGCCGATCACATCGCCGCGTTCGGCGGCTGCATCGCGCTCAACCGTCCGGTAGACCTGGCGACTGCCGAGGTGATTGCCGAGCAATACGCGGAAGTCGTCGTCGCGCCGGAGTACGAGGAGGGCGCGGTTGCGGCGCTCGCCGCGCGCAAGAACCTGCGCATTATGCGGATCGGCGCGATCGAACGGCTGGCAACCTTCGCCCAGGAGCGTTTCGTGGATTTCAAGAGCCTCATCGATGGCGGCGTCATCGCGCAGCTCTCGTTTGTCCCAGAGACGCAAACCGCCGCCGATTTCCTCCCCGCGACGATCACGCGCAAGGGTGAGACGTACACCGTCAAGCGCGCGCCCACCGCGCAGGAGATCGAGGACATGCTCTTCGGCTGGAAGGTCGAGGCGGGCGTCACCTCTAACTCGGTGCTGTATGCGAAGGACGGCGCCACGGTGGGGATCGGCGCGGGCGAGCAGGATCGCGTCGGCGTGGCGGTGATCGCCCGCGACAAGGCGTATCGCAACATGGCCGAACGCCTGGCCTACACGCGCTACCGGAACGCCTATCGCTATCTGGATGCGGACAAACAAGCCGAAATTGACACCGAAGTCAAAGCGGCGCACGGCGGACTCAAGGGCGCGGCGATGATCTCCGACGCCTTCTTCCCCTTCCGCGACGGTGTGGACGTGGGGCTGCGCGAGGGCGTCACCGCCGTCATCCAGCCCGGCGGCTCCCTCAACGACGACGAGGTCATCGAAGCCGTCAACGAAGCCGGGGCGACGATGGTGTTCACCGGGCAGCGGAGTTTCAAACACTAAAAAGAATCATGAACCATGAATCATGATTCTAGGAGGATTTTCCTATGCGCTTCGGCATTATGACCATGCAGATGAAAGAACTGATCCCCGCCGGTTTGAGTCCCCAGGAGATGCTGGGCTACATCACTACGTTCGAGAACGCCACGCTGGTGCGTAAACTGCACGCGCACGGCTTTAGCCTGGTGGAGTTGGGCGGCGATCTCACCATGTTCATGCCGCAGACGTTCGCTCCGCCCGCCATCGAGCGGCTGGCGGCTTTACAGGCAGAACTCGGGCTGGCGTACACCGTCCACCTGCCGCTGTGGTCCGTCGAACCTTCGACGCCGCTGACGCCCGTACGTCACGGCTCGGCCCGCGCGCTCATCAACGTCGTCCGCGCGACGGTGTCGCTGGAACCGGAAGTCTATGTGCTGCACGCCACCGGCGCGCTCGCCGCGGAGTTCTACCGGATGAACCTGCCCGACCTGGGCAAGGCGATGCTGATGCGGCAATTCCAGGCCGGGGCGATGGAGAGCATCCACACCATTTTGAGCGAAACCGGCATCCCCAGCCGCCAACTGGCGATTGAAACCATCGAATTCCCGCTCGACCTCACGCTGGAGATAGCAGAGGAATTCGACCTGTCGATCTGCCTGGACGTGGGGCATGTGCTCTCCGGCTTCTCCGGCGATGTGGACTTCTTCGACGCGCTGGAACTGTGTCTACCGCGCATGGCTGAGATCCACCTGCACGATGCGCCGATTCCGGCGTCGCAGCAGGAGATTGTCTATGGCAAGGATCACAGCGTCCTGGGCACCGGCGATCTGGATTTGCCGCGCTTCCTCGACCGGCTAACCGGGGTACAGTTCAACGGCCCGATCATCTTCGAGCTGGAGATCGAGGAGGCACTGACTTCGCTCGATGTGATTCGTGCTGTTCGTCCCAACGTCCTGTAGGGAGGCCGCCCGATGAAAAAAGACATGCGCTGGTACGACTATCTGACGATCAACTCGTATTGGCTGGGATTGAACATCGCCACCGGCACGATCACGCCGGTTTTGTTGCCCTACCTGGTGTTGCTCTTCATGCCGCCGGAGCAAAAGAACACCTATCTGGCGACGGTGCGTGTGATCGGCCTGGCGGTGGCGATGCTGGTGCAGCCACTCGCGGGGATGCTGAGCGACCGCAACACGTCCCGTTATGGACGCCGGCGCCCATATATCGTGGTGGGCGCGCTCTTCAACATTCTTTTCCTGATCATCGTTGGTGCGTCACCGTCGTTTATCGGGTCTGCCTCGGATGGCTTCTTTGGACGGGCGTTTGGTGTGACGACGGCCTACGCGGTATTGTTGATCGGCATTGTGGTGCTGCAAATCTCATCGAACGTGGCGCACGGCGCGTTGCAAGGGCTGATCCCCGACCTGGTGCCGGAACACCAACGCGGGCGCGCATCGGGCGTCAAAGCCGTCTTCGAGCTGATTCCTGTTTTCCTCGTCCTTTTCATCGGCCCGCTGGTGGACGCGGGGAAAGTCGGTTTGGTGGTGGGCATCATCTGCGCGGGCTTCGTGCTCACGACATTGACGACGGTGCTCTTCGTTCACGAGGAACCGTTGCGCGAGAAGCCCGCCGGCGGTATCGGCGAGGCCGCGCTGCGTTTAGTGTTCCTCACGGCGATTTTCGTCACGGTAACGCGCTTTGCGATCTGGCTGGTCACGGCCAGCGGCGATTTGGTCACGGCGCGCGGCGCGACGATTGGCGTGCAGGTCGCCTTCGTCGGCCTGATGGGGCTGATTGGGATGGCAGGTTCGATCTTTGCGGGCGTCTACCTGGGCGCGTGGGTGGGCATCGGCGCGGAGGCGCGCCAGCAGAAGAGCTTCATCTGGTGGATCGTCAACCGGCTGCTCTTCCTGGCGGCGGTCGGCTCGGTCCAGGGCTTCGCGCAGTACTATCTGGCGGACGTGCTGCATGTGCCGAAGCCGGCCTCCGCAACGACAATGCTGATGGCAGCGGTGGCGGGCTTCCTCATTCCCTCGGCGTTGGGCGGCGGTTATCTCGCGGACCGCATCGGGCGCAAACGGCTGGTGATGCTGGCGGGCCTAGTCGCGGCGGGTGGGACGGTGCTGCTGCTCTTTGCGACGACCATGCCGGTGGTGATTGTCGCCGGCTGCATCATCGGCCTGGGCGCGGGCACATTCATGGCGACGAACTGGGCGCTCGGCACGGACCTCGCGCCGAAACAGGACGCCGGGCGCTATCTGGGCATCTCGAACCTGGCAGGCGCGGGCGCGGGGATCGTCGGCGCGGGTCTCGGCGGGCCGATGGCCGACTTCTTCAACGCGCTGCAACCGGGATTGGGGTATCTCGTCATCTTCGCGCTGTACGCGGCGCTGTTTGCGTTATCCTCGCTTACACTATCGCAGGTGAAGATACCGGCGGAGAAATAACAATCTTGTCAGCTTCGACTACAAGACTAACGACTATATGATGATTTTGGAGAGTTCTGTGGATATTGTGGCTTTGACCTGTCTGGCGATGGACCTGTATGTGGATCACGGCTTCTCGTGCGTGGGTGGGAACGCCGTGAACGTGGCGACGCAGTGCAAACGCAGCGGTGTGAAGCGGGTCGCCGTGGTTGGCGCTGTGGGCGCGGATGCTTACGCGCCCTCGCTCATCGATCATCTGCGCGCCGAGGGCATCGATGCCAGTCACGTCTATCGTCTCGATGGCGCGACGGCGACGCACAAGCTCTACCTCACCGCGGGTGACCGTAAGGAAGCGCCTGGGCTGTGGCAGGGCGGTGTGTATGACGTGTTCCGGCTTTCGGACGCGGATTGGGATTTCGTAAACACCTTTGACGTGGTGGCGATCGGGGCGTTCGATCCGAATTTCGAGGCGGTTGTGACGCGCCTGAATCCACGTTGTAAACTCGTGGCGGACTTTCTCGACACCCGCGACTTCGCCCATCTGGAGAAGCACATCGATCGCATCGACGTCGCCGTGTTGAGCGGTTTGCACGAGGATGTGGAGCGCGCCAGAGCGTTGTCGGTGGGGCGCGAAGTTCTCATCCTCGTCACACTTGGCGCGGAGGGCTGCGCGGCGTTGTGGCATGGCGAAGCCTACTTCCAGCCCGCGCTTCCGGTCGCGGACGTCGTCGATACCACCGGCTGCGGGGACGCTTTCCAGGGGGCATTCATCGTCTCCTGGTTCCAGAACTGCGATGTACGCAAAGCGTTGCAGGCCGGTGCAGAAGCCGCCGCACACACCCTGACGCACTTTGGCGGTGTGTGACACTCATGTCAAAGGATTGGACGGATTCTCTCTTAACTCATTGCTCTTACCGGAGGTTATTGTGGACGAAAAAATGACGCTACCCAAAATCGCATTAGGAAAGACCGGTTTCACCCTCAGCCGTTTAGGTCTCGGCGGCTTCCACCAGGTTGAGATTTCGACGGACATCGTGGCGCAGGTGGTGGACGCGTTTCTGGAGGCCGGGGGCAATTACATCGAGACGGCGCGCAGCTATGGCAACGGCGCGTCGGAGGAGAAGCTGGGCCGCGTGCTGGCCGGCCGTCGTGATAAAGTGGTGCTCTCCAGCAAGAGCAATAAACGCGATGGCGAGGGTATTCGCCGTGAGTTGGAAGCATCCCTGACCGCGTTGCGCACCGACCACATCGAGTTCCACTTCTTCCACGGCGTCAATACGCTGGCAGAACTGGACGCGATCACCGGGCCGGGCGGCGCGCTTGACGCGCTGCTCAAGGCGAAGGACGAGGGTTTGATCAGCGGATTGGGCTTCAGCAGTCACCGCCCGCCGCAGCTATACCTCGAGGCGCTCAAACGCCTGCCGCTCTCGGTCATCCTGATATGGGATAACTACCTCGAGGAGCAGTACGTGCCCGAAATCCAGCGCGAGGTCTATCCACTGGCGCGGGAGAAGGGCGTGGGCATCACGGCGATGAAGCCGCTCGCCGACGGCTTTCTCTATCAAGCGCCGGAACTCGCGCTGCGTTACGCGCTCGGCTCCGGCTCTGACATCCTCATCTGCGGGATGAACGCCGTCGAACACGTGCAGCAAGCCGTCGCGGCGATCGCCAAGGGGCCGCTGAACGCCGAAGAGCGCGCCGCTGCCCTACGCGATGCGCCGGAGTTGGGGCGCTACGTCTGCCGCCAATGCGGCGGCTGCTCCGCCGATTTGATGGCGCTGTTTCGCCTGGAGGGCTACGTGGATCGCCAGATGATCGACTATCTGCCGCACGACCCGGCGAACTACGCGCTGCGTCTGCGGCTGGCCGGCTGGTTCGACCTGGCGGACATCGCGCGCGAGCGCTTCGCGGCGACGGGGTGGGATGCGGACGCGCTTGTGGCGGAAGCGGAGGGTGTCGCCTGTCCCTACGACATCGATGTGGCGCGCAAGGCGCAGTTCGCGTTGGGAAAGTTGCGACAGGGGAAGGTAAATCTGCTATAATGGAAACAAACTGGGAAGGAGGCGTAAAATGAGCGAGATTTTTGTCAATATTCAGATTGAGCCTCTAGAAGAAGGCGGTTATTTAGCAACCAGTCACGATCTCCAGGGCTTGATTGCACAAGGTCGCACTGTCGCCGAGACGATGGAGATTGCGCAAGATGTTGCTCGGAAATTAATCGAGTCTTATGTGGAGCATGGCGATCCTTTGCCACCAAAAGTTCAGGCTATGCTCAACCAGGGGCAACGTAAAGTCACAGCCAAAATCCCTGTGGGAATTGCCCTTGGCGGAGCCATTGTATGACCCGGCTGCCGGCATTGACGTACCGCGACGTCATAAAACGTTTGCGCGATGCCGGCTTCGTTTTTGACCGCCAGGCGAAGGGAAGCCACGAAATCTGGTATAACCCCACCACACATCGACGGGTCACAGTCCCGCATCACCCTGGTGGTCTGGCGCGTGGGACATTGCGTGCGATCATCCGTGAGAGCGGCTTGACGGTCGAGGAATTCCTTAGCACAGGTGAGACGTCAGTTCTCTCGGAGTAGGGATTCAACTCATTATGAAAAAAAGCGTCCTCGAAGACCAACTGTCTGCGCTCCACGCCTTGCGTACCGCCCCTATCACCGAAGATGTGCTGGCGCAACTGCGTCAGGCTTTAACGAACCACAACAGTCATGTGGTCGCGGCGGCGGCTGAAATCGCCGGCGAGGCGGAACTGGCTGACTTGGAACCCGACCTTGTGTCTGCCTTCGCTGCCTTTATGCGCAATCCCGCCAAAACCGATCCCGGCTGCCGGGCGAAAACCGCGATTGCCAACGCGCTGCGCGCGTGTGAATGTCCTGCCGAAGCCGTGTTCCTGCAAGGCGTTCGTCACGTGCAGATGGAGCCGGTGTGGGGTGGGCAGGTGGATACCGCCGCCCCGTTGCGCGGCGCGTGCGCGCTCGGCCTGGTGGGGATGCGCTCCCGCCACGCGCTGCTCGAACTGGCGCACTTGCTTGCCGATCCCGAATCCGACGCGCGCATCGCGGCCGCCCGCGCGCTCGCCTACAGTGGTGATCCGGCGAACGTTCCCCTGTTGTACTTCAAGGTCCTCACCGGCGACGATCACGCCGGGGTGCTCTACGAGTGTTTCCTGGCGTTGCTCAAGCTCGATATAGAGACGTCGCTGTCGTTTGTGGCGGGATACCTCAAAAACGCCGATCCCGCCATAGCCGAATCGGCAGCGCTGGCGTTGGGCGAGTCGCGGCAGGAAAGCGCGTTCGACGTATTACGCGATGCGTGGGAAGACACCTTCGACGCTGAACGCCGCCGCACACTGCTGCTGGCGCTGGCGACGTTGCGCAGTGAGCCGGCCCTCGATTACTTGCTGGATATCGTCCGCCACGAAGCGCGTGTCCATGCCGACGCTGCACTCCAGGCCTTGCGAATGTATCAGCGCGACGAAACAATCTGGCGGCGCGTTGAAAAAGCGCTTGCTGAGCGTAACCAGACTACAAAAGTCTCATCAGTCATCTGATTGAGCAAGTATCTGCGCTAAACGATAGCTTTGCAAGTCGCAGTACGTGCTCAGACTTTTGTAGTCTTTGCCGCTCGACTATCCGACTGACGACTACAGGACTAACAACGAATGGACTACACCCAACCTTGGTATCACGGTTCGCCCTCCGAACTGACGACGCTGCGCGTAGGCAGCACGATCACGCAGCGGCGCGATCTGGCGCGGATTTTCGCGCACAAGCCGATGATTGTCAGCTTTGAGGACGACGGGCGCATCCGGCACAGCGGCACGCAGCCCGGCTATCTTTACGTCATTGACGAAGCTGTCGCGCCGGAGGACATCGAAGCACACCCGCGCACGACGATGGGACCGGGCGATGAATGGCTGACCCACCGCGAATTGCGCGTGCGGTTGCTGGGCATGGTCGAGCCTCAGTCCGAGGAATTGCTCACCGAGGCCGAGTTGGAGAATCTGCGCCAACGCATCGTTGCAAGGGGGATGGATGTTCAGTGAACAGGATTTCGGCATGTTTGTGCGCGCGCTCAGGTTCGCCGCAGACAAGCATCAGAACCAACGGCGCAAGGGACACGATCAGTTACCTTACGTCAATCACCTGATTCGTGTGACCGACATCCTCTGGCGCGTGGGCGAGGTACGGGATGTGCCCACGTTGGTCGCCGCGTTGTTGCACGACACGTTGGAAGACACAGACACCACTGCTGGCGAACTCGAAACGCTTTTCGGTGCGGAGGTGCTGGCGATCGTCCAGGAGGTCACCGACGATAAGACGCTGCCCAAAGCCACCCGCAAACAACTGCAAATCGAGCACGCGCCGCACCTCTCGACTGCGGCCAGGTTGATCAAGCTGGCCGACAAAATCGACAACGTCTATGACGTCAACCATAATTCACCAGAGGGCTGGTCGCACGAGCGCCAGATCGCTTATTTGGATTGGGCGGAAGCGGTGGTCGCGGGCTTGCGTGGTGTCAATGGGTCGCTAGACTCGCATTTCGATGCTGTCTTGTACGAATCGCGTGAGCTGTTGCTGAAAAAGAAAAGTCCTTGAAAGGCATTGCCTTTCAAGGACTCTTGGTTATGAAGATTTACAGGAAGAGACCGACAAGGTTCTTCACGATGGGCCGCAACCAGTTGAAGTTGAAGTTGTAGAGCACAACTGGTTCTTGTTTGTGTTTCTGCAGCCGCTCCTCAGTGATGATCTGCGCTAACAGATACGAATTCATCCACATTTCCATTGCATACCTCCTTTTTGCTGGATACTCTTTGAAAGACTGATCCAACTACAGGAGCGCGCCAACAAAAAAGGACGCCCTGTAATTGGGTGTCCTTCTTTAACGCCTACGAGGTTAGCTGTCGGGCTTGGGCCAAAGAAGATGACCCCTCATCGTGCTATTTCTAGCTCAATGATTCGCCCCGGTTTTGGGTCCCCCGTTCTGCGCAGTCAAACCGCGCACATTCGGCGAGTATCTTATTCCCTTGTTAAACAACACGCGTGTGCCTAACATCCAACTACAAATGCCATTATACACACTTTTCCACGAAATTCAAGTCCTTTTTTGTTAACATTTCATTAAGAATTTATCCGAGAATTATTGTGGTTTTACGCTGCCGTTGGAATGGGCGGCTAAAGCCGCTTTTTCTTGAGGGTGTTTTTGTGCGTGCGGGCGCCGCCCGCACGCACAAAAACACCCTTTTACCCGCGCCTTTAGGCGTGAAATACTGCATCTGGTGAGTTCTCGGACAAATTCTAAATCTACTGTGAGCGATGTGCCAAATTGCCCTACAGAGTGGTTCGCTATTTTTGCGTGGGCATAGTAAAATACGGATGGAGTGTTCCACTTTCGCAGATTCCGGAAGTTGTTGGCTTTCGACCATATAAAAGGAGATTCCGCTATGGCTTTGACGTTGGAATGGAAAGACCGGATTTACCACTGGCGTGAGGAACTGACGCGCCACTTTTACCGCCCGCTGGATAGCGTCGTGTTTGAGGGGTTTGTGACTCTGGAGCAGTTGATACCCTCCCAGGCGCTGGCCCGCGATTTCTTGCCGATGCCGCCCGGTGCGGCGTGGGGGGCGAAGTGGGAGTATGGCTGGTTCAAGGGTAGCTTCATCTTGCCCGATGCGGCAGCCGGGCAGCGCATTGTGTTGGCGGTGGATGTGGGTGCGGAGAGCATCGTCTACGTGAATGGCTTCGCGGCGGGCGCGCGCGACCGCGAGCACCGCGAGATCACGCTGGCGCTGGACGGCGTCCCCGGCACGCGCTACGATGTGCTCATCGAAGGCTACGCCGGGCACGGGCCGCGCAACAGTCACGCCGGGCCGACGCCGCCCGACCGCGAGACCGTCCCCGAACCCGGCCCCACCCAGGCCGTCGTCGGCATAACGACGTTTGGCGTGTGGCAGGAGGAAGTCTACCAACTGTGGGTGGACGTGGAGACGCTCTGGCAACTGCGTGAAAACCTGGATGGGGACTCACTGCGGGTGATGGAGATCGACGCGGGGTTGCGCGACTTTACGTTGATCGTGGACTTCGAGGTTCCCGCCGCCGAGATGCTGGCGACCGTCCGCGCGGGACGCGAGCGGCTCAAGCCGTTGCTGGCGTGTGTCAACGGCTCCACCGCGCCGGAGATGTTCGCTTTCGGCCACTCGCACATCGATGTGGCATGGCTCTGGCCGTTGCAGGAGACCGAGCGCAAGACCGGGCGCACGATGGCCACGCAGTTGGCGTTGATGGCGGAGTATCCTGAATACAAGTTCTTGCAGAGCCAGCCGCACCTCTTCTGGATGTTGCAGCAGCGCTATCCCGACATTTACGCGCGCCTCAAAGATGCGGCGTATGCCGGGCAGTTCGTTGTCGAGGGTGGGGCGTGGGTCGAGCCGGATACCAACATCTCCGGCGGCGAAGCGCTGATCCGGCAGTTTGTCCACGGCAAGCGCTTCTACCAGGACGAGTTCGGCGTGGATTGCGAATTGCTTTGGCTGCCGGACGTCTTCGGCTATTCCGGCGCGCTTCCGCAGATCATGCGCGGCTGCGGCGTCAAGTATTTCTCCACGCAGAAGATCTTCTGGGCGTACCACGGCGGCGATCCCTTCCCCTACAATACTTTCGTCTGGGAGGGCATCGACGGCTCCGAGGTCTTCGTTCACCTGCACAACGACTATAACGCGAACGTGAACCCGAGCAGCGTCATCCAGCGGTGGAACGAGCGCGTGCAGAAGGACGGCTTCGCCACGCGGCTGTACCCGTTCGGCTTTGGCGACGGCGGCGGCGGGCCGACCCGCAATCATTTGGAATTCGCCCGCCGGCTTACCAACCTGGAAGGCGCGCCGAAGTTGACGATAACGCATCCCCTCGACTACTTCAAGGACCAGGACGCGCGCGGTTGGCCCGACGTGCGCTACGTGGGCGAGTTGTACTTCCAGGCGCACCGGGGCGTGCTCACCTCGCAGGCCAAGACGAAGCAGGGCAATCGCAAGAGCGAGTTAGCGCTGCGCGAGGCGGAGTTCTGGGGCGTTGCCGCGAAGACGCTGAAGGGCTTTGACTTCTCCGCGATGACGCTGGACAAGGCGTGGAAGACCGTCTTGCTCAACCAGTTCCACGACATTTTGCCCGGTTCGTCGATTCACCGCGTCTACGAAGAGGCCGAAGCGGCGTATGCGCAGGTCATCGCCGAGGCGCAGGGCGTCACCCGTGCGGCGACGAACGCACTCGTCGAACCTGGTCAGGCCCAGACCGTCTTCAACTCCCTTTCGTGGGAGCGAGTCGCCATGATCGCGCTGCCGGACGGTTGGAGCGGCGCGCAGGATGTGAGTGGCAAACTGCTTCCCGTTCAGAAAATCGGCGATACTCTCTATACAGACGCCGCTGTTCCCGCTTCTGGCTGGACGACGCTCAAGCCATCTGCGCCGGAACAAACCTCCGCACCGGCGGAAGATGCGGTTTTGGTCAAAGCGACGCCCACGACCCTGGAGAATGACGTGTTGCGACTGACCTTCGACGCTTTCGGCCAGATCACCAGCATTTTCGACAAGGAGACGCAGCGCGAACTGGCTGCCGGGCCGTGCAACAGCTTCAAGATGTACAAGGATGTCCCCTCGCGTTTCGACGCCTGGGACATCGACAGTATGTACGAGCAGACGCCCGTGGCGCTCGATGCACCGGCGACGATTGAGGTGGTCACAGAAGGGCCTTTGGTTGCGGCCTTGCTCGTGAAGCGCACGCTGCACAATTCCGAGATGATGCAGCGGATAAGTCTGCGGCGCGGCAGCCGGCGGGTGACCTTTAGAACCGCCATTGACTGGCAGGAGCGGCACAAACTGCTCAAGGTCGCTTTCCCGGTGGACGTCTACACGAACGAGGCGATTCACGAAATCCAGTTCGGCCACATCCGCCGTCCCAACCACCGCTCGCGCCCCTTCGACGCCGACCGTTTCGAGGTGAGCAATCACAAGTGGACGGCGCTGGCGGAGGAGAATCGCGGTTGCGCCGTGCTCAACGATTGCAAGTACGGCGTCAACGTACACGGTAACAGCATCAACCTGACGCTGCTCAAGTCCCCGTTGGCCCCGGATATGACCGCCGACCTGGGCGTGCAGACCTTCTACTATGCCTTCTACGCCTGGAATGGCAGCTTCGCCGATGGTGACGTGGTGCGCGAGGGCTACGATCTCAACGTCCCGGTGCAGACCGCGCCTGGGGATGGCGGGACGGCGTCCTTGTTCGCGGTGGACGCGCTGAACGTCATCATCGAGACGGTGAAACCAGCCGAGGATGGCTCACCCGATATCATCGTGCGTCTCTACGAGGCCAAGCGGATGGCGACGCGCGCAACGCTGACGGCTGCGCTGCCGGTCGCGTCGGCGGCGCTGACCGATATGCTGGAAAACGTCCAGGCGGTGTTGCCCTGCAATGGCGGCGCGATCCCGCTAGAGTTCGGGCCGTTCGAGGTAAAGACGGTGAGACTGGTGCTGCGGTAGGTTAGGGTATCCTTGTCCCTTGCTAAGGTGCCAACTGCCGGTTCGCACTTTAGCAAGGGCGTTCAATGGAGGACGGTATGGAGTCATTTCCTTGGGAAAGCCTTTTTGTATACCTGGGAAACGTCGTTGTTATCACGTCGCTGCACACATTTCTGTTAGTAGGTGTAGGAATGATTTTAGGTGTGCTTATCACCTTTCTCAGCCGTACAATTTCAACACATGCTGGCAGCGTTTTCCCGCGGTGGCTCTATGCGTGTCTTATATCTCCTGGGGTGGTTTTGCATGAAATCGCGCATTGGTTTTTCTTGATGATTTTTGGATATCAAATCAAAAAGGTCAGGCTTTTTCAGTGTAAACGTGACGATCGTAGATTTGGATATGTCGAGTTTGGTTCTTCGGGAAGCTATTTTCAACGTGTTGGTGGATTTTTCGCCAGTGTCGGCCCAATTGTGGTGGGATCGTTGGTCATTTATATCTTGTCAGTGCAGTTGTTGGGAACGAGCGTGTTTGAGAGCAGCCCTTTTATAGTTATGACCGGAGATAGGGCAAATCTACTAGGCGCGTTCGGTCAGTTGGTACAAGGCATTCTTCTCAATACTGAGCGGATTTTCTCGCGTCTTATTGCCGTGCAAGAGATACCGCTACAGAGGCTTGCCCTCTTTGTTTATCTCACCTTTACCATTGTAAATGGCATGGAGCTTAGTCGTGCGGATCTTAACTTGGCTCGTCCCGGGCTTTTCTTGCTGATTGCGAGCTTTTTCTTGATCAATCTATTGACCTTGTGGGCCGGTGGAGATCTCATCGGTTCGATTTTTATGCTGTTGAGCCGCTTGCTGAGTGGTTTCTATGCGATAATGGTTTTTGTGTTGCTCCTGGATGTGTTGCTGGCATTTATTGTGGTGCCACTGGGGACTGTATTTGGACGCAAGGGGCGTTGGTAGAATTGTAACCGGTTAATGCGAGGTTTCATGAAATCCATACTCTCGTTTGTCATCAGCGGAGCCGGTATCTTTGCCTTCTGTATTCATACCTACTTTCTGCGAAAAGGGCGCGCCGAGTTCGACACGGCGACCTCCAGGCTGCTGTTGGTCGCCGTGTTGGTCATGTCGCTGGCGCAGGTGGTGGTTACGTTGATGGTTATCTGAAAGGAGTGCAATGGATTTTCACGGGGTAATACGCAGACTTGACGGCGCGAATATGGATATCGACCTGGCGACGCCGGGCGCGGACATCGCCTGGCAGCAGGATGCCTGCCCCTGGAACGAAGCCGAAGGGGCGACGGAACACAAGTGTGCAGTGAAGAACGTCTCGATCTGCCCGTACTTCTGCGGGATCGAGTATTTGGATAAGGTGTTGTGTTGTTATCCAAATGAGAATTCTCTAAAATAAGTATTTTCGGGTTGCTTTGCGACTTGGATATATAGTTTTCAAAGCTATTTCGGTACCCGATTGCACAAAGGGAACCAGGTAAACATATGCCTCAATAACTACTGCGAGAATACGTTGCGTAGGATATTTTGCCGGATTGTGGTGTGCAATAACATCGAGCAGTCCACTTCTTTCAATGTGATAGATTATTTCTTGAAATGAAATATCCCGCTCGGCGCGCAATAGAGTGTTTTTGGCCGGGTCCCATACCGCAAAGTATTTCACGTCATGCTCGAAGTTTTTCTGCACCGAATATGCGCTCTGTTTTGTGAAAATCGATTCGATCACTGATCTGCTAGATAACTGTAAAGCCTGCTTGTTATTCATCGTACGCCCTCCTTTTAGTTTTCTTTGTCCCACTCATAGAACAAAAAATCGGGCGCTTTTTTTACCAAGTTATGTTATTATGATGAATGCATTGTTGTGATTGTCTTCACTGACAAAGGGGTGTCGCGATATGTACAAGAGAACAAGATTGATTGCCGCGATGTTGATTTCAGTAGTTGCTGTTGCTCTATCCTTGTTGCTGTTCAGAGAATCTGTCACGAGTGAAATTGTGGAGCAAGCAGATACAGTGACTTGGATGCAGATTTTTCCCGCGCACTCTCCTCCTGAACGCACTGAACATGCTATGGCTTATGATAGCAAACGGGGTTACACCGTGATTTTTGGCGGCTATGGCTCAATCAGGTATATGAATGACACCTGGGAGTGGGATGGGCATAATTGGGTGCAACGATTCCCTATCACGATACCGTCTGCACGGACGGACGCCGTGATGGTCTACGATGGTAATTGTGAATGTATGATTTTGTTTGCTGGGGCGGCCGGTGGATGGCCGCAAAATGACACCTGGAAGTGGGATGGTGTCAATTGGGAGCAATTATTCCCTGCTTCATCTCCTCCGGTGCGTGATGGGCATGGAATGACTTATGATAGTGCTCGTAACCGCATTGTTCTGTTTGGTGGGTGGGATGGACAACAATCACTAAATGATACATGGGAATGGGATGGGACCACTTGGGTTCAGCGTTTTCCGGCAAATTCACCTTCATCAAGGCACGGCCATGCAATGGCCTACGATAGCAAGCATAATCGTGTTGTGCTCTTTGGTGGAGCTGTGCTGAGTGATACGTGGGAATGGGATGGTTACAACTGGACACAGAGATTCCCGTTACAATCGCCTTCTGCGCGATCTGCTCACGATATGGTCTATGACGCCGCTCGAGAACGCATAGTGCTGTTTGGCGAATGGAATAATGGTAGTCATCTGAACGATACTTGGGAATGGGATGGTACTAACTGGATACAACGTTTTCCGGAGACTTCTCCTTCAATACGATTCAGGAATGGGATGGCTTATGACAGTGCACGCAAACGAGTCGTTTTGTTCGGTGGGTTAGGGGGAGATGGTACACGACTCGGTGATACCTGGGAGTACTTAACTCCTGGGTTAAGTGTAACCAAACAGGCAAGCGCTGCTTTTGTACAGGTCGGGGAACAATTCACCTATACGCTTGCGCTAACTAACACCGGCAACATATCACTTACGACTACAGTAACCGACATACTGCCGGTTAACATCACGCTGGATGAAAACACTGGCGGCTCAATCATTATGCCGCCTGGGTGGATTGTCTGGTCGCCAGTCACGCTCAGCCCAGGTGCGCTATGGACAGAAACAGTTGTTGTTACTGTGGCAACCGGGTATACAGGTTTACTGACAAATACAGTACAAGTCACTACTCAAGAAGGGGTGTCGGGAACGGATACAGTTGTTGTCACTGCGGAGGAAGGTATTACCGGACTCATCCTCCATAGTGACAGCCCAACACAAATAGGCACCCCAACGACTTTGACCGCTACTGTTGATGCCGGTAGCCCCATAACCTATGTGTGGGCCTTTGGCGATGGGGACAGTAGTGAAGGGGCGGCTGTCACACATATCTACCCTCATGTTGGTTCCTATACAGCCGTGGTAACTGCAGCTAACAATGTCAGTGTAATGAGTATATCATCTCCTGTAACGATTACTGATGTATCTGTCGCGGGACTTGTTGTGACTAATGATAGTCCGACATGGTTGGGATATACCACGATGTTGTCAGCTACAGTCGTAGCTGGGAGTAATGTAAAGTACATTTGGGACTTCGGCGACGGCGAAATGGGCAGCGGCGATGTTGTTTTTCATACCTATCCAGATGTAGGAATGTACACGGCGGTCGTCACGGCCAGCAATAGTTTCAATATGATGACGGCAACGTCTATCGTTACAATTACCGCAGCGCCTATCACTGGTTTGATCGTAACCAATGATAGTCCGACGCTAATAGGACACTCTACTACTCTAACGGCTACAGTTTTAACAGGAGACGATGTGGTTTATACCTGGGATTTTGGTGATGGTGAGAGTGGTAGCGGTGACGTCGTGACACATACTTATCCAGATGTTGGTTTCTACACAGCAATCGTTACAGCAACCAATGATACCAGTGTGGTTAGCGCGACATCCCCTGTTACTATTACTGAGGGACGTATCACCGGACTTGCTGCAATCAATAATGGTCCGACTATGCTAGGTCGCTCTACGACATTGACAGCCACAACTGCTACAGGCATTGATATCACATATCTCTGGGACTTCGGCGACGGCGAAATGGGCAGCGGCGATGTTGTTTTTCATACCTATCCAGATGTAGGAATGTACACGGCGGTCGTCACGGCCAGCAATAGTTTCAATATGATGACGGCGACGACAACCGTCACGATCACGGATACGCCGGTCGCCGGGTTGACGGCAACCAACGACAGCCCGACGCCGCTAGGAGGTTCTACCATTTTGACAGCGGCTATTGCATCGGGAAGCCATGTGACTTACACCTGGGCTTTTGGCGACGGCGAGATCGGCTATGGTGAAGTCACCTTACACAACTATCTTGCCTGTGGGACTTATACCGCGGTAGTCACAGCCAGTAACAGTGCCAATTCTTTAACCGCAACGACCCAAGTCAAGGTTGTGGCCTATGTCTACCTGCCCTTGATCTTGAAACGTTGGCCTCCCGTGCCTTATGCGCCCACATTGTATGTGATCAACAACGCCGACGGTGATGGCAATTACACAGTCAGTTGGACGGAACAGCCCACGCGCCTGGCCGATACCTATACATTGGAAGAAGCCACAAATGCCGCCTTTACAACAGGGTTGCGAACAGTCTGCACCACCGCACAACAGTTCTGCACTGTGAGCGGAAGATCAGCAGGGACCTACTATTACCGGGTGCGAGGGTACAACACCTGGGGATACGGTTCGTGGAGCAATGTCCAATCGATTGTAGTGCGGCCGGCCACCCCGACACTTACACCGACGCCTACGAGAACACCTACAGGGACGCCTACGAGAACCCCGACAATTACACCAACGCCAACCAGGACCCCAACTCCGATGCCTACTCCGCCTCCACAAGGCGTTTATATTCTTCCCAACTATTCTCATTACACGTCCGGAAGTACATTACACATCGTGGGTGAAGTGCAGAATAACACCAGCAACTACGCGTGGCTTGTGGAGGTCCCTGTCAATCTATTCAACAGCAGCGGACAGCTTGTTGATACCGCTTCTACCTATACCATATTTGACCTGCCTGCTGGCAAGAAATCATGTTTCCACTTAAGTGTCTATGACCCGCCTGCTGATTGGGCCTATTTCCAGTTTGAACCGCCTGACTATGAGCCGCTTACTAATATGGCTTGGTCCAACCTCGCTATTTATAGTGATCATGGAGCACATCAGCCGGATGGCAGTTACAAGATTCTGGGGTTTGTCCGCAATGATGAAGGTAGTCGTGTTGAGGGTGTAAGGATTGAGGGCGCTCTCTACAATGCCAGTAGTATCATCGTTGGGTGTAGTTCTACATCAGGTAGTAATAGCAAACTGGACCCTGGACAAGCAAGCTCTTTCGAGTTGAACTATTCTTACTATTATCGCGATTATAGCGATGTTACCTCTTATCGTCTCCAGGTAGATGGATACATACCATGAAGAGTTTTTCATTCGGTCTGTTTTAACGTATACTACCAGTCAAGATTGTCGATTGACACAAGTTTGCAGAGGACACTTCTTTTGTATCCAAAATGCTAACCTTTGATCTCAAAACGCTCATCTTCGTCTTTCTCCTCCTCCTGGTGGCAACCGCCGCCGGAGGCTACTGGCTCGCGCGCCGCCGTCGACGTTCATCCGTGATACCGGGGGACAGCGCGCCGCTTCTCGCTGTCCTTGACGATGCGCCGTTCGGCGTGGCGGCGTTGGAGGGAACCGATGTGTGTTACGCCAACTCCTACGCACGGCGTCTGCTGCACCTGCCCGATGATATGAGCGCCCTGCCCGACGCGGATTGGTCCCCGCTGCTCGACGCCGACCGCGCCGCCGCCCGCCAGGAGGAAGCAGGGGTGGGGCGCTATCGTACCGTCACCTTCGCTTCAGGGCAGACGGCGCGTTGGTGGGTCACCCCATGGAATGACGGGCTTAGCCGCCGTGATTTCCTGTTTTTACTCGATGTCACTGCGCAACAACGCACGGAGCAGGCCGGGCGCGCGCTTATCAACGACCTGGGCCACGAGCTGCGCACGCCGATTGCCACGATCCTCACACACCTGGAAATCCTGGGCCTGAGCGATGTGGGGCAGGATGTGCGGCAGCAGTCGCTCGCGTTCGCCAAAGACGAGGCGCAGCGTATGGCGCGCCTGCTCAACGATATGCTCGAACTGGGCCGCCTGGAGACCGCGCCCGAACTCCCGCGCCGCCCGGTGGATCTGGTCGCGCTGGTCGAAGAGGTCGTGCTGCAGTCCACGCCGCGCGCGGCGGAACGGCAGATGGCGCTCGCGTTGGAGGCGGAGTCGCCGCTTCCGTTCGTCCTCGCCAACGCCGATCGTCTGAGGCAGGTGTTCCTCAATCTGCTGGACAACGCCTTCAAGTACGCGCGTCCCGGAGACCGTGTGACCGTCTCGTTGCATCGTACCGCAGGCGGTGTCGCGAGCGCCATCTGCGATACCGGCCCCGGCATCCCGCCGGAGCATCTTCCGCACATCGCCCGCCGTTTCTACCGCGCCGCGCCCAAAGGTATTGATGGTAGTGGCCTGGGCCTGTCCCTCGTCGCTGAGATTCTGCGGCGGCATGAGAGCGAGTTACTGATTGAAAGTCCGGCGGCGGATGGGGTAGGAACCTGTATGAAGTTCGTAATTCGTCATTCGTGATGGGGGATTTGTGCTTCGTCATTCGCAATTTGCAATTCGTAAATGGTGGGGGATAGGACTGGCGATTGTGCTCATCACCGGTTATTGGCTGCTGCCGATTCGCGGGAAAGTATTTGTCGTCCCTGGTGACGAGAACAGTCTGTCGTGGCCGCGTCTTGCGTTCGAACCGGCCTTGCCGCAGCCTGGCGAGACGGCAACCGCGCTGGTGACGGACGTAACGCCCTGGACGTTCGTCACGCTCACGGTGGACGGCGTCCCGGCGATGTCACTGGGGCAGGGCGTGCGTTATGGTGACACGTGGCTGTGGCGCTGGACGTTCACCGTCCCTGAAAGCGCTGGCTACGAAGTGCGCTTCTACCACGACTGCCACACGGGCTGTGAGGAGCGCGGGCGGTTTGCCGTGGGCACGGTGACGCCCGCGCGCGTTTCTGCGACGCCGACAAAGCTCGGCCTGGCGCTGCCCAACGTGACGCGGGATTGGTATGGGCGCGGCGGGTGGGCCGTAGAGGTGACGTACGTCCGGCAGGCCGAGGAGGCGTTCTGGGGCGTGGACGATCTGGCGGCGCGGATCGCCGTCCACCACAGCAAGGGGCTGCGGGTGCTGGTGCGTGTGGATTACGATCAGGCGCAAAGTGTCCCGGCGGTGGACGATAACCTGGCGCTCACGGAATATCTCGAATACTTCAGCCGTCTGGCGCGCGACGCGCGGATGCGGGAGGTGTATGGCTTTATCGCCGGGGCGGATTTCAATACTACGGAGGCCAACACACTGGCGCAGGATCAGGCGGTGACGCCGGCGTGGTACGCGCGCGTCTTCAATGGTTATGGCGAAGACGTGACCCACACCGACAACGTCGTACAGACGATCCGCGCCGAGAACCCGAACGCACGGGTGCTCGTAGGACCGCTGCGCCCGTGGAGTATCGATCAGGATGGCGATCGGTCCTACGCAGTGGATGCGCCGTGGCTCAACTACATGCACACACTTGTCGCGTTTTTGGACGAGGGCGCGCAGGCCAAGGCATCGGCAGGTATTCCGCTCGTCGCGCCGGATGGCTTCGATGTGCAGGCGCCGGGCTTGCCGGACGCGCGGGAATTGGTGGGCAGTCTGCGCGCCGACGAACCGCGTGCGGACATGCACCGCGCGGCGTGGAACGGGGCGCGGGTGGGCTTCGGCGTCTACCGCGACTGGCTGGACATCATCAACGCCTATCCCACCACACGGGGATTGCCCGTGTACATCATCTCCACCAACACCTACGACCGCGAGGCCGGGATTCCGCCCGCGCAGAACTATCCACGCGGCTGGCTGACGGCGGCGCTGGACGTAGTCGATGCCGAGCCGCAGATCGTGGCGCTGGTCTGGTTCCTCGACGACTTCCCACACAGCGACCAATGGGACTGGTTCAGTCTCACCCGCAAGCCGGGCCGGCTGGTGGATGCGGCGGAGGAATTCGATGCGCTTTTGCGGGGCGAGTAGATTTTTCACCGCGGAGTTCGCTGAGAGCGCAGAAAAATCCTTAACACTTCTGCGAACTCTGCGCTCTCAGCGGTAAAAGTTTCCTGAAACGAAATCAGAATCCGTTTCATCCGTTTAATCCGTTGACAAAATATGGAGACAACCCTAATTCGCGTGTTGCTGGCCGATGATCACCCCGCGCTGCGGATGGGACTGCGCGTGCTGTTGGATCGCGCGCCTGACATCGAAGTGGTGGGCGAGGCCGATGACGGTGAGGCGGCGCTGGCGCTGATCGACAACCTGCGGCCGGATGTGGCGGTGCTGGATTGCCAATTGCCCAAAGTCGAAGGGGCGGCGGTGGCCCAGGAAGTGGCCCGGCGCGGGTTGCCGGTGCGCGTGGTGGCTTTGTCCGCCTACGACGACGACCGCTATCTGGCCGGGATGATGGCGGCGGGCGTGGTGGGCTATCTGTTGAAAAACGAAGCGCCGGGCCGGATCGTGGCGGCGGTGCAGGCGGCGATGCGCGGCGAGACGTTGTGGACGCCGGAACAGTCGGCGCGCGTGGAACGCTGGCAGGCCGAAGTCGCGCATGTCCGCAACAGCCTCACCGACCGCGAGCGGGAAGTGTTGCGCTGCGTCGCCGAAGGGTTGAGCAACAAGGAGATCGCGCAGGCGCTGCACATCACCGTGCGCACGGCGGATTTCCACGTGAGCAACATCCTCCGCAAACTCGGTGTGATCTCGCGGGTGGAAGCCGCGGTGTGGGCGCAGGCACATTTGGGATCAGAGTTAAGAGTTGCGAGTTAAGAGTTATGCATCACGCTTCACGATAACGGCTTGCGTGGGGTAGGGCATTCCGATACCTTCTTCCGCGAAGCGGCGATGGATTTCCAGGTTGATGGCTTGTTGCGTGTCCATAAACAGGGTGAAATCGGGCACGGGCAGGAAGTAGACGACTTCGAAATCCAGGGTGTACTCCCCGAACGTCCTGAAGTGGGCGCGGCCAAATTCCACTTCGGATTGCGCAGCGACGATCTCGCGCAAAATGTCGGGAATTTGCTTGAGTTTCTCGTAGGGTGTATCCGCGGCGACGCCTACGGTGAAAACTTGCTGGCGCCGTGTCATCCGTTTGAAGTTGCGGATGCGGCTTTTGAGCAGGTCGGAGTTCGATACCACGAGCTGTTCGCCGGTGGGGGCGCGCATGCGCGTGCTTTTGATGCCGATGCGTTCTACCGTACCGCCGTAGTCGCCCGCGTTGATGAAATCCCCAATTTCGAACGGTTTGTCGAACGCGATGGCCAATGCGGCAAACAGGTCGCCCAGAATGTTCTGCACGGCAAGCGCGACGGCGATGCTGCTGATGCCCAGGCTGGCGATGAGCGTGTTGACCTCGATGCCGGGGATGTTATCCAGCCCCAGTAACAACAGCAGGGACCACAGGACGACCTTGCTGATGATGCCGGCAGCGTTCATCGCGGTGGCGATGCTCGGGTTTTCTTCAACTTCTATTTTGATCCGGTGACGCGCGTATAGGTCGATGATGCTGCTGCCCCATACCGCGACTTGCACCAATCCTAGCAGTAACGCAATGGCGCGCGCGGTCGGGGTGAAATCTGGCTTGGTTTGCAGGATTGCCAAAACCGTCAAGATCGCTGCGGCTATGCGGAGGAAGGTCCAGGTGCGCTGTGTGATCCTGTAAAGGAAATCATCCAGGAGACTTTTGGTTTTATCGTAGTGCTTGCTCAGCCAACGCGACAAAGCATAGCGAATGACCCGGATTATCAGAACGGTCAGGCCTGCCGCGCCCAGGGCGATGATCCAGTTGAGAACGGTATTATCGAGAATCACCAGGTATAGTAAATTTACCAAACTCATAGATGCCTCATATCTTCAGGTCATTATAAGCGCTTCGAGTTTCCCCAGGCGCAGATAGGCTGAGTCTACTACCGGTACGCCTAACGCGCGCCCGGCAAAACCGCCGTGGTAATCGGAGCCGCCGGTGATGAGCAGGTTGTGGCGTTGGCACCACTCGACGCATCGTGCCGTCATCGCGTCATCGTGGGCGTAGGAGTAGCATTCGATGCCGGCGATGCCGTAGTCCAG
>DAIUDK010000060.1:0-30311 GCA_036845725.1 Chloroflexota bacterium
AAACCGTGCCGCCCCCGGCCCGGCTGCACGCTTCGATGGCGGCTTGCAGCGCGGCGGTATCGAGCGTCTGCCCATCGCCCGTTGCGCCGTAGTCCAGGACGTTGAACGTGCTTTTGTTTGGTGAAGTCGTCATTGTTTTCTCCGGGATGTTGCCACGAATCTTCACGAACAAAGACCAAAACTCGTGGGAATTCGTGAAGATTCGTGGTAGAACTTGAAGCTTTTTGGCTATTCGCTTGGAATCTGCCCGGCGACGCCCTCGACGAGCCAGCCGAAACCAAGGAGATCGGGATCGGACATCGTCGCGCCGGCGGCGACGCGGATGGTTCCCGACTGGTCGGCGATAGGACCGGTGAAGGGGTGCAGGTCGCCGCTGATGATTTTCGCCTTGGCTGCGTTCACCTCGTCTTGCACGGCCTGTGGCACCATCGGGCCGAAAGGCGCCAGCTTTAGGAGGTTGTCGGCCATGCGGCCCCAGTAAGCGTGCGTCTCCCAGGTGTCATCCATCGCGGCCTTGACCGTCTCCTTGTAGTAGACGCCCCAATCCCAGATTGGCGCGGTCAGCACGGCGTTGGGGGCCACTTCGCTGGAGATGGCGTTGTAGCCGATGGCGTAAACGCCGTTTTCTTCCGCCAGCTTGTCCGGTTCGGTGGAATCGCTCTCGCGGGCGATCACGTCAGCGCCGAAGTCCAGCAGCGCCTGAGCGGCCTCGCGCTCGGCCACGGGATCGAACCAACTGAAGATCCATACAGGGTGCACCTGCACGGCGGGATTGACACTGCGCGCGCCCAGGGCGAAGGCGTTGAGGTTGCGTACCACTTCGGGGATGGGGTAGGGGGCGACGTAGCCCAACACGTTGGACTTCGTCATCCGCCCGGCGGTGATCCCCGCCAGATACCAGCCCTCGTACCCGCGCCCGTCGTAGATGGCGACGTTTTCCGCGGTCTCGTACCCGGTGCAGTGCTCGAAGCGGATTTTGGGGTAGGCTTTGGCGACTTCGAGGACGGAGTCCATATAGCCGAATGAGGTGGCGAAGATCATATCGTAGCCTTGCTCGGCGTAGTCGCGCAGCACGCGCTCGGCGTCCGGCCCCTCGGTCACCAGCTCGATGTAGGTCGTTTCGACGCCATCGAGGGCGGCCTCCATGGCCTGGCGGCCCTGATCGTGGGCATAGCTCCAACCCAGATCGCCTACCGGCCCGACGTAGACGAAAGCGACCTTGAAAGGCTTTTCCGCATCTGGGCCTTTTGCGCCGCGACATCCAGTGGCGAGCAAGGTGCATGTGATGAGCAAAACGGCCAGTAACCAACGTGATTTGTTCATAGATATCCTCCTTGTCAGTCGAAAGTCCAAAATCTAAGATTGAACGTCGACAAGCATTTTGGCACAATCTGCGGCTAATGCAAATAAGCGCCTTTTGACGTTGGCGCGTTTGCCCTTCCCGGGTAAAATGTGGATTATGCCGTTCGACTTCGATCCCCAACGTTATCCAACGACGCCCGGTTGTTATCTGATGCGGGATGCGGGTGGGCGCGTCATCTACGTGGGCAAGGCCAAGCACCTGCGCCGCCGGCTGGCGTCGTATTTCCGCCCTAACCAGCGCCGCAGAACGTGGCGCGATTACCGCATGGACCGGCTCGTTGCAGCGGTCGCGGCCATCGACGTGATTTTGGTCAACAACGAGATGGAGAGCCTGGTGCTCGAAAACAACCTCATCAAGCATTATCACCCGCGCTATAACCGCATGTTGATGCCCGACGATACGGGCTATCACTATATTGTGTTGACCGATGAAGCACTACCGCGCCTGTTGCCCTATCGCAAGTTGCGCATCAACAAGGCGCTCGCCGCCACAGAGGTCGAGCAGCGTCTCGGCCCGTATCTGAGCCGCGAATCCCGCGACGGATTGTTGACGTATGTGGCGGATCACTTCGGCCTGCGGACGTGCCAGCCGTTGGCGACGCGCGTCTGCCTGCGCTATCACTTGAAGGCGTGCGGCGGCATCTGCGAAAAACGAGTGTCCACGGACGAGTACGCTGTGGCCGTGCAAGCGGCGCTCGCCTTTCTGGCGCGTCCCAACGCGAATCTGGTCGCCGATATGCGCGCGGAGATGGCGGCCTGCGCGGAGCGGTTGGAGTTCGAGCGCGCGCAGCGCATCAAGGAGCAGATGCTCGCGTTGGAGGCCACGCTGCAACCGCAAATCGTCGAGCGCGATGTGGATTACGACCAGGATGTGGTGTACTTTGGGCCGGACTCGGCGCGCCGGGCACTTGTGGCGACGATCCGGAAGGGCGCGTTGCTTGGCGTGGCGCTTTGTCCGCTCGATGTGACGCTCACTTATCCGCAGGCCTGCCGCGATTTTCTGCTGGCGCGTTATGCCCGTTCCGGGCCGGAGGAAGTGCTCTGCAACGCGCCGGAGGACGCATTGGTGGCGTCTGCTGCTCTGGGAGACAAAGTGCGCATTCCCACCGGCGACATCGAGTTTGGGCTGTTGGAGTTGTGCCGTCTGAACTACGAGTATCAGATCAAAGCATCAGGGCACACCGATGAACACGGAACACACGGATTTTCTGAAGGAATAAATCCGTAGAATCCGTCAAATCCGTGTACAATAACTGCGTTGGTTTCTCGAGGCAAACTATGGGAGAAGTTTTTATTGTCGGACAATTGCCGACTGCGGCGCAGTACAACCAGTTGCGCGCGGCGGTAGGGTGGGGCGTGTACGAGGAAGCGGTCATCGAGCGGGCGCTGCCCAACACGCTCTACTGCCTGTGCGCCTTCGTAGACGAGGAACTGGTGGGCATGGCGCGCGTCATCGGGGACGGTGGAATGGTGTACTACATCCAGGATGTGATCGTGCTGCCCGCGTATCAACGGCAGGGGATCGGCACGCGGATGATGGATCGGCTGATGGACTACATCCGCATCCACGCCAGCCACAATACCATTATCGGCCTGATGGCGGCGTGCGGCAAAGAGCCATTCTACGAGAAATACGGCCTCACCCGCCGTCCCACCAAACGCCTAGGCGCGGGCATGACGATATTCTGGGATTGATGGGCGTGTTACAGTTGAAGCACGACTTGTTCCCCGCGTTTGTGCGCCCAGAACGTGATCAAACCGTAGATGAGCAGGACAAAGGGCAGCGTCAGGATACTGCTGTTGAGCGCGCTGTGGAGGATAGCGACAGGCAGCACGGAACGTGTCCATGCACAGAGCAGTGCGAGGACCAGCGCGGAGAGAAACAGATTTAACAGTCTCTCGAAGACACGATAGGCCAGTGGCATATACGCCGAGCTATACCACTCACCGAACTCCGGACGGAAAGTTTGTGTATGCATCAGTGTAAAAATGAGCGCCGACAACAAGATCGCCCACCGGCGCGGGTGTCGCTTCTGTTCGAACAGCCGTGCGAAGAGCGCTAGCAGAAAGCCGCGAAAGAACACTTCCTCTCCGGTTCGGGCAAAGGCTTCCAGAATTGCGCTGGTCCAGGTGATGGATGGGGTTTTCAGAGCCGCTAATAAGAGGACACAAACAACGGACACTACGACCATAAAGACGTTGAGCGTAAAGCCGAAACCCGTCACCCGCCAGGGTTTGACCGTGTTAGCTGTTGTGGTGAGAGGCAGGACGATGACGGGGACGTAGAGTAACCCCCAGAAGAAGAGTGTCCAGAAGTTCGCAGTTGTGGCCGGCTCGGGGGAGTATGGATGGCTGTAGTTTGCATAAGCGAACAGCAATATCACGACAACGGTATAAAGACTTGCCGTCCATAGCCAGATTTTGTCCGATTTCGTTGATGTTGACATACGATCGCCCTCCTTGTCACGCATTCTGGCTCAAAGATTCAGGATCGATTGTATACCGGTGATCTTATACCTGTTTTGCGAAAGGGGCAAGGTAAGGTTTTATCTCGCTGACTATGCGACTATTTGACTACCGACTATCAGACTTGTGAGGAGGTCTATGATGACTGAAAATCGAATCACTTTTCCGCAGGATTTCGTCTGGGGCGCGGCGACGGCGGCGTATCAGATCGAGGGGGCGTGGGACGAGGACGGGCGCGGTGAGTCGGTGTGGGACCGCTGCGCGCACACGCCGGGACGGGTGTTGCACGGGCATACCGGCGACGTGGCGTGTGATCACTATCACCGCTGGCGCGAGGACGTGGCCTTGATGCGCGACCTGGGCTTGCACGCCTACCGCTTTTCGATCAGTTGGCCGCGTCTGCTGCCTGACGGGCGGAGCGCGGTGAACCAGAAAGGCGTGGATTTCTACAGCCGTCTGGTGGATGCGCTGTTGGAGGCCGGGATTCAGCCATTTGTCACGCTCTTCCATTGGGATTTGCCGCAGGCGCTCCAAGATGCGGGCGGATGGCGCAACCGGGCGACCGCTGAGGCGTTTGCCGAATACGCCAACATTGCCGCGCGCGCGTTGGGCGACCGGGTGAAGCGCTGGTTTACGCTCAACGAACCACAGGTCGTGGTGATCTGTGGCTACGAGCACGACTGGCACGCCCCCGGCCTGAACGATCCGGCGAGCGGGCCGGCGGTCGCGCATCATCTGATGCTGGCGCATGGCTGGGCCGCGTCGGTGCTGCGTAGCGTCGACCCTGGATCGGAAGTGGGCCTCGCGCTGGATATCTGGCCGCAGGAGCCGGCGTCGGGCAGCAACGCCGACGCGCGCTTGAGCCAATGGCGTGACTGCGTATCCAATCGCCGTTTCCTGGATTTGGCCTTCGGGCGCGGCTATCCGGCAGCGTTGGAGGCGTACTATCGCCGCCTGGGCTATTGGCCGGAGGGTGCGGACGACTTTGTGAAGGCCGGCGACATAGATGCGATTGGCGTCCCGCTGGATTTCCTGGGGATCAACCACTACTCGCGCAATGTCGTTCGCGACCAGGAGTCGCCGGATAACCTGCCGCCGACGATCGTGGCGGGCAACAAGACCGATATGGGGTGGGAGGTCTATCCCAACGGGTTGTACAACGTGTTGACGCGCATCTGGCGCGAGTATGCCCCGCGCAAGCTCTATATTTCGGAGAACGGCGCCAGCTACAGTGACGCACCCGGCCCCGATGGTCAGGTTCACGATGCGCGCCGGGTGGACTACCTGCGGCGCTACTTCACCGCAGCGCACCGCGCGATTCAGGACGGCGTCCCGCTGGCAGGCTACTTCGTCTGGTCGCTGCTGGATAACTTCGAATGGGCGGCGGGCTACACGCAACGTTTCGGCATCGTTTGGGTGGACTATCAAACACAGCAGCGCATCCTTAAAGACAGTGCCCTATGGTACCGTCAGGTCATCGCAGACAACGGCTTTTTGGAGAAATAGTACACGGATTCCACGGATTTTTGGGATTTTGAAAAATATCCGTGGGATCTGTGTTCATCCGTGTACCATATAGACAAGGAGTGCGTAATGGAATTCGAGGGGAAACATGCAGACGTTACGGACAAGATCATCGGCGCATATTATACTGTGTATAACACGTTAGGACCAGGTTTTGCGGAGAAAGTGTACGAAAATGCTCTGGCGTTCGATCTGCGAGAAAGTGGATGTTGCGTCGAGACACAAAAGCCTATTGAAGTCTATTATCATGGGCAGCAGGTAGGCGAATACTTTGCGGATATGCTTGTCAACAATGTGGTGATTGTTGAACTGAAGGCAGTAAAAACGTTGCTGAAGGAACACGAAGCGCAGTTGCTTCATTATCTTAAAGCGACAACCATAGAAGTGGGCTTGTTATTCAACTTTGGCCCGGAGCCTCAATTTAGACGTAGAGTCTACGATAATGACAAGAAGGGGGCACTGAGTTGGATAAAAGCGTAAAAAATCCGTGTTTTCCGTGTGCATCCGTGTACCAAGTGGGTGAACTTTCAGATTTCTTGTCTCACTGGTTCGATGGGTTGGCGAAGGGGTTGGAGAAATTGGACGCACCGTCGCGCACGGCGCTCTTGCGCGAGTGCGGGCAGGCGTGCGCGCGTTCGTACACGGCGCAGGTGTTTCGAGAATGTTGGGAGCGAGCCGGCGGCGACGTGCCGCGCTTTCTGGCGGAACTGGCGACGCGTTTCCCGGCATCGACCTACACGTTGCGTGACGACGGCACAATCGAAGCGCGCCTTGGCGCTTGCGGGTGCGATCTCGTGCAAGCCGGTTGGGTGACGTCGCCCGTGTTGTGCGAATGTTCGGTGCACAACCTGCATGCTAATTTCGAGGCGGCATTGGGGACGCCGGTTACGGTGACGCTGAAGGCGTCATTGCTGCGTGGCGGAGAGGCGTGTGTGTTTGAGGTGCGATTGACTCGATAAATCGAAAAATCTGCGAAAATTCAGTGAACTTTCTCCTCCTGAGGTGCATGTAACCCACAGATCGACAAAACAAATCAATTCTATCAGTTTAGTCAACAGGAGGAGAACAATGAACCGCACATTTTGTATCGCAACAGCACTATTGGTTTTGGCAACTCTGATCGTATCGGGCTGTAGTGCACCGCGCCCCACTCAAATCGCAGCTACCCGTGAAGCCTACCGGCTGCCGGCTGAGAATCGCCCACAAGCCACCACCGTGCCGCATGAGTATCTCGTGGAAAAGACCGTCGAAGTAGAAAAAGTCGTGGAAGGCTTTGTCCCCGGTGCCTCCACGGGCGGCACGGACGAGCCGAACGACCAGCCTTACGGCGACGTCTTCTTCGAGAACTACGGCGTCAATCCCCGCATCGATGCGGAGGACGACAACCTCTCCACCTTCGCCGTGGACGTGGATACAGCCTCGTACACCGTGATGCGACGCGTCATCCGCGATGGTTATCTGCCCGACAAGGACTCGGTGCGCGTCGAGGAGTACGTCAACTTCTTTGAGCAGGGCTACGAAGTGCCCAGCAAGAGCGCCTTTGGCATCACCATCGATGGCGCGCCCTCGCCCTACGTGGAGAACTATCACCTGGTGCGCGTGGGCCTCAAGGGCTACGAAGTCCCGGCGAGTGAACGGCCCGACGTGGTGCTGACCTTCGTCATCGACGTGTCTGGCTCGATGAATATGGAAACCCGCCTGGAACTGGTCAAGGATGCGCTGGAATTGCTGGTCGAGCAATTGCGCCCTACGGATGAGATTGGCATCGTCGTCTACGGGAGCAGAGCGCGGGTGGTGCTGGAACACACGCCCGTGGAGAACGCCAACGCGATCCTGCGCGCCATTCAGCGGCTGGACGCAGAAGGCTCAACGAACGCTGAAGAGGGGCTTGAGGAAGGTTATCGCCTGGCGCGCAAGCACTTCAACCCTGAGGCGGTCAACCGGGTGATTCTCTGCTCCGACGGCGTCGCCAACGTGGGCCGCACCGGGCCGGAATCGATTCTCGAAATCATCCGCGACTATGCGGACAAGAATATCTACCTCACGACCATCGGCGTGGGAATGGGCAATTTTAACGACGTTTTGATGGAGCAGTTAGCCAACGACGGCGACGGTTTCTACGCCTACATCGACGATATCAAAGAGGCCGAGCGCATCTTCGTCCACCGGTTGCCCTCATCTTTGCAGGTGATCGCCCGCGACGCGAAGGCGCAGGTGGAGTTCAACCCCGACGTGGTGAGCCGCTATCGCCTCATCGGCTACGAGAATCGTGCCGTGGCTGACGACGACTTCCGCAACGACGAAGTGGATGCGGGCGAACTCGGGCCGGGACACAGCGTCACCGCGCTGTACGAGGTGAAGTTCAAGGCCGACGCCGATCCAGAGGCGCCCGCACTCACCGTCTACATGCGCTGGGAAGATCCCAACACCGGCAAAGTGACCGAAATCAAGCGTCGCGCCGCGCGTGCTGACCTCAGCGAGGATTTCGCGGCGAGCGCCCCGCGCTTCCAGATGACCGCCGTGGTCGCGCAATACGCCGAAATCCTGCGCCAGAGCTATTGGGCCAAAGATTCCGGGACACAGTTGGAAGATGTGGCGCGCGATGCGCAGCGCATCGCCGAATATCTGCCGCGTGATAATGACGTCCAGGAGTTCGCGCAACTCGCCGCGCAAGCGATAGACCTGTCCGCAACGCAATAAACTGTTATGCAGAACGACAAAACAAGCCGCTGGTTTCTCCGGCGGCTTGTTTTGTCGTTTCAGGTTTGCTCAGGTGTAATCGATACCTGTCAGACTCAGTTCTTCGGACCGGTGGCAGGCCACCCAGTGATCGTCACGCAATTCGCGCCACTCAGGCGCTTTGGTCTGGCACATCTCCTGGGCGTAGCGGCAGCGGGGATGGAATTTGCAACCCGAGGGCGGATTCGCCGGACTGGGAACGTCGCCCGGCAGGATGAGACGTTTGGAAACTTGATCGGGATCGGTGCGTGGGATTGCCGAAAGCAGGGCTTCGCTGTACGGGTGCAGGGGATTGACGTAGAGTTCCTCCGCCCTGGCCAGCTCGACGATGTTCCCTAGGTACATCACCGCCACCCGGTCGCTGATGTGCTCCACGACCGACAGGTCGTGCGCAATAAAGAGGTAGGTCAGCCCGAACTCTTTTTGCAGGTCTTCCAGTAGGTTGAGCGTCTGCGCCTGCACGGAAACATCCAGCGCCGAGACCGGTTCATCGCACACGATCAGCCGGGGACGCAGCGCCAATGAACGCGCGATGCCGATACGCTGGCGCTGCCCGCCGCTGAACGCATACGGGTAGCGGTTCATGTGCTGCGCTTTGAGGCCCACCGCTTCGAGCAGCTCTCGGACCTGTGCCTTGAGTTCGGCGCCCTGGGCCAATTTGTGGATGCGCAACGGTTCGCTGACGATGTCCATCACAGTCATCCGCGGATTGAGAGACGAGAAGGGGTCCTGGAAAATGATTTGCATTTCGCGCCGCAGGGGTTTCATCTCCTGCGTGGACAGCTCTAGGACGTTGACCATCTGGCCGTCTTTGCGAAACCACACCTCACCATCGGTCGGCGCGTGGGCCCGCAGGATGCAGCGACCGGTGGTCGTCTTCCCGCAGCCCGACTCCCCGACCAATCCGAGGGTTTCTCCCTCGCGGATGAAGAAACTTACCCCATCCACGGCGCTGACTTGGCCGGTGACTCGGCGGAAAAGACCCGTCCTGATGGGGAAATACTTCTTTAAGTTCTTGACTTCCAGTAGAATTGGAGCCTTGGATTCCATAAAACCTCACAAAACGATGGCTAGCCGTACATCGCGCAACGCACAAAATGACCGGGTTCCACTTCGATCAACGGAACCTCCTGGTGGCAGGCTTCCGTTTTGGGAACGGGACAACGCGGCAGGAAAGCGCACCCCGCTGGGACGGAGAACGGGTCGGGGATGCTGCCGGGAATGGGGGTCAATCGCGCCTTCACCCGCTGGCCCAGGCGCGGAACGGAACGCATCAGGCCCACGGTGTAGGGGTGGATCGGACGGCGGAAGATGGTGCGCACGTCGCCGCTTTCGACGACCTTGCCCATGTACATCACGGCCACCCGCTCGCACATCTCCGCGATGACGCCCAAGTTGTGGGTGATCATCAGAATCGCCATGCCGAGACGCTTTTGCAGATCTTTCATCAACTCCAGGATCTGTGCCTGGATGGTGACATCCAATGCCGTCGTTGGCTCGTCGGCGATGAGCAATTGGGGATTGCAGGACAGCGCCATAGCGATCATTGCGCGCTGTCTCTGTCCGCCGGAGAGACGGTGCGGATACTGGTCAATGACCTGATTGGCCCCGTGAACGCCCATGCCCACCATATCCAGCCAGGAAAGCGCCTGCTTGCGCGCCTCTTCGTCACCAAGCTTCTGGTGCAATTGAATGGCCTCGATAATTTGATTACCGACGGTGTGCATCGGCGAAAGTGACGTCAGCGGTTCCTGGAAGATCATGGCGATCTCGTTTCCCCGGATGCTACGGATCAGGTCGCCGTTCGGATCGACGGTCGTCAGATCGATGACCGGGCTGCCATCTCCCCGGTCGTAGAAGATGTGGCCATCGACGATGCGGGCGATTTTCTGGGGAAGTAGACGGAGGATCGAGAAAGCCGTCACGCTCTTCCCGCACCCCGACTCCCCGACCAGTCCCAGCGACTCACCGGGTCTGATCTCCAAAGACACGCCATCCACAGCCCGAACGATGCCATCCAGGGTATGGAAATGCGTTTTCAAGTCTTTGATCTGGACTATGTAATGCTGATTATTGGATTCCATGATGATCTACACCGTGTAAGGGTCGGCGGCATCACGTAAACCGTCTCCCAAAAAGTTGAAGGCCAGGATCAGGAGAGCGATGGCGATCGCCGGCGTAAATACCCAGGGATAAAGGGCGATAGACTGGATATTTTGTACTTCTTTGAGCAACACGCCCCAACTTGTAATCGGTGGACGGAGTCCCAGGCCCAAAAAACTCAAAGCGGTTTCCGCCAGAATCATGGACGGCATAGACAGGGTCGAGACGACGATGATGTGGCTGAAGGTTGCTGGAATAAGGTGACGGAAGATGACCCAGGCGTCGGTCGCGCCGGTCATTTTCGCCGCCAGGATAAAATCCTCGTGGCGCAGAGAGAGCACCTTTCCTCGCAGTTGCCGGGCCAGCCAGGTCCAGCCGATCAGGGAGAGGATGACGGTCACGGCAAAGTAGGTCCGCTGCGGCGGCCAATGCGGTGGTACCGCAGCCGATAACGCCATCCACAAGGGAATCGACGGAAAGGACCGGACCAACTCGATCAATCGCTGCATAAGATCATCCACCCAGCCCCCGTAGTACCCTGAGACGACGCCCAACACTGATCCCAAAATCAGGCTCATAATCACGCCGAGCAGTCCGATGGTCAGCGAGACCTGGCTGCCGTAGAGGACGCGGGAAAACATATCGCGCCCTTGTCGGTCAGTGCCCAGCAGCGAGACGATTCCCTCCGGCACTAGAAAAAGATGCACGTCGGTCTCAATCAGTCCCAATAGCTTGTAGGATTCGCCGTGGGCAAAGAATTGGAGCGGGAATCGCTCGGCGCAGTTTGGGGTATAGTGCTTGCGTAAATTTTCATCTATGGTCAGTTCGACGTCGCAGACGAAGGGCTGTAGCTTGCCCGCATTGAAGATCCGAATCCGTTGGGGCGGCATATGGATGTATTTGACGAACCGCGCTTCGAGAGTGTAGGGGGCCAGAAAGCTGGCTAGAAGTGCTGCCAGATAGAAAAGCAGGACTACAATTCCCCCAGCGATGGCGACCTTGTTGCGCTTGAATTTGCGCCATATCAGTTGCCATTGCGAAGCAGCGAAGATGGTGTCAAGAGATTTTTGATCTGCCTGGGCCTCTAGCTCCAGGGACGCGCGGGTATCACTCAGTCCTTCGTATAACTTGAACAGTTCTTCGGATTTATTCTCTGTGTCGCTCATGTGTATACAATCCTTGGGTCAGCCCACGCCAGGGCAATGTCAGCCAGCAGGTTGGCGCCCATTAACAGCAAGGTCATAAAGAGCAAAAAAGTCCCGGCCAGGTACATATCCTGGGTCTGCAGCGCACGCAACAGCAGCGGACCGGTGGTCGGAACCGACATAACGATTCCCACGATGGTCGATTCCGAGATGATTTTGGGGATTTCCATCGCCATCACACTGATTAAGGGGTTGATGGCCGCCCGCACGCCGTATTTGTTGACAACCTTTTTCTCCCTAAGCCCTTTTGCCCGCGCGGTGGTGATGAACTGCTGCCCCATAACGTCTAGCAGATTGCCGCGCATAATACGTTGAAGCTGCGCCGTGCTTGCCAGGCCCAGAATGACCGCCGGTGGCCAAAGATGATTCAGATAATCCAGCACTTTGGCCAGATTCCAGGGCTGATCAGCCATGCTTTTGGAGATTTCGCCACCGACTGGAATGCGCAATACGATGATACCCAGGAACATCCATAATAACGCCAGAAGGAAGCCCGGCAGCGATAATCCCAGAAACCCCACCAGGGAGAGGGCATGATCACCAAAGGAATATTGGTGTGTGGCCGAATAGATGCCAATGGGAACGGCTACGGCAACCATAAAGAGCAGCGACAATCCACCCACCTGGATGGTATATCCCAGGCGTTTCAACACAATCGGTAAGACCGGGCTGTTCCATTCAAGCGAATACCCAAAGTCGCCGCGTGGGAAACCGGAGACCCAGCGCCAGTATTGGACGTATAGGGGTTTGTCCAGGCCGTAGCGTTCCTGCATCTTTTTGACGGTCTCTTTATCCTGCCCACCGCCACTCATCGCCGCTTCAATCGCCCGCGTCGTGAAAAAGTCACCCGGCGGCAATTGGATGATGATGAAGGTGATAATGGATACGATAAAGAGCGTGGGAATCATCCCTAGAATGCGTCGCCCTATATAAGCTAACATAACCTGCTCCCTGGATAATAGTCGTCAGTCTTTAGTCCAGTAAAAAATGAACTTTCTGGGTGTTTTTCGTTGCGGGCTATGCCCGCAACGAAAAACACCCACTTGTTAGGCCGTATTGTAACCTATTGTTCCATCCAGAACTGGGGCGGGTCCATGGTCCCCGGTGTGAAGACGATCCAGTCGGAGGTGTGTTTTTCCATGACATTGTGGAAGTTGTTCTTCACGACCGTCAGCGCGGGAGGCTCGCCCACCGTGCCGATGCAGAACAGGTTTTCGGTGGCTTTCCGAACGATCTGCTTGCCGATTTCGACTTGCTTATTGCCGTCCACGGTGGCTTTGTATTGATCGTAAAGATCCTGCACTTCTTTGAAGATCGCGGACGGTTGCTCGCCCATCTCTCCGCCGGATTTGTACCAAGTGCCATAGGCCGGCGCCATCCATGAGCGCTCGTCAAACGGGAACTGGTAGAGCGGGTCTACCATCGGCACCAGGCCGCGGTCGGTCTCCCAGGTGGCGATCATGACTTCGTTGCCGCAAGCTCTGGGCCAGTAGATGTCGCGTGACATCGTTTGCAGGACCGTCTTGAGGCCGATGTCGTTCCAGTTTTGGGTGATCAATTCCAGGGCGTCCATGTTCGCGCCTGAAACGGCGTCGGTGCCTTCGATGACCAGTTCCACCGGCGAACCGTCTTCGAATTGATAAAAGCCGTCGTCACCCTTTTTCAAACCGATCTCGTCCAGCAAAGCCTGAGCGGCTTCCGTGTCGTACTCGGCGTAGTATTGCTCGATGTCCTCTTGGAACAGGGGTGAGTCACGCACGACGGTCGTGTTACGCGGGATGGCTTGACCCAGGAAAGAGACCTCGTTGATCATGTTGCGGTCGATAGCCACCGACAGCGCCTGACGGAACTTCAGGTTTTGTAGCAGTTCGCGGTACTTGGGATCGGCGTAGCTCTGGTTGGGGAAGAGGGTAATGGTAGACGCCTGTGCCGTCGGCCAGATCAGCAGGTGGTAATTGCCGGCTTCTGCGTTCTCCTGATAGACGGTGTACTGGCCGAAGCTGATGCGGCGGTGCTGCATATCCAGATCGCCCGCGATAGCCATCAGATTGAGGGCGTCACCGCTTTCTACCAGGGTGTAGTGAATCCGGTCGATGTAGGGGAGTTGTTTACCCGCGGGATCCACCTTCCAGTAGTAGGGATTGCGCTCGGCGATCATTTCCGTAGCGCCCGCTTCCCACTGCGCCACTTTCCATGCGTACATGACCGGCAGTTCAGGGTTGAAGTTGTGCACTTTCTCCTCGAACTGCTCGTAGGTCGCATCCTTGTTGTACTTGGGGTGGAATGTTTCCAGATAGTGTTTGGGGGCGAAGAACCCAAAGCGCTCGAAGCCCAGCGGCCACTGGCAGCCGTGGAAGGCCAACCCGGTGGTCTCGGCCAGACCGTTTGGCCCGGCGAACTTCAATTTGATGGTGACGTCATCAATCTTTTCCAGTTGCATTGGCTCGCCACTGACCACCCACTCGATGTGCGGAGAAGCCGTGATGTTGGTATCGTTTTCGATGTCCTCCCACCAGAAGATGATGTCGTCCACAGTGAACGGCGCGCCATCCGACCACTTGAGTCCCTTGCGAAAGTTCAGGGTCAGTGCTTTGCCATCATCCGCCCATTCCCATGACTCTGCGAGACCGGGCTGGATTGCGTCTTTGGTATCGCGCGGCCAGCGCAACACAGACTCGTAGATAAGGCGTCCGAGGGCGTGAAAGTCTGCCACACCGAGGAACGCGCGATGCCAGGTTCCCCCATACTCTCCCAACGAATCGACTGGCTGGATGACCATCGGCTCTTCGGGCAGACGCTCGTCTACTGGGGGTAGACCCATGCCGGCTAGCATCGGGGCTTCGCTGTACTTCGAAGCGGGAGCGGCGGTAGGCTGCGTTTCCTCTTTCGTGGGAGCGGCGACGGTCTCTTTGGCGGGTTCAACTGTCGCTGGCGTTTGCTTGCATCCAGCCAATACTGCACCTGCTGCAGTCAAGGCGCTTAGGCGCAAAAACTCGCGTCGACTGATTTGTCTCTTGTGCATTTCTTTTCCTCCTTGTGCACTGTCTTGATTTGATGTGGTGATAGTTTAATGGTTTACTGACCTATTATGGTTAATCCCAGCTTCTTTGACGTGTATCCCGGCTTTATCAGGCGTTATGTCATAAATCAGTTTTCACCTCCTCACTCGGACAAGGCTGTATCTAATACCTCGCGAGAGGTTTCATATCCGCTTCTTGTCCGGTATGTAAAATCTACAGGGTTAGCTCCCATTAACTTCAGAGTGTTCACGGCGCACTGTTGCGAATAACCAGCTCGGTTGGCATGATGATCTCCTTACATTCCTCTGAGCAACCGCCGATCCACTCCAACAATAGCTCCATTGCCTGGGTTCCCAATTCGTATCGCGAGATACGGCAAGTGGTCAATGCTGGGGTCACCAGAGCGGCCAGTGGGATATCGTCGAAGCCGACGATCGCGACGCTGGCGGGGACTGCGAGTCCCAGATCAGCACAGGTCTGTAAAGCGCCGATGGCGACCAGATCATTGAAGCAAAAAAGCGCAGTCAGTTCCGGGTTGTCGCCGAGCAGTGTATGCGCGCTTGTTCGCCCCCCTTCTACTGTGGGAGCACAGTGTTTGATCCACCGGGAAAGCGGCGTTGCTCCTGCGTCGGTCATCGCTAGGCGATAGCCTTTCATTCGTCCCTGACCACTGTGAGAGGTCGGCGGCCCGGCGAGAAACCCTATCGCTCGATGCCCGTTATCTAGCAGGTGTTGGGTGGCCATCTGCCCACCGGCGATGTCATCCAGTGTCACCACGCCAACGCCGCCACGTTCATCGGCAAACTCCAGTCGCCGGTTGACCAGCACGGCAGCCGGGTGGCGGCTGATCGCCTCCTCCAACTCATCTTCCGCGAGACGTGAGCTGCACAACACGATGCCGTCCACGCGTTTCTCTTCCAGTGATTGCAAGACCGCAAGTTCTCGCTTGGTATCTTCTTCTGTATTGCACAGCAGAACGCTATAGTTTTTGGCGTAGGCTATATGTTCAGCGCCACGCACGACTTCGGAGAAGTAGGGGTTAGAAACATCAGGAACGACCAAGCCAATAGCGCCTGTGCGTTTGGTGACCAGACCACGCGCAACATCACTGGGACGATACCCCAGTTGTTTGATAGTGGTCTGGACGTGTTGGCGGGTGTCTGCACTGACATCACCTTTGTTATTGACGACCCGTGAGACAGTCATCAACGAGACACCAGCCTGACGGGCAACATCGGCCATCCTGACACGGTGCGTCATCAGCTCAATCCCCCTCCTGTTAGCGCTACCGGTAGCGCTAACAAAATTGTATAGTCATTTTTATGATTGTCAAGGTTAACGTATTTGCGCTGTTTTGCAGTGTTTGCGCGTTTGCTTCATAGCCAAATTCCGGTATACTTGTGAGTAGTGAGGAGTGTACTGAAAGAGGGCATCGTCTGTCTTGGCGTTTATTCTCCGGCAGACTGCAATACTGATGTGGGCAGGGTTTCAAGGAGGAACAATGCAATTATTAACGTTTTTACGTCAGGCCGATATTTTCTACGGGATTTCCAAAGAGTATTTACAGAAGGTGGCCGAAGTTTGTCACGAGTATGTTTTCAAGAAGGGTGAGATTATCGTTAAGGAAAACACACCCAGTGATGAACTTTACATCATTATCGAGGGAATTGTAGAAATCGTCATTGATCCCAGCATGTTGGGACCAAGCCCGTTGAGCGCGCAGCCGGCAATCATTGCCAACCTGTGGCCCGGGCAAACATTTGGCGAGATCGGTTTGGTGGATCGTGGTATGCGCTCTGCTTCAGCTCGCACTTCGTCTGAAGAAGCCCGCTTGCAGGCGATAAAGCGCGAGGATTTGATGAATCTCTGTGAGACTGATCACTACTTTGGCTATTTGCTGATGCGGAACATTGCCAGCGACCTGGCTTTCAAGATTCGCAACACCGACTTGATGCTGCGTGAGCAGCTCCTTTGGGAGTCGCGTCCTAGAGGTTGAGTTCAACTCATCGTAGTTGTGTCCGTAACACGGGACGGTGGCTAAACCGTCCCGTGTTTTTTATACCGCGTAGTACTTAAGTACTATTGGTACTTGGGATAGAAATGTGTTAGAATAGCCTAGGTTTCATAACCAATTTCCGACATTTTCCCATTTCCGCGAGCGGGGAGGCCTAACATGAAAAAGCCATTCGTTTCCAGTGTAGTTGTGGTTCTCCTAGTGTCGATCCTGTTGACTGGCTCCTGGCTCGGCCCCGTTTCTGTGCAATCGGCGGCCCTGCAGGTCATCGTGGAGGGAACAGATATTGCGGCGGCTACTGCGGCCGTGCAGGAAGCGGGTGGTCGGGTGATTGCCGTCATTGACATCATCGATGCGGTTGTCGCGCAAGTTCCACCAGCCGCGCAGCAAAGTCTGGCACAAGCTCCCGGCGTTGTGCGAGTGACGTTAGATCGGCAGGTGAAAGCCGCAGCACATGGTCAGATGCCCAACGTTGAGTTTGTGAAAGCTCTTGGTGTTGATGGGGTTTGGGCTGCCGGAAACCTAGGGGATGGGGTCACGATCGCTTTTCTGGACAGTGGGATCGATCCTAGATTTGCCGATTTGAAACATCCGCAACCTGGCCACGTGGATCGGTTTCTGGCTTATTACGACGTCCCCTCCAATCGCGTTTTCGAACCTCCGCATTTGAACCACTCGCCCCGCGATCCCAATGGGCACGGCTCACACGTCGCGGGTATCGCGGCCAATCGCTTCTACGAGACGCAAGACGCTGAATACCGTGGTGTTGCACCGGCTGCAAATCTGGTTGCTGTGCGGGTATTGGACGAGACGGGCGCGGGGACGTATATAGACGTTCTCCAGGGACTTAACTGGATCGTGCAGAACAAGGACGTCTACAACATCCGTGTCCTTAACATATCGATGTACGCCGTGCCAGTCGCGCCCTATTGGGCCGATCCTTACAACCGGGCCGTCATGGCAGCCTGGCAAGCGGGTATCGTGGTGGTCGCCAGTGCAGGGAACACCGGACCGGATCCGATGAGCATCGGCGTCCCCGGCAATACCCCTTACGTCGTCACTGTGGGCGCATTCACCGACAACCGCACGTCCTCTGACTATGGCGACGACTACATACCGCCCTTCTCCGCCGCCGGGCCGACGTTGGACGCCTTCGTCAAACCTGATGTTATCGCTCCGGGGGCGCATGTAGAATCCCTGATGCGCAACAACTCCTATCTGAGCCACCAATACCCGGATCGTCGGTTGAACGGTCACTACTTCGAGATGTCGGGGACGTCCATGTCGACGGCGGCGGTTTCGGGTATTGTCGCGTTGATGCTCAGCGAAAATCCCGGTCTGACGCCTGACCAGGTGAAGTTCCGCCTGATGCAGACCGCGCGCCCGCAATTCTCCGAGGTTACAGGCGAGGCTGCCTATAGCATCTGGCAGCAGGGCGCCGGACGGGTGTGGGCCGCCGACGCGGTCCATACAGATATTGCCGGATCCGCTAACGTAGGGATGGACATTGTAGCAGACTTGGCCGGGACAGTTCATTACCAGGGCTGGACGACGTATGATGCCGAGACCGGTGAATTCAAGATCGTTGGCGGTGGATACGATAGCTGGGCCGGCGGTTATACGGCGTGGAGCGGCGGTTACGACAGTTGGGCGGATGGTTATGATTCCTGGGCAGGTGGTGAAACCAATTGGTCTAACGGTTACGACAGTTGGGCCGGTGGTTTCGATAGCTGGGCCTCTGGTTATGACAGCTGGGCCTCCAGCTTTGATAGTTGGGCTGCTGGTTTCGACAGTTGGGCCGGCGGTTTCGATAGCTGGGCCGATATGTGCGCGGTCGACGATAGCTTCGACAGTTGGGCGGATGGCTTTGATAGTTGGGCCGGCGGTTTCGATAGTTGGGCCGGTGGGTACGACAGTTGGGCCGGCGGTTATGATAGCTGGGCTGCTGGTTTCGATAGTTGGGCTGCCGATTTTGATAGCTGGGCCGCGGGTTTTGACAGTTGGGCCGCGGGGTACGACAGCTGGGCGAGTGTCGCGTGCGAGCAATGGGTGAACTCTTTCGACAGTTGGGCCGGCGGCTTTGATAGCTGGGCCGGCGGTTTCGACAGTTGGGCCAGCGGGCTGGCGACGTGGACCGGCGCTTTCGGCATCTGGGAAGGCGGCTACGCAGCTTGGCCGAGCGGTTACGACAGTTGGGCTGGTGGCTTCGACAGTTGGGCCGGCGGCTTTGATAGCTGGGCCGGCGGTTTCGACAGCTGGGCCAGTGACTGTGGCATCTCCCCCGAGGACTACGCTAGTTGGGCCGAGGGCTTTGATAGCTGGGCTGGCGGTTACGATAGTTGGGCCGGCGGCTATGATAGTTGGGCCGGCGGTTTCGACAGCTGGGCTGATTACGTCGCCTGGATTGATGGGTACGATAGCTGGGCGGCGGGCTTCGATAGTTGGGCTGCTGGATTCGATAGCTGGGCCAGCGCTCTGGAGTTGCCTACAGTTCAATGTGGACAGTGGGTGAGCGGCTTCGATAGTTGGGCGAGCGGCTTTGATAGTTGGGCCGCCGGGTTCGATAGTTGGGCCAGTGCTACACCAGCCTGGTCGAGTTATGAGGATTGGGATGGTGGTTACTCAGTATGGGCTGGCGGCTACGATAGTTGGGCCAGTGGGTTCGATAGCTGGGCGAGTAATGTGGGAAATCCAGTATGGGCAGCGGCTTTCTACAACTTGAACAACATACCAACCGACTCTGCAACCATCAACGTCAACATGTGGGTAGGCGAAGAATACTAAAGCATGTGGGCCGCGCCACAAAACAAGCACGGGGCGGATCACTATCCGCCCCGTGCTTGTTTTTGAGGATAAATTTACGTTGAGACAGGGATTGCCAGGTCGGTCAGTGCCTGTTCCGCGCGGTAAAGGTCCGGCATTGCGCCAAGCTGTGCGAAGATGTGTTGTGCCTCGGCTAGCTTGGCGTGTGCTTTGGTTGCGTTGCTCAGGCTGAGCCATACTTGAGCGCAGTACTGGGCTGTCCGCCCAACCTCAAGATGCGTCCTGCTGGCCTCAAAAATCGACTTTGCTTGTTTGAGGTGTTCGAGCGCTTGATCTGTATCCCCTTGTGCGGTGGCGATGCGCCCCATTAGTTGTGCGTAACGGCCCCATTCGGTAGATTCCCTGGTGGTCTTGCCAGTCATCTCGTGCAACAGGGAGTAACTTTGTGCGCTCCATTCAACGGCAGCATTGACATTACCTTGTTCCAAGCATAACTGCCCCTGTAGCAAATAAGCGTCGATGAGACCGGGACTGGCGTGTGCGCCGGCCTGTTTGTAGAGCGCAATTGCAGCATCCAGATGCGATTGTGATGGTTCCCACAGTTGTTGTGATAAATAGAGCCGTCCGAGATTCAGATATGCTTGAGCGACTTCGTAGGGATTGGCGATCCGTTGCGCGATTTCGAAGCTTTGGCGCAGGTTGGTCTCGGCCTGTTCCCAGTCGCCTGTATCGATATAGACATTGCCGATGTTGGTGTGCGCGATGGCGATGCCCTCACTATCCCCGATTTTTTCGAGCACCTGCAGACCGCGTTGGTAGTTCTCTAGCGCGCTCTGCCACTCACCGCTGTTACGTTTGAGGATGCCTAGATTGTTGGATGACCGCGCGACACCCAAGATGTCGCCTAACGACTCGCGGATGGCCAACGCGCGTTCGACAGCCTGTGTGGCGCGTTCCCAATCGCCCTGGTTGTAGTAGACAGCGCCCAGCCGATTGAGGATTGAGGAGAGCGCGTCGTAGTATTGTGTGTTATCGATGCGTTCCAGGGCCTGTTCGAGCCTGGTACGTGCGTCTGCCAAATCTCCGCGCCGGAAGCTGATCCAGCCCAGGTAGGCGTGGATTTCGGCCTCGATCTGCGGCTGTCCGTGTCCGCTATTACTGAGCAGAGACAGACCCTGCTGAAGCCACATCTCGGCCTCTTCCATGTTGCCGCGTTGAATCCAGACTCGGCCGACTTTGAGCTTAACTTCGGCTTGCGCTTCGCGGGGTGCTTCTTTCCAATCCTCCAGCGCGGCCTGGTAGAAGGCGATAGCCTCTTCGTACTCGCCGATGTGCTGTTGAACGTCGCCTAGTCCCACTGCCGCCTGCCATCGTTGTCCCTCGCAGTGGGGCAGGTGTTGTGACAGTTGCAGCGCCCGGCTATAGTATTCGGTTGCCTTGCGGTTGGCGAACTGCAGTCGCGCGCGTTCTCCCGCCAGTAAGGTGTATTCCAGGGCTTTATCGCGCATACGCGCCTGGTCATAATGGATAGCCAGAACTTCGGCCTGGTTGTGGAGGTCATCGGCGTAAAGCTCAGTGAGAGCCTCAGCGACCAATTGGTGCAGTGTTGGACGTTGAACGTGCAGGATGCTATCGTAGATAGTTTCCTGGGTCAGGATATGCCGGAAGGCGTACGTGTGAGCATTGGCCTGCGGGCGCGGTTCCAGTAGCCCGGCCTCGGTCAGCCGTTCAAGGAATGGAGTGACGCCTTCCGCACCGTGGAAGTGCCTTTCGATGCTTTCCAGGATCCGCGCGTCAAACTGCAGCCCAATCACCGAGGCATCGCGCAACACGTTACGCAGGTTTTCCGGCAGCCGGTCCACGCGTGCCATCATCAGACCCCGCAACGAGGTGGGGGCCTCCAATTTCTCCAATGCCACGGTCGATACGACATGCCATCGGTCTCCCGCCAACTGCAGCAGGCCCTTTTCGATCAACATGCGCACAAATTCTTCGATATAGAAAGGATTGCCCTCGGCTCGGGTGAGGATGGTATCGATCACCGACTCCGGCAGCCCTTCCAGATCGACTGCATGAGCGAGAAGCTCGCGACTTTGGGCTTGTGTCAGTGGATTGACGTTTACCATTAGGCTACGCTCCGTATCAGGGGCGGAGTCGAGGGGCAGTTCAGCGTAAGCGCGGGTGATGATGCAAAAGATGATGGGAACCTCGAATGTGATGTGACTCAGGCCCTTTAGCAAATCCCGCGACAGATCATCCGCCCAGTGGAAGTCATCCAGAACGACAATAAGCGGTTGTCGGTGCGCCTCTTCGATGAGCCACTCGCGCAGGGCTAACTCGGTTAATTGTTTGATGCTTTCTGGGGTGAGGGTACTGAGTGGCATCTCCTCTTTGGGCGTGAGGGGCAACCCTGCTATTTGCTTAAGGAAGGGGAGCAACGCTGCCGAAATTTGGCTTTCCCATGCCTCTCCTGTGGGGTAGGTGTTGATGGCGTTTTGCAACAACGAGCGTATGATGCCGTAGCTTGTACCCTGGATGTAGGGTAGCCCGCGTCCCTGCCAGATGCGCGCGGTGTCAGGGGTGACGTCCCTGAGCCATTCGGAGACAAGGCGAGATTTACCCATCCCGGCCTCGCCACACACGGTGATGCGTTGTCCAGCGCGCTGTTCGAAAAAATCGACCAAACGTTCGTGGAGTTGGGAGAGTTCGGCATCGTGGCCCAGGAAGATACCGGATACGCCTTGGATCCCGCGTACGGCTTCTGGAGTCATCCGTTTGCCGGTGACTTGGTAGGTGACAACGGGGATGTCCACACCTTTGATGAGGGTCGCCGGCATGGTCTGGAAGTCGAAAAACGGTTGAGTTCGGGTGTACACCTGCCCGCTGACGAGGATATTGCCTGGTGTCGCCAGGGCTTCCAGACGCGCTGCCATGTTCACGGTATCGCCGATGACCGTGTAGGCGGCCTGGGCTGCTGTGCCCAAAACCCCTGCGATGGCCGGTCCGCTGTGGATGCCGATTCGTATTTCCAGTGGCGCGCCCAACTGCGCTTTGGCAATTGGCGTGAATTCGTCAGCAGCGCGCTGCATGTCCAGCGCGGCCCGTACAGCCATTTCCGCGTTATTCTCATGGGCCACGGGTGCGCCGAAGACGGCCATCAGTCCGTCGCCCGTGAATTTGTCCACCAGGCCACCGTAACGCTGCACGCAAGTGACCAGTTTCCCCAGCAAATCGTTAATCAGGTTGAAGACGGACTCAGCATCCAATGAAGCGGAAAGGTGTGTGAAGTTGACGGCATCGGCAAAGAGCACTGCAATCTCGCGTCGCTCCCCGTTCAAGCGTTCCTGATCGTGTAGGATGCTTTCCGCAACGACAGCAGGGACAAAGCGTTGCAGGCGCGCGAGCGATTCTTGCGTTGTAGCGAGCGCCTTCCGGAGCGACTCGACATCTGCATTGAGCATGGCGCGACAGGCATGACAGGTGGTGGCGTTATCTGGATTGTGCGATCCACAGTGCGCACAGTACATACAGTTTTATTCCTTATGTTTGGCTAATCGAATTCTATCACAGGAACGCGCTTTGGCTATTACAGGAGTGTGAAGAGTCGGTTAAATTAAAAGGGTGTTTTTGCGCTTGCGGGCAGCGCCCGCAAGCGCAAAAACACCCTCAAGAATAAGTGGCCTTAACCGCCTATGCCGACGACAGCCTGCAGCCGCAATAATTTTTGGATAGGTCCCTATTCCAGGTGTGCGTTTGCATGACTGAGTTTAGGTGCTACAATCTTTTGTGTCAAAAACCTATCCAAGAATTCGCCGCTGGCTCACGAAAAACGCTTGCAGACATAACTTTCGGACAGAAACTAATTCTACAACGGATTTTTTAACATTCAACTCGTACTTTCAACCATTTTGAAAAGGAGATCAGACTATGAAAAACACCAACGCATTGAAGTGGGTCAATGTGGGCGCTACGGCTGCTATGATTGTGGTCAATACCCTGGCAAATGCGCTGCCCCTCAACGGGCTGAACACCGGCCAGATTTCCGACCGCTTTGAGGTGTATTTTGTCCCGGCGGGTTACGTTTTTTCGATTTGGGGCTTGATCTATCTGGCGCTGCTGGCGTTTACGATTTACCAATTGACACCTCACAGCTCTGTTACGCGCGAGCGCATCGGCTACCTGTACGCGTTGAGCTCGGTTGCTAATATCGTGTGGATATTCCTCTGGCATTATGAGGTCTTTCCTTTGACGGTAATTGCCATGCTGGTGTTGCTCGGCAGTCTTATCGCTATCTACTTATTGCTGGGAATCGGGAAGCAACATCCGGCCGCGTCGGAACGTTGGTCGGTGCATTTCCCCTTCAGCCTCTATCTGGGATGGATTACCGTGGCGACAGTCGCCAATGTGACCTCGCTGCTGGATTACCTCAAGTGGGATGGATGGGGCATCGCGCCGGAGATTTGGGCGATCATTATGCTGATTGTTGCGGCGGGCATCGCGCTGGCGGTTAGTTTCACCCGGGGCGACATTGTCTACATTGCCGTCATCGTCTGGGCGTATATAGGCATCGCGGTGAAGCACACGGCTACACCTGCGGTGTCTATCCCGGCGACTGTGTTGGCGACGTTGGTAGGCCTGTCGCTCGTCGTGACCGTGCCGCGCGTGCGGCGGCGATTGACGGCTGTCTGAAGTATCCTTTCCGTTGGCAACATGGTGTTTGTCGGGATTTCATAGTGGCGTGAATAACGCTTGATCGAACAGGCTCGCGCGGGACATCATCCCGCGCGAGCCCGTTAACCGGCAGTTCGAGTGAAGACCTGGATGCTATCCGAAAATCATGCCGACGAGCATTTCTGGTGCGTCAATGTTGAATTTTCAAACAGGTTCTTATGGTATAATTGCCTTTGGCATATTCAACAGACAGGTGATCGGTGAATCTCTTCGACGTTTATCCACAATTGGATCGTGAACAGACGCACGTGCTCAAGGATCGCGCGTTGCGTCTAATCGCGCTTTCGGGCCTGGTGTACGACGAGCAGGCGTTTTATTTCGAGCTGGGCGAAAGCCGTTTCTGGGGGCATCTCCCCGACGGCGGTGTGGCGATCGGTGTAGGCACGGCCAAAGTGCAGCCCGATGCGACGCATCCACCGCACCAGGCGCTTGTCCGGCATCTACGCCAGCAGTGGCAATGTGACGTAGACCTTTTCCCCGCCGGGCATGCTTATGTCCTCGGCGAAAACAAGCAGATCGCGGTCCTGCACGACGTAGAGGCCGCAACGCCCTACGTCTTTATCCTGACCGCGCCGCAGTTAGGCGGTTCCATAATGCCTGATGCGCTGGTGCAGGCCGTATACTTGTTGCCGCTGCGGCGCTGGCGAGGCAAGGCGGGTGCGCCGCGTACATCGCGCGTACTCTTGCAGATTCAGCGCGAGGCCTTGATGCGTTTTCTGGAGCCGGTAGATTGGGCATTGGAAGCGTTGCTGGAGCAGTCCTGGGCCGCGCTCCACAACGCGCACGCTGGGACGACGCCGTTACCTGAGGCGGCGCGCCTGCGTCCCGTTTTGGTGCTGCGGGGATTGCAGGACTTGCTGCGGGCTGACGCGATGCCGTTGCACCTGCGCTAATGAATGCAAATAAACGCTAAAGCACGGAAAAGTTGCGAAGGGGAAAAAGACAATGCTGGCAAACATAATCACGCTCTCGCGAATCCCAGTACTCGTTTTGATCATTCTCTTACTGTACCAGCCCGCGGCGACGCCGCGACTCATCGCCGCGCCACTCATCATTTTGCTGATCGTGATGGATAGTCTAGACGGTGTTATTGCGCGCAAACGGGGCGAAACGTCGGTGCTTGGCAGTGTACTGGATATCGCCGCCGACCGCGCGGTGGAGTATGTGATGTGGGTCGTGTTCGCCCACTTGCGCTTGATATCGGTTGTTTTTCCGCTGATTGTGTTGCTGCGCGGTACGTTTGTCGACGCTGTCCGCGCTGTTGCCCCGTCGAAGGGCCTTTCGCCGTTTGAGATGATGCGTTCGTCTGTGGGCCGTTTTCTAGTGAAATCTCCCTGGCTGCGCACGCCTTTTGCGGTTGTGAAGGCCGTCACCTTCTTTTTCCTCGCGCTGACGCATGGTCTGTCCGCCGTCGGGAGTTCTGCGCTGGCGACGGTGAACGTCATAGCACAAGTCTGCGCGTGGTTAGCACTGCTGTTGTGTCTGCTGCGCGGCATCCCGGTGCTCATCGAAGCTCCGCGCGCATTGAGCGAAGCGCCGCGTCAGGGTTGATTGGTGGGCGCTAAAGCGTTCTTCGCCAAAGGCTGGCCTACCCGGCTGGGCTTCTACCTGGGGAAATACCTCCCGCCGCGCGGTGGAAAGTCTATTGCCGCGGTGATCTCGCGTTGGATGGTGACTTTTAAGCCGGATGTGTATTGGGCCGTGCGGGCTAATCTGCGTCACATTCTGGGACCCGAAACGCCGGAGAGGGAGCTGCATCAGGCCGCTTACCGCCTCATCAGCCATGCGAATCGCGGTTACTATGAGCTGTTTCACAATGTTGGGCGCGGTCGGGCCAACGTCGAGGATTTTTTCCCGCCGATGCGTTTGACTGCTGAGGCCAAGGCTTACCTTGATCAAGGGATTGCCTCCGGGCGGGGCCTTTTCATCCTGGGTGCGCATATCTCCAACTTTGATCTGGCCTTGATCGGGCTTTCGCAGTATGTGCCCGTACCGATGCAGGCGCTCTCGTTGGCCGAGCCGCCGCCTGGATTTGAGTTTTTCAATCGCTTGCGCGAGAAAGGCAACGTGCTCATCACCCCGATCTCGCCCCGGTCTTTGCGGGACGCGATGATGCGCTTGCGCGAGGGTGGCGTCGTGGTCACCGGCGTCGATCGCCCGGTCAACGAAGGAAACGACCCTGTCGAATTCTTCGGCGCGACGGCGTACTTGCCCACCGGCTACATCCGTATCCCGCTGCGCACCGATTGCCTGGTGATGACGATTGCGGCCTATTACGATGAGGACGAAGCGGGCGGCGTCTACAACGTGCGCGCCAACCCACCGCTGGAGATGCAGCGCACCGGCGACGCCGAGGCCGACGTCGCGCTCAATCTGCGCCGCGTGCTCGATGAGATCGAAGGCCTGATCCGCTGCCGGCCTGATCAATGGAATATGTTCGTCCCGGTCTGGCCGGAGTTGAACCACTAATCTTCACGGATTCACACGAATTCTTTGCTCATTCGTGACGATTAGTGAAGATTCGTATCATCTCAATAAAAAGGGGAAAAGTGGGGGTTTGGGGGCGGGCTACACCCGCCTCCAAACCCCCACCCTCCAGATTTCAGATACGAAGATTCGTAGTTCTTGGAGCGATATGTCTAAACTTAAACAACTTGATGTGCAGGGGTTCAAATCCTTTGCGGACCCACTCAACTTTGTTTTTCCCACCGGCATCACGGCGATTGTCGGGCCGAACGGCAGCGGCAAGAGCAACGTGGCGGACGCGATTCGCTGGGTGCTGGGCGAACAGCGCATGACGACGATTCGCGGGCGCACCGGCGAGGACATGATTTTCGCCGGCAGCAAGAAGCGTTCCCGCGCGGGGATGGCGCGCGCCGCGCTCACCTTCGACAACAGCGCCGGCTGGCTGCCGGTAGACTTCGCCGAGGTCATCATCGAGCGCCGCACTTACCGCGACGGCAAGACCGACTACCTGCTCAACGGCAGTCGCGTGCGGCTGATGGATTTGCGCGATCTGCTCGACCGCGCCGGGTTGGGCCGTGACGCCTATCTCATCATCGGTCAGGGGTTGGTGGACCACGTCCTGGCGTTACGACCGAATGAGCGGCTGGCGCTGTTCGAGCAGGCGGCAGGCATTGCGCCTTATCGGTCGCGCCGTGAGGATGCGGCAGGCCGCCTGGAAGAAACGCATCGCAATCTGGAGCGCGTCTACGACGTCGTTGGGGAGATCGAACCGCACTTACGTCGTCTCAAAAGGCAGGCCGCGCGCGCCGAGCAGTACGCCGAACTGGCCGCGGAACTCAACACGACATTGCGCACGTGGTACGGCTATCGCTGGGGCCGGGCCGTTTCTGAATTGGAGCAGGCGCGCCAGCGCGTGGCCTACCGTGAGGAGAAGGTGCGCCAGTTCGCCGGTCAGTCTGATACGGTGACGGAGAGTATTGTAGAACTGCGGCGGCAGATCTCAGAGTCGCGGACAAATTTGGCTGAGTTGCACCGTGAGAGCAGCGTCCGTCATACCGAAGCGGAGCGCCGCCAGCGTGAGTTGGCCGTTGCCCGCGAGCGTCGCCGCCAGTTGCAAGAACGCCAGGAAGAAGGGCAGGCCAACCTCGCGCCGTTGCGCGCGGCTCTGGAGGCCGAGGCGCAGGACATCGTCGCGCTGCAAGTGGAGTTCGAGGCGGCGCAGACGCAGTTGGCTGAGGCGCAGGCGATTCTGACCGAGGCGGAGACGGCGCGCCGCACTGTGGAGCAGCAGCGGCAGGCTTTGCTCAGCCGTCAGGGGAAGGCCCAGGCGCAGGCATTGGAGAGCCGCCACCGGTTGGCCGACCGGCAGAGCCGTCTGGAGCAGGCCACGGAGCGCCTGGCGCAACTGGCGCAACGCGTGACGCAGCTGGAGGCGCAGACGACGTCGGCAACCGAGCGCCGTCGCGCGCAACAGGCTACTGTGGAACAGGCACGCCGCGCGCTGGATGAGGCTGACACCGCGTTACAAGCTGCCGACGCCGAAGTCACCCGGCTGGATGTAGACCTGGCGGCGGCGCGCACTGCGAGCGAGGCGCTGCGTCGGGATGTGGGCGGCAAGCAGGCGGAGCTTCAGAAGGTGACGGCGCGGTTGGAAGCGTTGGAACGGCTACATACCGAGGGTGCGGGTCTGTACGCGGGCGTGCGCGCGGTCATGCAGGCCGTCGAACACAACGAGCTGCATGGCTTACCCGGGACGGTAGCTTCGCTGATGAACGTCCCTGTACATCTAGATCGGGCAATCGAGACGGCGCTCGGCGGGCAGGTGCAGGACATCGTCGCCGAGCGGTGGGGCGATGCGCAGGCCGCCATTGAGTGGCTCAAGCGCCGCCGCGCCGGGCGTGCCACGTTTCTGCCGTTGGATACGCTAAACCCGCCATCCCTTTTGGAGGTCCCCGGCGGGGATGGCGTGATCGGCGTCGCTTCTGAATTGGTGGACTATGAAGCGCGTTACCGGCCCGTCGTGCTGCTGCTGTTGGGCCGGACCGCAATCGCCCAAAGCCTGGATGCCGCGCGTGAATTGTACCGGAAGTTAAATGGGAGTTTTCGCATCGTCACGGTGGAAGGCGAGATTGTGCGTTCCGGCGGTGCGGTGACGGGCGGTGAGGAACGGCCGCCGCAAAATGCGGCGCAATCCCAGGGTGGGGGGCTGCTGGCCCGCGAGCGCGAGCGCCGCGAGTTGCCGGAGCGTGTGACGGCGTTGGAGGTCGAGGTCCAGGCGTTGCAGGACAAACTGCGCGAGCACGAGGCACAGTCACAGGCATTGCAGAAGGCGTTGCAGGCCGCGAATGAGCAGCGCCGGGCTGCCGCGCAGCGTCGCCAGGAGGCCGACCGTGCAGTGGAGGGCGAGGTGCGCGCGCTGGACAAGCTGATTCAGGAGGGCGAGTGGCAGCACAATCTGCTTGAGGAGGCGGGGCAGGAACGCGAGCGTTTGCAGGCAGTGTGTGTTCGTCTGGAGCAGGAACATGGCGAGGCTGCCGCTGCTTTGCGCGAGGCCGAGGCGCAGCTAGGGTCGTTGTCCCATGAACTGGAAGCCCTGGCCGGGGACGAAACCGCCCGCGCGGCCGTGGAACGCCGCACGCAGGTTGCTTTGCTGGAACAGGAGCACGGCAATCAGCGGGTGTTGTTGACGACGCGCCAGCGTGAGGTGCAGCGCTTGCAGGCGCAGATTACGGCCTCGACGCAGCATCTCGGCGGGTTGGCGGAGGAGTTCGCGCAGTTGGAGGCCCGTCTGGAAGGGCTGCAGGCCGCTTACGACGAGGCGCGTGCGGCGGCGGACGCGCTTGCGGCGCAGGTTCCGCCGTTGGAGGCGGGACTGGTGGAGTTGGAGGGGAAGCTGGCGACGCACGAGAGCCGGGAGCACGAGTCGCGCCGCGTGTTGCACGACGCGGAGCAGCGCCGCACCCAGGCCGAGGTGGAGGCCAACCGCCGGGAGGATCAGTTGCAGACGCTGCGCCGTGAGATCGAGGAGGCGCTAAACATCGTTGTTGGCGACCTGCCGGAGACGCTCTCCGCGCAGCAGCCGTTGCCGTTGGACGCGATTGTGTCGCCGCTGCCGGTGGTGAAGGAGCTGCCGGAGGGCCTGGAACGTCAGATCCGCGACTTGCGCACGCAGATTCGCCGCCTGGAGCCGGTGAACTTCGCGGCGAAGGAGGAGTACGATGAGCTGGAGGAGCGGCACGGCTTCCTCCGCGAGCAGATGGCGGATCTGGAGAAGGCGTCCGAGCATCTGCGGCAGATCATTACCGAGTTGGACGAGATGATGGAGACGACGTTCCGCACGACGTTCAAGGCGGTTGCGGCGGAGTTCTCGCGCATCTTCGAGTTGCTGTTCAACGGGGGGACGGCGAAGTTGACGATGTTGAGCGACGAAGGCGAGGCAAACGGTGGCGACGGTGTGGAGATTGTAGCCCGCCCTCCCGGCAAGCGCACGTCGGGCCTGGGGATGCTCTCCGGTGGCGAGCGCACGCTGACGGCAGTGGCGCTGCTGTTCGCGGTGATGCGCGTCAGCCCGACGCCATTCTGCATTCTCGATGAGGTGGACGCGATGCTCGACGAGGCGAACGTGGGCCGGTTCCGCGCTATGCTGCGCGAGCTTTCGCGGCAGACGCAGTTCATCATCATCACGCACAATCGCGGGACGGTAGAGGTTTCGGATACGATCTACGGGGTGTCGATGGGCGACGACAGCGTTTCGCAGGTATTGTCGTTGAGTCTGGAGGATTTACCGGCGGCAGAGGCTTGAGGGCGCAAAAGATGTGATCCGGCACAACAAAAAATCTCTCTTTCATTATGAAAGGTTCTCTAAAAAAACTATGGTAGCAAAACTGGCTAGACAGGAGGGCAAACGGGGATAGTATA
>DAIUDK010000061.1:0-29782 GCA_036845725.1 Chloroflexota bacterium
GATACGGCGCTTTGTCGTGCGACTCCCGAAGAACTTCACCGCGCGCCGGAATGTGCTACCAGAATACCAAGGCGGACGCCCACCTAAGTATGGCACCCTTGTGCGGCCCCTGGCCCGCACTTACAAAGGTAAGTCGTGCGCCGCGACCCCACCGGATCACGTGGAAACCTGGCAACGGCAAGGCTTGACCCTGCGGGCAGAGTTCTGGTACGACCTGGTGTTGCCTTCGTGTCAGCCTGCTCCAGACAACGCTACCTTTACCGTCGTCGCGATTTACGATCCGCGCTTTAGCGAGCCTTGGCTGTTGGCCTGTCCGCTGCGCTTGAGTGGCCCGGAAATGGCCGGTATCTATCATGCCCGTTGGCCAATTGAGCAGTTACCGTTAGCCGCCAAACACATGGTCGGCGCGCAGCGTCAGTTCGTTTCCGCTCCGCAAAGCTGTTACCGCTTGCCGGAACTATCTTTGTTGGCGGGCTCGATCCTCTCTTATCTGGCGGCGACGGCGCCACCTATCCCGACCGGCTTCTGGGATCGTGCTCCCAAGGCCACGCCAGGACGCTTGCGCCGCTGGCTGCTGAGCATCACTTTTGCCAACTTGCCCCCACTTATCCAACATGAGCGAATTCGGCAAAAGGCCTCGGTGACGACGCATTTACCCAAGGGAATTCTCGCACACAGACGCGCCAAACGCCCAATGCACACCTAAATGGCCGCTTTTTGAGCTTTTCCAAAGCATTGTTAAGGTTCTTGGCACTCCATTTTCTCACTTGGAGTGGTTTCACTTACCGGAAACTATAGTATTATGCAAAATGATAAAGACAAAATCGAAATCAAACCTCTAAAAACCACCTCCAAAATTCCAGGCTGGATTGGCCCATTACTGCTAATTCCGACTTTCCTTTGTGCTTCACTCCTCATCTACTTCACACAAGATGGGTTGGTTTCCGCCATCGTTCTAGTTGTTATAATACTTGGTATTTTAGCCTTCAAAAATCGCGGTGCCGAGCCAGCTAGACTACTAAAAGGCATTTTGTACTTTCTGCCTATGGCTTTGGGCTTTGTGTTGTCAGTTTATCCTTTCCGCAGTGGTATTCCTGCACTTATTGGGTTGGGCATAACGGCAGGTTTGGGAGCATGGTACGTGGTATTGCGACATCCTGTCGAATATCGACAGGCTCTCAAACAACTTCAGGCCGGGGAAACATTGAAAGCTCTACAATTAGCCACATTTGCTCTCAAAAAGCATCCTGCCCACTGGGAGTCTTATCAACTCCGTTCAACAATCTACAGTATTCTGTTTAGAGCAATAGAAGCGAGAAATGATGCTTATGCAGCCATACGAATGAAGCCCGATAACCATCTGTGTTACAGCGCCCTGGGACAATCTTTATTAGCTTTGGAAAGCTATACAGAAGCCCAAGAGGCATTTGCAAAGGCGCTCGAATTGGCGCCAAACTATTTATTACATCACTATAATCTGGGTTTTGCTTACTACAGACTCGGTCAATTTAGAGAGGCTATTCCATACCTTGAGTTTGCGGTCCGTGGCCGGTTAGAGTTTGACGAAATACAATTGCTAACAATTTACTTGCTAGGAAGCAGTCTGTCGCAAGTTGGAGAAACACAAAAAGCGTCTCAAACCTTCGACAGGCTTAAACAGTTCCACTCCAGCTATAACAAACTGGTCAAACGTTACCAAGATGCTCCTGACTATCCTCATATCCTGATTATGCGCCAGGATTTGGAAAATATCAGGACTTATTTGACTTGATCATTCGCAAAAACTCAAACTCCTGTTGCGTTTCGAAGGAATCCGTTGCGGTTGTGTTTGGAGGAGACCATGACTTTCAATGATTTCATACCTTATTTGCCGCTCATCATCCCTATCGTCTTGATCGATCTGGGATTGAAGATTGCGGCGCTGGTGGACATTCTCAAAAAACAACCCAAGCTGCGCGGGCCGAAGTGGATGTGGATTGTGATTGCCGTCGGCGTCAACCTCATCGGCCCGATACTCTATTTCACGCTAGGCCGCGAGGAAGCATGAGCGAGAGCGCCATTCGTTGCGAAGGGCTGACCCGCCATTACGGGGATGTCATCGCGCTGCAAGACCTGAACCTGTCCGTGCCCTACGGCTCGATCTTTGGTTTCCTGGGACGCAACGGGGCCGGGAAAACCACCACGATGCGCTTGCTGGTGGGATTGGGGCATCCGACTGCCGGTCGCGCCTGGATCGCCGGCGTCGAAACCACCAACGCCGACAGCTTTGCACGCGAGAAGTTCGGCTATCTGCCGCAGGATCCAGCCTTCTACTCGTGGATGACGCCGCGCGAGTACCTGGATTACGCGGGACGGCTGTTTGAGATGCCTGCCGCCGATCGCAAAGCCCGCATCGAGGAGATGCTGGAACTGGTCGGTTTGCAGGACGCCGCGCGCCGCAAGATCGGCGGTTTCTCTGGCGGGATGCACCAGCGGTTGGGGATCGCGCAAGCGCTTCTGCACCGCCCGCCCGTGCTACTGCTCGACGAGCCGACCAGCTCGCTCGATCCGGCGGGGCGCCACGAGGTGCTCGATTTGCTGGACAGGCTGCGCGGCGACGTCACCGTCTTCTTCTCCACCCATATCCTCGCTGACGTGGAGCGCATCTGCGATACGATTGCCATTATCCACAAAGGCCAACTGCTGCTCGTCGCCGGGCGCGATGAATTGCGCGAACGCTATCCCCTGAACACCGCCGTCCTGGAACTCGACGCCGCCAGCCCGCCGTGGTCGGAGGCCTTCGTCGCCACCTTGCAGGCGGAGCCGTGGATCACCGGCGTGACACAGGATCAGGTTGTCCTGCGTATCGTGGTCAATGACGTGGCGCGCGCCAGGCAAGCTTTATTGCCTCTCGTTCTGCAACAGGGCGTCGTCTTGACGCGCTATGAGTGGGTACGCCCGACGTTGGAAGAGATTTTCCTGAAAGTGAGTGCGTGAAAATATGGTCGTATTCGCTTATTCTATCTCCATATTGCTGATGATTTTCACGCCGGTGATGCTGGCCGTGTTGCTGCGTCGCCGTTTCAGCGTGCCCTGGTTCTTGTTTCTCGTCGGCGTGGCGACGTTCATCGGGTCGCAAATCGTCCATCTGCCCCTGAATGAGTGGCTGGGGGACATCGGGCTGTTGCCGGCGGCGGATTCGCAGGCCGGCCCTCTACTCTGGCGGACGGCGCTCATCCTGGGGCTGTCGGCTGGCCTCTGCGAAGAACTCGCGCGCACCGTCGGCTACGCGCTGCTGCGCCACTTCCGCCGCTTCGAGGATGGCGTGATGCTCGGCGTGGGGCATGGTGGCATTGAGGCGATGGTTTTCGGTGGGGTGCAGTTGGCGGCTTCAATCACATCGCTGCTGGCGCTGCAAGGCACAGACCTGACAACGTTGAATCTGTCTGCTGACCAGATGACGGCGTTGACGCGACAATTAGAAAACCTCGACCGGTCACTCCTGTGGGCCGCCCTCCCCTGGCTGGAACGTTGCTTTGCTATGGTCATCCACGTCATCCTGTCGCTGCTGGTCTGGCGGGCTTTTGCCCAACACAAAGCCTGGTATGTCCCGCTAGCGATTGTGTATCACGCCGCCATAGATGGCATCGTCGGCTACATTGGGATGCAAACCCAATCGGTGGCGCTGAGCTATGGGATGATGTTGCTTCTGATGGCGCCGGGACTGATCTGGGTCTGGCGTGTCTGGCGGAAGGAAGCCGGGCCGCGTCCCGTTGCCGCTTCTCTGCGCGCCGAATGGCGCAGTTTCGTCGCCGCCACCCGCAAGGAGCTTTTGCAACAGTGGCGCACCAAGCGTGTCATCGTGGTGGCCGCCGTCTTTGCGTTTATCGGCCTGTTCTCACCGCTCGCTGCCAAGTTCACGCCGGAGATCATCCGCTCAGTTCCGGGCGCGGAACAATTCGCCGACCTGATCCCTACGCCGACCATCGCCGATGTGATGACACAGTATGTGAAGAATTTAACGCAGTTTGGCTTTATGATCGCCATACTGCTCGGTATGGGCGCGATTGCCGGGGAGAAGGAAAAGGGCACAGCGGCGCTTATCTTGAGCAAACCGATGCCGCGCTGGGCCTTCGTGTGCAGCAAGTTTACCGCGCAAACGCTCATCTACATCGGCGGTTTTTTAATCGCTGCCGTGTGTACGCTTTACTACACGTGGTTCCTGTTTGGCCCGGTGAACGCGGGCGCTTTCCTGTTTGGTAACCTGCTGCTCCTGGCCTGGTTTATGACGTTCGTCGCCGTGACATTGGTGGGCAGCGCCCTAACCCGGTCGGTCGGCGCGGCAGCCGGTGTTGGGTTGGGGGGCGCCATCCTGCTGATGCTGGCGGGCAACCTGCCGCTGTTCGGCTCGATGATGCCCGGCGCGCTGGTCGCCTGGGCCAGCCAACTTGGTTTGGGGACGTCGTCCGATCCCGTGACCGCCAACGGCGGCGCGGTGGCGATGGCGTTGGTGATCATCGTGATATGTGTCCTCGGCGCAATGGCGGCGTTCGAGCGACAGGAATTATGACAACACGAAGGAGTCGTTTATGCTGGTGATTCTCATTCTTGGTTCCCCCGCCGACCGCGACTTCGCGGCCAAAATCACGGCGGCGCTGGACGATTTCGGCGTCCCGCACGTTACGCGCATTGCCTCGGCGCACAAAGTGCCGCGCTACTTGCTCGACCTGCTGGCGGAGTACGAGGCCGATCCGCAGCCGAAGGTCTACATCACCGTGGCGGGACGCAGCAACGCCCTGAGCGGGATGGTGGATGCGGCTGTTGTCGCGCCTGTGATCGCCTGCCCGCCATATTCGGATAAATTCGGCGGCGCGGACGTGTATTCGTCATTGCGGACGCCGTCGGGCGTCGCGCCCGCCGTCGTGCTGGAGCCGGACAATGCGGCACTGTTGGCGGCGAAAATCCTCGGCGTGGGCGATGTGGCGCTGCGCGAAAAGGTGTTGGCGGCGCAGGAGCAGCAGTGCCAACGGTTATATAAGGCGGACAAGGGATAATGTGGGATACAAAACCTAAAGAAGCTTGTGGCGTTTCCGGCATCTACGCGCCCGGCGTGGATGTAGCCCGTTTGACGTTTTTCGCGCTCTATGCTTTGCAACATCGTGGGCAGGAGAGCGCGGGGATTTGCACCAGCGAGCGCGGCCTGGCGCGCCTTCACAAGGGCATGGGCCTCGTTTCGCAGGTCTTCAACGAGGATAACCTGCACGTCCTGCGCGGCGACCTCGCCATTGGGCACACGCGCTACTCGACGTCCGGCAGCGTCAAGCTGATCAACGCGCAGCCCTACCTCATCGAGACGGCGCTTGGCCCTCTGGCGATTGCCCACAACGGCAACCTCACCAACACGCCCGCGCTGCGCCGTGACTTGCTGCAACGCGGCGTCGGGCTGACCTCGTCGTCGGATGGCGAGGTCATCACACAGATGCTCGCCGGGGCCGCCGGTGATACCTGGGACGCGCGCATCGCCGACTTCATGCAGCGGGCGCAGGGGGCGTACTCGCTCACGATCCTCACCCGCGACGCCGTCTACGCCGTGCGCGACCGGTGGGGATTCCGTCCGCTCTGTCTGGGCAAGCTCAACGGCAGCGGGTGGGTTTTCTCGTCGGAATCGTGCGCGTTTGGGCCGATTGGTGCGGAGTTCGTGCGTGAGTTGCTGCCCGGTGAAATCGTACGCCTGGATGCGAACGGTGTGACAGCGTGGCAGACGCCAGCCTCGGAACGTGCGGCGCTCTGCATCTTCGAATACGTCTACTTCGCCCGGCCCGATTCGCTGCTGGAAGGTCACTCGGTCCACAACGTGCGCCGCAAGATGGGCCGCCAACTGGCTCGCGAGTACCCCGTCGAAGCCGACATCGTCATCGGCGTGCCGGACTCGGCGACTGCACACGCGATTGGCTATGCCCACGAATCCGGCATCCCCTTCGGCGAAGCGCTCATCAAAAACCGCTACATCGGGCGGACGTTTATCCAGCCCGACCAGCGCATGCGTGATTTGGGCGTTGCCATCAAATACAACCCGTTGGCTGATCTGAAGGGCGAGCGCGTCGTTCTGGTGGACGACTCGATCGTGCGCGGCACCACCAGCGGCCCCATCGTCAATCTGCTGCGGCAGGCCGGCGCGACGGAAGTCCATATGCGCGTCGCCTCGCCGCCGATCCGCTACCCGTGTTTTATGGGCGTGGATATGGCGCGGCAGGAGCAGCTCATCGCCGCGAAGATGAGCGTGGACGAAATCGCCGCCCACATCGGCGTGGATAGCCTGGGCTACCTGTCCGTCGAAGGGCTGCGGAGCGTCGTTCCCTTCGATGGCACGCAGCACTGCCAGGCCTGCTTCAACAACGACTATCCTGTCGTCGTGGATGATTCGTTCGTCAAAGGAATGTTCGAATAAGTGACGGTAGACAGTAGACGGTAGACGGGGAAGAGAAACCCTGTCTACTGTCTACCGGCTACCGTCTACCCCAAGGAGGATTTATGCGCATTTTGGTCATCGGTTCGGGGGGACGGGAGCACGCGCTGGCGTGGAAGTTAGCGCAGTCGCCACAGGTGACAGCGGAACCGGGTTCCGCCGTATTCGTCGCGCCGGGCAACGGTGGAACGGTGGGCGGGAAGCTGGCGAATGTGCCGGTCGCAGCGGACGATATTTTCGAGCTGGTCGCCTTCGCGCAGAAAAATGCGATTGATTTGGCGGTGGTCGGGCCGGAAGTGCCGCTGGCGGCGGGTATCGTGGATGCGTTCCAGGTTGCCGGGCTGCGCGCCTTCGGTCCCACACAGGCTGCCGCGCGGCTGGAAGCCTCCAAGGTGTTCGCCAAGCAGTTTATGATTGAGGAGGGCATTCCCACCGCGCCCGCAGCCATATTCACGGATTACGACGCAGCGTTGGCCTATCTGCGCCAGCTTGATGAGCCGGTCGTTGTCAAAGCCGACGGGCTGGCGGCAGGCAAGGGCGTCCTCGTGTGCGACACGCGCGCGGAGGCGGAAGCTGCGCTCAAGCAGATCATGGTGGACCGTGCGTTCGGCGCTGCGGGCGACAAGGTGCTCATCGAAGCGCGGCTGGATGGCGAAGAGGCGTCGCTGCTGGCGTTCTGCGATGGGACGACGGTGACGCCGATGCTGCCCGCCCGCGATTACAAACGCGCGCTCGACGGCGATGGCGGCCTCAACACGGGCGGGATGGGCGGCTATTGCCCCTCACCGCACCTGACGCCGGAATTGGTGGATGAGGTCACGCGGCGCGTGCTTCAACCGGCAGTGGATGGGATGCGGAGACGCGGCACACCCTACGTCGGCGTGCTGTACGCCGGACTGATGCTCACCGGGGCCGGGCCGCGCGTGCTCGAATTCAACTGCCGCTTCGGCGACCCCGAAACGCAACTCCTGATGCCCCTGCTCGACACCGACCTGGTGGACATCATGCTCGCCTGTATCGAAGGCCGCCTGCGCGACATATCCATTACCTGGAAACCATTAACTAGCGTCGGGGTCGTCTTAGCCTCTGGGGGTTATCCCGGCGATTATGCAAAGGGAAAGCGAATCAGCGAATCAGCGGATCAGCGAATCAGTGAGGATGTCATTGTTTTTCACGCCGGCACACAGGTCAAAGAGGATAGGCTTGTAACCTCTGGTGGGCGCGTTCTGGCTGTCGTTGCCACCGCACCGACCCTGGTCGAAGCCCGTGAACGCGCCTACGAAGGCGTGAAGCAAGTGCATTTTGAGGGTATGCACTACCGCACTGACATCGCGGCAAACGTGCAAGTGTCATCCTCTTCCCCCCCGTCTACTGTCTACCGTCTACCGTCTACCGTCTCCACCTACGCCGCCTCTGGCGTGGACATCGACGCCAAGATGACGGCCTTCCAACGGATGCGCGCGGCGGTGGAGAGCACGTATACCTCGGCGGTGCTCGGTGGGGCCGGGGCGTTTGGCGGGCAGATCGCGTTAGACGACGTGTGCCTGCACGACGCGGTGCTGGTCGCCTCCACGGACGGCGTCGGCACGAAGACGATGATCGCCGAGGTGATGGGGCGCTACGACACCGTCGGCCACGACATCGTCAATCACTGCGTCAACGATGTGCTGGTGCAGGGGGCGCGGCCTCTCTTCTTTTTGGACTACATCGCCTCCGGCAAACTGGAGCCGGATGTGATTGTTTCGGTGGTGAGCGGCTGCGCGGAGGCATGTCGCGCGGTGGGCTGCGTCCTCATCGGCGGGGAGACGGCGGAGATGCCAGGCGTCTACAAACCGGGATCGTTCGATCTGGTGGGTACGCTCGTGGGGTGGGCGCCGCGTGAAGAATTGATCGATGGGCGCGACGTGCGTTCCGGCGATGTGTGCCTGGGATTGCCGTCATCGGGGCTGCACACCAACGGTTACTCGCTGGCGCGGCGCGTTCTGGGCGACCTGGGGTGGGAGACCGTGCTGCCGGAACTGGGCTGTTCCGTCGGCGAGGCGCTGCTCGCGCCGCACCGGGCGTACCTGGCGGAGTTCGATGCGCTGGTGAGCGCGGGCGTGCGCGTCAAGGCGATGGCGCACATCACCGGCGGCGGCTTCCTGGACAACCTGCCACGTGTCCTGCCGGACGGCGTCGGCGTGACGCTTGACCGTAGCGTGTGGCACGTCCCGCCAATCTTCCGTCTCATTCAGCAGCGCGGGCAGGTCATCGACGACGAGATGCACCGCGTGTTCAATATGGGCATCGGCATGGTCGTCATCGTCGCGCCGGGGGATGTGGACGCGGCGCTGGCGGCGGTTCCGGAAGCTGTTATCATTGGGGAAACTGAGCCTTGGGATGGTCTGGGGACACGAGTGCGACTATAATCGGATTGAGAATGTCTTTGTGTGTCGTTAATCGCCATTCTTTGAGACTAAAAGGTAGATGACTATGCGTACAAAAACCACATGTCTGTTTTTTCGCTGCTTTATCGGATTGCTGGTAGGACTTGCGTTGGTCGGTTGTACAACTTCCACGCCTGTGCCGGCGACGCTGCAGGGCGAGACCGTACTGACCGCACCGCCGCCGACTGTCGCCGCATCCACGGCAACGCTTGCCCCGACATCACCGCCGACATCCACCCCATTGCCGCCCACCGCGACGCTCCCACCCACAGACACCGCCACGCCCGAACCAACCGCCACCCCCACGTCCACCCCGACAGATGCGCCGACTGCCACGCCGACCGCGACGCCCACCGAAACGCCGACCCCGACGCCGGAATTCATCCGCACCCACATTGGCGATTTGCCTGCGCGTATGGACGAAGAAGTAACTGTGATCGGCAAAGTGGTGGCGACGAGCAGCCTCTCGCAGGGGTATAAATTCACGCTGGATGACGGTTCCGGTCAGGTGATGCTGTTGATGTGGCACAACGTCTACGACGATTGCTATGCCGCGCCGCAGATTAACATCGGTGCGGAGGTGCGCGCGACCGGCAAGGTGGGCGAATATCAGGGCGAGTTGCAGGTTGTGCCGCGCTTTGGCAGCCAGGTGAAGGTGCAACGCGCGGGCGGAGCGTTCGCGCCGCAGGTGGCGATCAGCACAGTGCGCGATTACATGGGCCAGGTCGTGCAGGTAACGGGCGAAATCGGCAACGTTTCCGGCACGAGTAGTGCCGTGACCCTTTCCGTGTTTGACGAAACGGGCGCTGCACCGATCTTTATCTGGCGCACCACGCTCGACCGCATCCCCAAGGCCAATCCCGCCCTGGGCACGGTTGGGACGCGCGTGCGGGTGGTGGGCGTTGTCCAGGAATATCGCGGCAACCTGCAAATCGCGCCTACGTTGCCGTATGATGTTGAGGTGTTGTCGCCATAGTTTTGTCGACGGATCGAACGGATTTTTATGATTACAAATTCTGATTTCGACGTCATCGTCATCGGCAACGTAGGCATCGACACGTGCATCTACCTCTACGGCGACGATATCGACTTTAGCGTAGAAGCCAACTTCTCGCAAAACCTGGATTACGTGGGGCAGGCCGGTGGGTTTGCAAGCCGGGGGTACGCGCAACTGGGCAAGCGCACGGCCTTCATCGGTCACGTGGGCGACGACTTCGGCGGGCGCTTTATCCAAGAGGAGTTCGCCCGCGACGGCATCGATATGACGGGATTGTTCGTCGACCTGGCGGGCACAAGCCGCAGCATTAACTTCATGTACCGCGACGGGCGGCGCAAGAATTTCTACGACGGCAAAGGGCATATGGAACTACGTCCCGATGAAGCGGTTTGCCGCGACATTTTGTCGCGGACAAAACTGGCGCACTTCAACATCCCCAACTGGGCGCGGCATTTGCTGCCAATCGCGAAGGATCGTGGTGTAACAATCGCGTGCGATCTCCAGGATGTCGTTTCGGTGGATGACGGCTACCGGCAGGATTTCATCCGCTATGCGGACATTTTGTTTTGTTCGGCGGTGAATCATCCGCCGCACGTGTTGATCGAAGCACTGTTTCAACGCGGCGCGGCGCAGTTCATCGTCGTAGGGATGGGCGGGCAGGGCTGTGCGCTCGGTTCGCGGGATGGGGGCGTGCGCTATTTCCCGCCGGTGCAGATGGACGCGCCCGTGATCGACACGAATGGCGCGGGCGACGGGCTGGCGGTGGGGTTTCTGACCGGCTACGTGCTGGATGGCTACACGCCGGAGCAAGCGATCTTGCGCGGGCAGATCGCTGCGCGGCACACGTGTACGCTTAAAGCGTCGTCGTCCCATTTGATCACGTCCGCGCAGCTAGAGCGATATTACTCGGATTTTGGGAGTTAAGTTGGACGCAGATTCACGCGGATTTTCGCAGATATAAAAATCAGCGGAAATCTGCGTCCAAAAAAGGACGAAAATGCACAATCTCGCAGTTTTGATTTCGGGTAACGGCTCGAATTTGCAGGCGATTCTGGATGCGGTGGACAATGGCGACTTGCCCGGCGCGCGCGTCGCGTTGGTCGTCTCGAATCGCAAGGATGCCTACGGGATGCAGCGGGCGTTCAAGCACGGCGTACCTGCGGTCTACTTCCCCAAGTTGCCGTACACCAACGCTGGTCGTCCCCGCGCGGATTACGACGCGGACCTGGCGCGCATCGTACAGAGCTTCGATGTGGATTGGGTGGTACAAGCCGGGTGGATGCACATTTTTACGGACGCCTTTATCCGGGTATACCTCAACCGCATTGTCAATCTGCATCCCGCATTGCCGGGGACATTCCCGGGCGCGCATGGCATCGCGGATGCCTTCGCCGCCTACCAACGCGGCGAGATTGACCACACGGGCGTGATGGTGCATCTCGTTCCCGACGAAGCTGTGGATGCCGGACCGGTCATCGCGCAGGAAATGATTCTCATTCTGCCGGACGATACGTTGGAAAGCCTGGAGACGCGCATTCACACGGTCGAGCACCGTTTGCTGATCTCAGCCCTGCGGTCTTTGTTGGAGCAACCTTGACAGCAACAGAACTTCTGGCCCCCGCGCAAAATCTGGAATGTGGCCTCGCGGCGATTGATGCCGGCGCCGATGCCGTCTACATCGGCGCGGCGCGCTTTGGCGCGCGGGCGAAGGCGGGGAACAGCCTGACGGACATCGAAGCGCTGGCGCGGCACGCGCACTCGTATTGGGCCAGGGTCTATGTGACGCTGAACACGCTGCTTTACGACGACGAGTTGCCACAGGCGGTGCGATTGGCGCACCAACTACACGACATCGGCGTGGACGGGTTGATTATCCAGGATGTGGGGCTGTTGGAGTGCGATCTGCCGCCGATTCCGCTGATCGCCAGCACGCAGATGCACAACCACACGCCCGAACGGGTGGCGTTCCTCGAAGCGGTGGGCTTCCGTCGTGCGATCCTGGCGCGCGAGCTGAGCCTGGATCAGATCAAAGACATTCGCCAGGCGGCGACGATTGAACTGGAGACGTTCGTTCACGGCGCGTTGTGCGTTAGTTACAGCGGGCAGTGTTTGATGAGCTACGCGATTGGCGGGCGCAGCGGCAATCGCGGCGAGTGCGCGCAGCCCTGCCGCCGGGTTTACAGCCTGGTGGATGGCAATGGGAAAGTCATCGTCAAGGACCGGCATCTGCTCTCATTGCGTGACTTCAACTTGTCCGCGCATCTGGGCGACTTGCTCGACGCGGGCGTGACCTCGTTCAAGATCGAGGGGTCGGCTGAAGGAAAAGACTTACGTGGTCAACGTCGTCAGTGCCTACCGCCGCGCGCTGGACGAAGAATTAGCGGCGCGGGGCCTGACGAAAAGCTCGTCGGGGCGCAGTGTTGTAGACTTTACGCCAGACTTGAACAAGACGTTCAACCGGGGTTACACGACGTACTACCTCCATGGGCGTGCGGAACCGCCCGGCTCGATCGACACGCCCAAAATGGTCGGCGAGGCGGTGGGAGACGTCGTAGCTGTAGACCGGCGCTCGTTCCGGCTCGCGCAGAGCGCGGTCGAACTGCACAACGGCGATGGCTTGTCTTTCTTCGACTCGGAGGGCGTCTTGCAGGGGACGGTGGTGAACGCGGTGAACGGTTTGACGATCACGCCGAATAGCCTGGAACACATCCGCAAGGGGACGCGCGTCTACCGCAATCACGATCACGCCTATCTGCGGCAATTGGAGAAAAGCCAGCCCGTGCGCACGATCGTCGTCCAGTTCACGCTGGAAGAAACATTGGATGGCTTCACGCTGACCGTCGCAGACGAAGACGGCAACCACGTCTCCGCCACGCTGCCGGCCGAAAAAGTTCCTGCTGTGAAACCTGAGCAGGCGCAAGCCACCGTCGAAAAACAGTTGCGCAAGACCGGCGGAACAGCGTTCGAGTGCGCGGGCGTCGTCGTTAACTGGCGCACGCCCTATTTCCTGCCGGTCGCTGCGCTGAACGAGCTGCGCCGCGCCGTGCTGGACAATCTCACCGCAGTGCGCGCGCAGAATCGCCCGCGCCTTACCGGCGAAGTGCAGAGAAACGACGCCCCGTATCCAGAAAAGCGGTTGACGTACCTGAGCAATGTCCTCAACCGGCAGGCGGAAGCGTTCTATCGCCGCCATGGTGTCACCGAGATCGAACCCGCCGCCGAATCTGGCCTCGATATGCGCGGGCGATGCGTGATGCGCACGCGCTATTGTCTCCTGCACCAATTGGGCCGTTGTCGCCGCGAAAAAGGCGCGCCACCGCTGACTGAACCGCTGTTCTTGGTGGATGAGGAGGGGCGCACGTACCCCTTGCGCTTTGATTGTACAGCGTGTGAAATTGAAGTGCTTTACTCTGTTTCGGCTGGCAGCGCAACCTCTGACGCATTCACGGTAAAGGGTTCCAATTCCCCCGCTACGAATTGCTCCAGCCGCAGCTCCCGCTCGCGTTGATACGTCGCGTAATCCGGGACAATCCGGTCGTAGTCCTGATACATCAGCGGCGACGAGAACATGAAGTCTGCCGTGGCCCGGTTGGTCGCCGCGGGAATGTTCCACAGTACCGCCAGCCGCAACAGCGCCTTCACGTCGGGGTCGTGCGGCTGCGCCTCCAACGGATCCCAGAAAAAGACCAGAAAGTCGATCTCCCCTTCGGCGATCTTCGCGCCGATCTGCAAGTCGCCGCCGAGCGGGCCGCTCTGCATCCGGTGAACGGGAACGCCCAACTCGCGCTGCAACAGCCAGCCCGTTGTGCCTGTGGCATAAATCTCGTGTTGGATCAGCGATGCGCGGTTGAAGCGCACCCACTCCATCAGATCGTCCTTGCGGCTGTCGTGCGCCACCAGGGCGATATGTTTCTTGCTGCCCATGGGCAGTGTTGCTGATTCCATCGTTATTCTCCTTTCGTGATCGTGTTTATGCGCGACCGCAGGCCAGTATACCGGAGTCGGCGCGGGCGTCAACGTGGTGTGCCACAGGCCGTTGCAGAGCGACCTCCGCCGGGCTTCTAACGGTCTGTGTCTGGCATTTGATTCAATCCACAGCCGCGCGAGGTGTCATTCCTGTGACCGGTAACACACCGGAATTACCCTCGGCGTGCGTTATCTTTGGAGCATAGTCAAGGATTATGCGAGTTTTTTCGAAAACTCACCCGGAAATTAGTTCCAAATTTCGATAAACTGTGCTAAAATATTGTATGAGGGTGTGAACGTTCACAATAGTAAGGAGGTGCCTATTGAACCATTTGAGCGACGTCTACAGACACGATGACTGATGGACCATAATAGATTCTATTCAGCCCAAAAAGGAGATGAAACGATGCAACAGAGTGCTTCGAAACGGAATTGGCGCAAACAGCTTTCGCTGTTTGTTGTACTGGCCTATCTGGTTGGCCTTGTGTCCCCAGCCATGTTTCCCACTGCCCCTGTGCTCGCGCAGCCCCTCGCGCCACAGGATACGCTGGTTGAGACTTACGATTTCGAAGATGGTGTACAGGGGTGGTGGCCGTTTGGCAGCACTACCGTTGTCACGACGACGGAAGCAGCACATACAGGGTCTCAGAGCTTGAAGGTAACAGCTAGGACACAGGACTGGCAAGGTGCTGGCACCAACGTGCTCAGTTTGTTGCAGGTGGGTGCGACCTATGTTATTAGTGGGTGCACGCGGCTGCTTGCAGGGCAGGAGGTTACTGAAACTCAAACGATTCTTACGATGAAGCAGACGGTTGATGGGGAAGACTCGTATGACAGGTTTGGTCCCACCGGAGAGAAGGAAGTGACCGCTGACAATTGGACCTGCGTGCAGGGAACTTATGTGTATACCGAAGAAGCTACCGAGTTGACCCTGTACGTGCAGAGCGCCAGTGCCACAGCCTCGTTTTACATCGATGACATCACTATCATCATGACTCAAGCTCCCCCGTCGCCAGTAGTTGCAACCTACGATTTCGAAGATGGTATACAGGGGTGGTGGCCGTTTGGCAGCACTACCGTTGTCACGACGACGGAAGCAGCACATACAGGGTCTCAGAGCTTGAAGGTAACAGCTAGGACACAGGACTGGCAAGGTGCTGGCACCAACGTGCTCAGTTTGTTGCAGGTGGGTGCGACCTATGTTATTAGTGGGTGCACGCGGCTGCTTGCAGGGCAGGAGGTTACTGAAACTCAAACGATTCTTACGATGAAGCAGACGGTTGATGGGGAAGACTCGTATGACAGGTTTGGTCCCACCGGAGAGAAGGAAGTGACCGCTGACAATTGGACCTGCGTGCAGGGAACTTATGTGTATACCGAAGAAGCTACCGAGTTGACCCTGTACGTGCAGAGCGCCAGTGCCACAGCCTCGTTTTACATCGATGACATCATCATCATTAAGACAGCTGAACCTCCGGTGCAGGAAGTCAACATCGTGCATGGGTTCGAGGACGGGACGACCCAAGGATGGGCCGCGCGCGGCTCTGAGATCGTGGAGAATAGCACCGAGATGGCTCATGGCGGCACGCATAGCCTGAAGACAAGTGGGCGCACGAATACTTGGAACGGCCCCGCCTTGGATATCCGCGATGTGGTGACGGTGGGTGTTCAGTATGATGTCGCTGTGTGGGCCAGGTTGGCGCTCACCGAGACGACGACCGATATGCGTGTCAGCGTCGAGTTGAAGCCGGCCGGCATTCCTACATCGACATATCAAACCGTGATCGGCAACACGCCGGTATCGCCTGATGCCTGGACTCTGTTTGAGGGCAAGTACACCCTCGCCCAGGAGGTGGATTTCCTGAAGATTTACGTAGAGACCGCTTCCATGACCGCCACCGTTTTCTACATTGACGACTTCTCGTTCAGCAACACAACCCACCCGCCCATTCAGACCGATATCCCATCCGTGTACGAGACGTATGCCGATCACTTCATCGTCGGGGCGGCGCTAGAGACGGACGGCGTCGCCAGCGCCCGTCACGAGCAACTGTTCCTGAAGCACTTCAACAGCGTCACCGCCGGCAATGCGATGAAGCCTGAATCGGTCCAACCCAGTGAAGGGGTATTTACCTGGGACAATGCCGACGTCGTGGCGAATTTTGCGCGCGCTAACGATTTATATGTCCACGGCCACACGTTCGTCTGGCACCAACAGACCGCTGATTGGATGTTCAAGAATACGGCTGGCGAATGGTTGACGCCAACCGTAGAGAACAAACAGTTGATGCTGGATCGCCTGGAGGCTCATATCGTCGCGGTCGCCAACCGTTATAAAGACGTGGTCAACGTTTGGGATGTGGTCAACGAGGTCATCGACGCATCCCAGCCGGACTGCCTGCGCCACAGCCGTTGGTATGAGCTGACCGGCTCCGACTATATCTCGACCGCGTTCACTCTCGCGCGCCGCGAGGCCCCTACCGCCACGCTGATTCTCAACGACTACGGCGAAACAGACCCGGCCAAGCGCCAATGTATGTACGACGTTGTGAAGGACTTTCAGGATCAGGGCGTGCCGATTGATGGCATCGGGATGCAAATGCATATCAACATCCAGAACCCGACGGTAGCCGCCATCGAGGAAACCATTGAGATGTTCTCCGACCTGGGCGAAGTTCACATCACTGAGCTGGATATGAGCATCTACCCCAACGATACAGACACGTACACGACCGTACCGCCGGAAGTGCTGATCAGACAGGGTTATCGCTACAAGGATATCTTTGAGGCGCTGCGCCGCCAGGGGGCAGACGGAACGGAGAATCTCAAGTCGGTGACATTCTGGGGTCTGGCTGATGACGCCACCTGGCTCTCTAGACATCCGATCACGCGCATCAACCTGCCGCTGCTCTTCGACGAGGAGCTGCAGGCCAAGTGGGCCTACTGGGGTATCATCGATCCATCGAAACTGCCGCCGCTCATCCAGGAACAACTCGTTTCCAAGGCCACCCCGGTTGTGGACGGGATGACCGAGACGCTCTGGGACATGTTGCCGTGGGTTCAGATCGGCTCTACCGGAACGATGACGGCCAGTTTCCAGACCCGTTGGGACGCTGCGAAAAACCTTTACGTGATCGTGAAGGTTGAGGACGAAACTGTGGATGCCGGTGATAAGGTGGAAGTCTTCGTCGATCAGAACAACGGCAAGACTGCCACCTACGAGGGCGATGACCGCTACTACACCTTCCCCAGCGGAACCTTCCAGGGGATGAACTTCGTCATCATCACCGACACCCATGGCTACGTCCTCGAAGCCAAGCTCCCGTTGACGGCCACGCTCGCTCCCGGAACGCGCCTGGGCTTCGACGTCCGCGTCATCGATGGTAGCGACGGCTCCGTGATCTCGTGGAATGATCTGACCCACAGCCAGCTCACGAGTACGGCCAATTTTGGCACGTTGATCTTGATCGATGAGATCAAGTTGACGACGGCGATCAAGGGCACGCCAGTCATCGATGGCGTCGCCGATGCGATCTGGGCCGACGCCACGGAGATTGAAACCGATGTATGGGTGGAGGGAACCGGCGGCGCGACCGCGAAGGTCAGGACGATGTGGGACGAAAACCGCCTGTATGTCTATGCAGTGGTGTCCGACACTTTGTTGAGCAAGGCCAGCGCCAATACTTGGGAACAAGACTCCATCGAAGTCTTCATAGATCAGAACAATGCCAAGGCCGCCAGTTACGAGGCGGACGACGGTCAGTTCCGCATCAACTTCGACAATGAGCAGAGCTTCAATGGCCCGGTGGCTTCGGCGGCCACGCTGAGAAGTGCGACGTTCATCATTCCTGCCGACCAAACACTGCTGATGGAAGGCGCATACATCGTCGAGGCGGCGATCACGCTGACTGAGGTGATGCCGCAGCCTGGCGTCTTCATCGGCTTTGACTTCCAGGTCAACGACGATGCAGATGGCAACGGCAGCCGTGACAGCGTTGCGATCTGGAACGATCCCACCGGACAATCGTACCAGAATACATCCCGGCTGGGCGTGTTGCAGTTTGTCGAGCCAAAGCATGTGGTTTACCTGCCTCTGATTATGAGAGCATACGCGCCGTAGGTGATCGGCGGCGTGAATAAGTGATCACGCTGTTGATTCATCGCTAGTTTTACCCTTTGTGCTCCTTCTTTCCTGTGCATTTCGGGGAAGAAGGAGCACATTCGTTACCTTTTGCCCTCCGCGCCCCTTGCAAAGGTGGCAAACAGGATGTATACTCACCACTTGCTCAAATCTTCCCAAGGGTGATTGTGTTGTGAGGAACTTTGTCTATGGACTTATCGATTAAAGAAGTAACCAATTTGCGCGAACTGCGCGCGTTTATTCGCTTTCCCAATAAGCTGTACCGGGGCAATCCCTACTGGGTCCCGGCGTTGTTCGTCGATGACTACCAGACCTTTCGCCATGACAGGAATCCCGCCTTCGACTACTGCGAGGCGCGTTATTGGCTGGCTTACCGCGGGGGTGAAATCGTCGGGCGGATCGCCGCCATTCACAACCGCGCATCCATCGAAAAATGGCAGCGGCCCTACCTGCGTTTTGGCTGGGTCGATTTCGTGGACGATCCGGCAGTGTCGGCGGCGCTCTTCGAGAAAGTGGAGTCGTGGGCCAGGGAGATGGGCTTGAGCGCCGTCCACGGGCCTCTGGGCTTTACCGACATCGACCGGGAAGGCATGCTTGTCGAGGGTTTTGAGGAATTGGGGACGCTCGCCACGTTCTACAACCACCCCTACTATCCCGTTCATCTGGAACGACTCGGCTACATCAAAGACGTGGATTGGATGGAGTACGAAATTACCGTCCCTCCGGAGCCGAACGCAACGATTGCCCGGATCGCCGATCTTGCCAAACGGCGGTACAATCTGCGCCTGTTGCAGGTGCGTAATAAAAAAGAGCTGTTGCGCCCCCGAGTGGAAAAAGGCCTGCCCTCTTACGCGCACGAGCTTTTCGAGGTGCTCAACGACGAGTACGAACACCTCTACGGCGTCGTCCCGCTGAGCGAAAAACAGATCGAATACTACATCAAAATCTACTTCGGCCTGATCTCGCTCGATTTCGTCCCGCTGGTGGTGGATGAAAATGACCGCCTGGTGGCCTTCGGGATTACCATGCCGTCGCTTTCCAGGGCGCTGCAAAAGGCCGATGGCCGGCTGTTCCCGTTCGGGTTTATGCATCTGCTGCGCGCTCTGCACCAGGGAGATCGCGCGGATCTGTACCTGGTCGCCGTGCGCTCCGAGTACCAGGGCAAGGGCGTCAATGCGATTTTGATGAACGAGATCAACCGGGTGTACGCGCAGCGTGGCATCGTCAAGGCGGAATCCAATCCCGAATTGGAGACCAATGCCAACGTGCAAGGTCAGTGGAAGTACTACGAAACGCGCCAGCACAAGCGGCGGCGCTGCTTTGTCAAACACCTGTCTAATAGATGAGAGTTTTACCACGAATTTTCACGAATCCACACTAATTTTGATTTCTATGCATGAAGATTGATATAGATTCGCGGTTTGTTTTCGAGGAGTTATTTGATGACATATACGTGGTTTCTTTTCGACGCCGACGACACGCTGTTCGATTACGATAAAGCAGAGTCCGAGGCGCTGTCGCGCACGTTCGCGCAATTCGATTGTGTCTTCGATGCGGCCTATCTGGACGCGTATCACACGATCAACGCGCAACTCTGGCGCGACTTCGAGCGCGGGGCAATTGAGCAGGAGCGTATCAAGACGCTGCGTTTCGAGCGCCTTTTCACGACTATCGGGCTACGCTCCGCGCCTGACGCTGTCACGTTCAGCGCGCGCTATTTGGAGAACCTGGGCAACTGCGCTTATCTGCTTGACGGCGCAGAGACCGTGATCACGGCGCTGCGCGGTAGCGTGCACCTGGCCCTTATCACCAATGGGTTGCAGGCGGTACAGCGTCCGCGATTGGAACGTTCATCCATTGGCGCGGCTTTCGAGGTCATCGTCATCTCCGAAGAAGTCGGTTGCTCCAAACCGCGTCCGGGTATCTTCGATGTCGCCTTTGCCCGGATGGGCCAGCCGCGGAAAGCCGAAGTGTTGATGATCGGCGACAGCCTCACCTCGGACATCAAAGGCGGCTCCGATTACGGCATCGACACGTGTTGGTACAATCCAAACAACACGCCGCGCCCCACGGACCTGGCAATCACCTATGAAATCCGTGCTTTACGGGAGCTGCTGTCACTCGCAATGTAACCTCTTTGTGCTAGAATAGCGGCTATGGATTCGCAAATGTATCGACCCCAAGTTTCGGTGGTAATCAAGACCTACGACAACAGCCAGCGTGTGGTCCGTGGTGTCCCTGCGTTGAAAGACTTGTTGGTCGCCACGTTGCAGATGCTCGAAAAGCAGACGCTTCTGCCCTATGAGGTCCTCGTCGTGGATTCCAGCCCGGGAGATGGCATCGCCAAGGTCTTGCAGCAGTATGGCCCGGTACAGACCTTCCGCCTGCGCCATGTCCCTTTGGTCATGGAACACTTCAGCTATTGCCATGCGATGAACGTCGGCGTGCAGGAGGCGGAAGGCGAAATCGTCGTCAGTCTCAGCGGTGATGCGACCCCGGCGAACGAGCGCTGGTTGGAGGCATTGGTCGCGCCGCTGGCCGATTCCAAGGTCGCCGGAGCCTTCAGCCGTCATATCCCCCGTCCGGGCGTTCGTATTGCGTGGGCCGAGCGGCTGCGCTTGTGGTGGCGTTACCGCTCCAAGGCCACCACACTGCGGCAGAACGATCACGTTTTCTCCAATGCCAGTTCGGCCTTTCGCCGTGTCCTGGCGCTGGAGATCCCTTTCGACGAAACACTGACCGAGATCGAGGACTATGCCTGGGCCGGTACCGTACAGAAATGCGGCTACTGGATCGCCTACACGGGCGCGTCCGAAATCTACCATTCCCATGCATCCTCCAGTGCGAAGACGCTCTGGCGTATGTTGTATTACGTCTACCTGCGCGCCAAAATCGACGCCGTGAAGCCACGCCAGCGCGCATCGGTTTAGGGCGGCGCGACGTGCAACTGCCGGCAGTGATGCGCGTAGAAGAGAGAAGGAACATTCGCTAAACACGTAGCCATTCTGAAAGGAGAAAAATGTCCATGCAAAATTTAAGACCCAAGACCCGAGGTTTGACCAACATCATCATTGGCATAGTGGTTTTTATCGCTGCGATAGTGATCCTCAGCTTTGGCAGCCAGTTTTTCTATCTGTTCAAAAAGGTGGACGCCCAAGAAGTGGGCATCCAATTCACCAGCGGGCGTATCAAGAACGTCGTCGGTCCCGGCGTGTACAGCGACTTCGGTCTCTTCGTCAGCATGGTCAAAGTCTCCAGCCAGGCCGTCCCTTTCACCGTGGACGATGCCGAAATCATCACCAAGGACAAACAGCGCATGGGCGCGGCCGTCAGCGGCGATATCTTCCGTCCCGGCGAGACGGAGAAAGACGTATTGCATGAAAACTGGTCCAAGTACCGCGGCCTATACACCGATGATGTGGCTCTGGTCGCCAAAGTGCAGGATTTTGCCCGACAGGCGATGAAAGTCTGCGTTGGCGGACGCTCCTTCGACGATAACACCATTGGCAGCGCCCGTGATGAACTGCGGGAATGCATTGATGACGAACTCAATGATCTGGCGGGATCGGTCGGTCTGATGGTCAGGAATGTCGTGGTGCCGAATATCATCCTTTCGGCGGATGCGCAGGCCGGGCTGGATGCCATCGTGCAGAGCCGTCTGGCGACCGAAAAGGCCGCCCAGGATGAACTGAAGGCTATCGCTCAAGCTGAAGCTGAGCAAGCGCGTGTCGAAGGCGAAATCCGCGTGGAGCAAGCGCGTATCCAAGAGACCACCCGCCAGCAAACGACCCTGGCCGAATTGGAGCGCCAGCGCGTCGCGGCGCAATTAGCCGTCATCGAAGCCCAACGCGCCAACACCCTAGCCGAACTCGAGACCGAACGGCAGAGAATTGAGGCCGCCAAAGCCAACGAAACCCTGGCTGCCGAGCGTAACCTACAAATCCGCAAGCTGGAAGCCGATGCGCTGGAAGCCGCCGCGCGCGGTGACGTCGCCCTGCGCAAAGCGCTGGCCTTGCTCTACGCCGAGCATCCAGAGTTCCAACTGGTGACGATTGCCGAGGCCAACGCCGCCGCTCTCTCCGCTACTGACAAGATCATCTTCACCGTCGAAGGCAGCGCGCCGACCATCGTCTTGCCCGGTCCCGGCATCACCCCAATGGTAGACGTTTCACAGCAGCCGGAATAGATGGACGCCGCTCTCAGCGAGCACGTTAACGCTCTCGACGCCTGCAACCAGCGTGGCGGGCGATTGCTCTCGCTCATCGACTTGCTCGATGCTGGAACGGTGGACCTGCCTCTGGCCGCGTATCTCGCCGCAGCGATGCGCCATGGCGCATCGCTGCTGGTGGGTGCGCGGCCCGGTGGTGCGGGTAAAACGGCGGTGATGGTTGCATTGCTCAACTTCCTGCCCAACGAGACGGCGATTCGTGCCGTAGACAGTCGTGCCGTCTTGGATATGGCTGAAGCCGATCCTTATCCCGGTGCGACCTGCTACCTGGCGCACGAAATCGGTGACGGTCTTTACTACGCTTATCTCTGGGACGACGAAGCCCGCGACTTTTTCGCGTTGGCTGCACGCGGACATACCGTTGCCACAAACCTGCATGCCGACACATTGGAAGAAACCCGCGATCAACTTTGCCTGGGGAATGGCGTCGCGCCGGAACACTTGGCGGCGGTTGCGCTCAAGGTATACTTGCGAGTGGATTACTCGGATCGTCTGGCGTTCAAACGGCGCATCAGTCACGTCTATGAGAGCGACGGCACAGACGATCGCCTCATCTGGCGCTGGGACCGCCGCGGCACGTTCGAGCGGCAGGCTGTCCAAAGTGTTCTCGTCTCACCGCAGGACGAAGACCTGTATCGGAAATTCCTCACAGGCTTGCGCCGCCGCGATGTGCGCGCTATCGAAGACGTGCGCCGAGCGCTATTGGAGCTTTGATGTCCTTCTACGCTGAGTTTGCCGACCACTACGAGGCTATTTTCCCGCTTAGTGAAGCGGTCTACGCGTTGTTGCGGCACTACATTTTGCTGGAGAACCGGCGCTGTTTGGATATAGGTTGCGGCACCGGTCACTACTGCGGCCGGCTGGTGGCAGATGGTTTTGACGCGGTCGGTATTGACCTGGATGTAGCGATGATTGCCCACGCGCGCCAGTATTATCCGCAGGCCGTGTTTCATGTGCTGAATATGCTCGACATCGCGGAGTTGATCTCAACAGTTCGAAAGGATTCAACGGAAAGGGAGTCGCGGTTTGATGCTGCCTTCTGCATCGGTAACAGCGCCGCGCATCTACCGCAGATGCAGTTCGGGCAGTTCCTCGACAGCGTGCAGCGCGTACTCAAACCCGGCGCGCCGTGGATTCTGCAGGTGATGAACTGGGATTATGTGCTGGGGCGTGAGTCTTTCGCCTTCCCCGTTATCGAAGCGCCGCACGGGCTGACCTTTCACCGCGAATATCGGGAAATCTCCCCAGCGCAAGTCACGTTCCACACGCGCTTGCAATCCGGCTCCAATGTGATTTTCGAGGACGAAACGCCGTTGTATCCATTGCGTACGGTAGATTTTTTACGGCTCCATCACGAGCGCGGCTTTGTGCCTGTCGATCACTTTGGTAGCTATGCGGGTGCGCCCTTCGATCCTGCGGTGTTCTCTGCCAACATCTTCGTGTGGTATCGATGAATCTACATATCTCCGAAATTACCGGCCTTGATGACGACTTGCTGCTCCCCTGGCTCGACCTGTACGAGACGGCCTTCCCGCCTGCTGAGCGGATGCTTGTCTCGTTCTGCATACGGTTGCTTAAGGAACGGTGGCCTAACCATCATCTGTTGGCGGTACAGCGCGAAGACGTCTTCGTGGGCTTGGCGTATTACATGGTGATTCCTGAGCACAAGCTCGCCTGGCTGTGTATGTTCGCCGTGACGCCGGAGGCGCGCAACCACGGCGTGGGTGCGGCGATATACGCGGACATTGTGCGCCGGTTGCCTGCCGGGATTATCGCTGTGCTCATCGAGGTGGAACGCCCTGACCTGGCACAGACGGAGGTAGAACGTGCGTTGGCCGAGCGGCGCATCGCTTTTTACCGGCGACAGGGCGCACGGCTACTCGAGGGCGTGTACTACCTCCAGTCGGTGGGGCCGCACCAAGCGCCATTACCAATGCACGTGATGCTTCATCCCCTGCAGGCTTTGGATGCGGAGACGGCATATGCGCTGGTCCAGGCTGTGTTTGTTGGCGGCGAGACCATCAAACAGACCGGTGTGCTATCTTTGTGTTAGCGCGACTCCCAACTGACGACGTACTCTGTCAGCGCGTCCGGCCTCTCGATAACCGGTTCGCGGATCGTCCACGTACCGTGCAGGCCCAGTTCCTCAGCCGTGAGCGCGAAATGGCACATTGCAATCCCCATGTCGATGCGCTGCATGTCGGCGATGTCCAGCAGTGCCCGGTTGCGTCTGGCATATCCCGGTGTTCGTTGCATGTAGAGATGCCAAACTTCACCATCGGATGCCCTGATGATGCGCCACGGCTGTTTGTTCGATGCCGACGGCCCGATCCGTACCATGTCCAGAACCGTCGCGAAGGCCCCGGCTATGTCCCGGTTAAGTGGGACATCGAACACCTTATCGAAGAACAGGCGCTCCCAGGGTAAACGGCGATCGGCGTTTGCTTGCTGGCGGATCAGGGATTCCAGGACGCGCCGTTTAGCAGCGCAGTACCCCGTAGCGATGACGGCGGGTAGCAACTCATCTTTGCGTAGCTCAAGCTTCGCCGCGAAGCGGCTCTTGGCGAAGGTGCCGCCCAGCCAGCACGTCCCCAGGCCCAGGCTCGTCGCGTAGAGGATCGCGTGCTCTGTCACGTAGCCGAAATCTTCCTGGTTGAAATCGCCTGGTGGAATTGCGCCTAGGATGAACCCGGTTGCCCCTTTAATGAAACCGTACGTGCTCAGGCCCTTGAGCGTCTGCCGATCTTCCTCCGCTGCGGCAACGAGTTGCAGACGCGCACGCGTCCCCATCGGCCCAAGCGCGTGTGTCCCCATGAATTCCACCAATTGCTGTTGCACCGGCAGCGTGATGGGTGTCTCCTGATACGTACGGCACGAATATCGCGCTTGAATGACCTCGATGATCGGTTGCTCGTTTATCATCCTTCCCTCCTCATCTGTGGTTGTGCATTTCGTCGAGTTATAGCACATTCGCAACGGATCACAATCTTTCTCTGTCTGGGAATGAAGTCCGTTTTACTCTACAGGAGATGACTGAAGGAAGTTGAAGTCTTTTCTAGCTGACGTATAATACAGGTATGAAAACAAATATGAACTTGGTTGATCTTGTCAACCGTACATCTGTTCCTGAACCGTGGTCTGAGGGTGAGAAGATCCCCTGGAATGATCCGGCTTTTAGCGCGCGGATGCTTCACGAGCATCTCTCGCAGGATCATGACATGGCGAGCCGTCGTTCTGTCAATATCGATGCGCATGTGTCCTGGATACACCGGCACATTTTGGACGGCAAGCCTGCGCGTGTGCTCGATCTCGGCTGCGGTCCAGGATTCTATGCGCAGAGGCTGGCGCAGTTGGGTCATACTTGCGTCGGCGTGGATTTTTCCCCAGCCTCCATCGTTTATGCCAAAGCGCAGTCGGAGGGCGCTGGGCTGCCACTCACGTACATCGAAGGGGATGTGCGCGTCGTAGAATATGGTTCGGGCTATGACTTGGTGATGTTTATTTTCGGTGAGTTCAATGTGTTTAAAGCATCGGATGCACGTAGTATCCTTCAAAAGGCATATCAGGCGCTCAATCCGGGGGGCTGGTTACTTCTGGAACCGCACACGTTTGCTGCTGTGGAGTCATTGGGAAAAGTTGCCAATTCCTGGTATACTGCAGTCAGTGGTTTGTTCTCGGAGCGCCTGCATGTGTGTTTAACTGAGAGTTTCTGGGATGCGGAATGTGCGCTGGCTACTGAACGCCATTTTATCGTTGATGCGGCGACCGGTGCTGTGACGCGCTACACATCAAGTATGCAGGCGTATACAGACGAACAATATCGGGCGTTATTAGAAACTTGTGGCTATCGTGACGTGAGATTCTATCCTTCTCTGAAAGGAGAGGTGGACGAATCCACAAATTGGTTATGCGCCGTCGTGGCACAGAAACCCGTGGATCAGTGATACAGGGAGGGTTGAGGCATGGTCAAAGTTCTTTATGTCGAAGATGAGCCATTGCAGCGGGAGTTGGTGAATCAATTGCTTCAGTTAGCGGGTATTGAAATCCAGTTGGCGGAAAATGGTCTTGAGGGTGTGGAAAAAGCTAAGGAATGGATACCGGACGTAGTGTTGATGGATATCCGTATGCCGGGATTAAACGGATTCGAGACCATCGAAAAAATCCGTGAGATTCCCGAAATCGCTGATACGCCTGTGGTGGTTCTTTCGGCCTGGGCCACCTCGCAACATACCACGCGCGCCAAAGCCTTGGGTGTGGAGTGGTACATCACAAAACCGTTTAATCTGGATGACCTGGTCAACACTGTCATGGATGCTTACGCATCCCGCTCTTGATCCATTCGTACACGTTGACCATCTCGCGGGCGCGCATAGCCTTTACATATAGCGAGGCCGATCGTAGATTCGCAGTATGCTAGAGATGGGATTCTGTATATCCCCATCACTTGGTGTGGATACTGTCAACCATCGTGCGCGAACATGTAGGCAACTTTAAAACGGCCTCAGTGTATTTGTCGAGAGGCGCAGTGCTTACGCTTGACACTTGAATGTCCGTTATGGAAGACGAAAACAGGACGACTTCAGAACTTACCGCAGTTAAGACTGCTTGGTACCGGTACGGCGTTGTCTGTCTCCCGGTTTTCGGTCTCTCAGAGGAATAGAACGTGCTGCAATACACTGCTTATTTGGTTCTAGCGCCTCTTGCTGCCATCATTTCTGTTGGTGTGTTGCTTCATGCGTTACGTTATCGTGCTTCGCGTAACATACCGGCTCTTTCATGGTTGATGTTCGCTGTTTTGGGATGGTTGACATGCAATATCTTTGAATTGGTCATGCCCACAGAAGCCGGAACTTTGTTTTGGGCTAAAATGGGCTATCTCTTTGTTGGCGGTACACCCCTCATATGGGCGAGATTTGCTCTACGCTACACTAACCAATATAAGTGGCTTACAGCTTCGCGCTTTGTATGGTTTTGCATTATTCCTCTGATTACCCTCATTCTTGTGTTCACCAATGAGTGGCATCACTTGATGTGGCAGGCTTACACGTTCTTTCCTGTGAAGCGTTTACTGGCTATTCAGATTCTGAGCTATGGATCCTGGTTTTGGGTTAATGTTTTCCAGGGTTATCTGCTGGTGTTTCTAGGCACCGGCTTGATTATTCGCCAATCCTTCAAATCCTATAGCCTGTATCGCCAGCAATCGACTTGGTTGGTGATTGGATCGCTGATACCGCTTGCCGGGAATGTCATTTACATCTTCAGACTTATTCCCGGCCTGGTACAGGACTACACATCGGTCACGTTTGCGCTTGCTGGAGTTTCATTCTACATCGGTATGACTCGCCACCAGTTGTTTGATATCCAACCCATCGCCCGTGACGCCGTCATTGACAGTATGAGTGATGCGATGTTCACGCTCGATATCGAGAATCGCATTATCGATGTGAACCCGGCGGCGCTGGTAATTATGGGAATGGAAGTCAACGCCATTCTTGGACAACGCGCGGCACAGGTGTTTTCTCCCTGGAGTGGTATGGTCGAACAATTTAAAGATACACTTGAGGTCCAAACTGACATTGCGACAGAATACCAACAACAGGAGCACCATTATGACTTGCGGATTTTACCGCTTTATGACCGCCGGAATGCCGTTACCGGTCGCTTGATCGTTGTGCGGGATATCACAGACCGCAAGGCCACCGAAGTGGCTTTGCGCGAGCGCACGACGGAGCTTGAGATTTTGAATGAGCAGTTGAACGCCTTTGCGCATACCGTCGCTCACGATATCAAAGACCCGCTGGGCGGCGTCGTTGCCCTCTCGACGTTGCTACGAGAGTATTTCGAGGAACTGTCACCTGATGCGATTGCGGAGTATCTGGACTTAATCACGAACAACACAATGCGACTGGCAAGCATTGTGGATGCATTGTTGTTGCTGGCAAGCGTGCGCCAACTCGAATCTATCAACACAGAAATGCTCAACATGGCCTTGATCGTCGCCAATGTAAAGAAGCGCCTTTCCATGTTGATCGACGAACGCCAGGCTGTTTTCGTTACGCCTGAATCCTGGCCAGAGATACGCAGCTACGGTCCTTGGGTCGAGGAAGTTTGGACCAATTACATCAGTAATGCCATCAAATACGGGGGCACGCCTCCCCAGATTGAATTGGGATTTTCGTTGCATGAGGCTGGAAACTCGAAGCTGGATGCAGCGAGCAGTGTCAGGTTCTGGGTGCGTGATAACGGCATCGGCTTAGATGTAGACCAACAGGTGCAACTGTTCAACAAATTCACCCGCCTGCGCGACACCGAGCCGGGTCATGGTCTGGGGCTTTCTATCGCGCGTAACATCGTCGAGAAGCTTGGCGGCGAGGTGGGCGTTGAAAGCGAAGTGGGGCAGGGGAGTACGTTCTGGTTCACGCTGCCTGTTTCATAGCCCATAATTCGTGATCATCGTATGGAACACAGGATTGATGTACTCTTGAACGAACGGCTATCGCGTTTGCACGCCTTTTTGAAGCGGCAGGGATTCTATCCTGTGGTCATCTCCTCGGCGCTTTGTTTTGGACTCTACGTCACGCGTGTTTTCATCGGGCGCACCTGGGACTTCTACTCGATGCTGTGGAATCTTTTCCTCGCGTGGATCCCCTATCTGTGTAGCGTGTGGGCCATGCATTTGCACGAAAGGCGCCCGCGCCGCTGGTGGACGCTACTGGTTCCCTTTGTCATCGCCCTGGCTTTTTTCCCTAATGCGCCATACATTGTCACCGATTTTCTGCATCTGGGAGCGCGCCCTTCCATTCCCCTGTGGTTCGACATCGGTATGTTGGCGACGTTTGCCTGGACCGGCATCGTGTTGGGCGTCTACGCGCTCAAGTTAATGCAGGAGATCGTCAGAGCCTGGGTCGGGCGTTGGCTGAGTTGGGGCTTCGTGCTGATTGTTTTGGGGATGAGCGGGATGGGCATCTACCTGGGCCGTTTCTTGCGCTGGAACAGTTGGGACCTCGTCCTGCAACCCGGAGCGATCCTCTACGACATTGCGATACGCCTACGCTATCCTTTCGGCCACCTGAGCACCTATGGCGTGACGTTGATGTTCGCGGCGCTGATGTTCGTGTGCTATTTGGCGCTCACCGCAGGGCCGAAGCCCAAATCACGCGAGTGAGTATAGTCACACAAAGCGGGGAAGTGGGCGGTATAGGACTCGAACCTACGGCCTCCTCCGTGTAAGGGAGGCGCTCTAACCGACTGAGCTAACCGCCCGCAACAGGCGCGCGCAACCTGCGACATCATAACAGGTTTTAGCGTCTAGTCAAATGAAACTTGATGCGTGAGACGTGATGCGTGATGAAGCCGCAGCCATGAAAATTCTCATGCTGCGGCTTTGATGTCAACCGACAAGCGCACTGACGAGCGCGGATTTGATCTTCTCCGGCTGTACATCCTCGACCGCAAAGTTGTCACATCCATTGAACGCCGCAAACGCGCGCAGCTTCTCTGACAACGCCGGCAGCACGGCCTCGTACTCATCGAAATCCGGCTCGAAGAGCAGCCGCTTGATGACAAACGTCTTGGGCTT
>DAIUDK010000062.1:0-29639 GCA_036845725.1 Chloroflexota bacterium
TCTGGAGGATTCCTGGGCTGCGCCGTGATTCCCCCGTTTTTTTGATAAGATACCGGGAAAGGGTATAATCCTTGCATTCTTACTTATTGATCCAGCCATAGGAGGACTTATTATGCCCGGGAAATTGGTGATTCGCCCTGCCGAAACTGCCGCAGAGCGTAAAGCGTATATCTATTTTCTGTGGGACGTCTACAAGGGAGACCCCTATTGGGTGCCGCCGCTGATCTCGGAACGGATCGAATTTCTCGATCCGGAAAAACACCCGTTCCACCAGCACGCCAAAGTCCGCTACTTCACTGCCCAACGCGACGGAAAAATCGTCGGGACGATTGCGGGGATCATCAACCACAATCACAACACCTATTGGGATGACAAAGTCGGCTTCTTCGGGCTGTTCGAGGTGCTGAAGGATGAGGGAGCAGCCCACGCATTGTTGGCTGTCGCTGAGGATTTTGTGCGCAGCGAGGGCATGGACACTCTGCGCGGGCCAATGAATTTTTCGACCAACGAGGAGTGCGGCCTGCTTATCGACGGGTGGAATGGCACCCCCGTGGCGATGCTGACGTACAATCCACCCTATTACGCCGATTTCATCGAGAGCGCGGGCTTCGTAAAAGCCCAGGATCTCTACGCTTATCTCTCCGATTTCTCGAATATCGGGTCGGATTGCGCGGGCCTCAATCCCAAAGTGCTGCGCGTCGCCCAGAAAGCGCGCGATCGGATCGAGGGATTTACGCTCCGCCCCATCAATATGCGCAATTTCGAGCAAGACGCACTGCTCTTTAAGCGGCTGTACAACGCGGCGTGGGCCAAGAACTGGGGTTTTGTGCCGCTTACCGACGCCGAGCTGGCCCATGAAGTCGGCGCGCTCAAACCCATTATCGACCCACCGACCGTCCTTTTCGCAGAAAAAGACGGTCAGGGCATTGGAGCCAGCCTTCCCCTGCCCGACGTCAACCAGGCGTTGCACCGTGCCTACCCGCGTCCAGGCGTACCGGATTGGTGGTCGCTGGCGAAGATGATGTACTGGTGGAAAGTGCGCAAGTGCGTGACGACGCTGCGTGCATTTGCCGGAGGCTTTGTCGAGGAATATCGCGGGCGTGGCCTCGATGCCATCCTCTGCCTGGAAAACCTGAAGATCGCTCTACAACGCGGCTATACACATGTCGAGTTCTCGTGGGTGCTGGAAAGCAATATCCCAATGCGACAAACCGCGGCCAATATGCATGGTGCAGCGTACCGCACGTACCGGATTTATGATAAGTCGGTAGACGGTAAACGGTAGACGGAGGGGAGACGAAAAAACCGGGATTTTGTAAAAATCCCGGTTTTGTTTTTTCACCACAGCGTAAGTTCTCTCAGTAAACAACCTCTGTGAACTCTGTGTCCTCGGTGGCTGTTTTCAGTACTTCTTCACAATCGAGCGGTAGGAACCGGGTTGGCGAGCCAGCATGATCTGGGTTTCCTCGCGGCGGCGGCGAATTTCGTCCAGGTCGAGCCGCACCACGACGTAGCCCTCCTCCGGCTCTTCGAGCGCTGCCAGCACTTCACCACTCGGCGCGAGGATGGCGCTTTGCCCGGCAAAGGAGTACGACGGTTCCTCGCCGATGCGGTTCGCCGCCGCGATAAAGACGTCGTTCTCGTAGGCGCGCGCGACCAATAAAGTACGCCACATGTCGGCGTCCTTCGCCTGCCACGCCGCCGGGAGCAGCAACACTTCCGCGCCATCGAGGACCAGGTTGCGCGCGATTTCGGGGAAGGTCAAATCCCAGCCGCACATCAAGCCAATGGTACCCACTTCGGTCTCCACGGGTGCGATCTTGTAGCCGGGACGAAAGACCAGACGCTCTTCAGCCTGCAAGTGCACCTTGCGATAGTCACCCGCCACCGCGCCATCCGGCCCGATGAGCACGGCGCTGTTGTAGAGCACGGTCTCCACCTTCTCCTTGACAGCCATCCCAATCAGGATGTAGACGCCGAATTCGGTGGCGTGCTGGCCCAGGATGTTCGTCACCGCGCCGGGAACGCGCTGCGCCATCTGCGCAAAGCGCTGCCCACCCTCGTAGCCCGTCACCGACAGTTCCGGGAAAACGATAATATCGACCGGCTGCTCCGTCGCGATTCGCGCGATGAAGTCCGCCATCTTGCCGACGTTGGCTTCCATTTTTGCCAACTCAGGTTTCATTTGTACCACAGCGATGTTTAGTTCACGCATCTTGACGCCTCCATAGAATGGTTGAAAGTTTCAAGTTCAAAGTTGAAAGTTAGCGGATGTTATCCGTTGAATCTGTTTGATCTGTCGAGATCAGCGGCCTTTTAGACGAGCGAGATAGCGCAGAACGGAACGTAATTCAGGCACGAGCTGTGACTCCACATGGACAATGTCGCCGGTACGCGGATGCGGAAAGGCCAGCAGACTCAAGTGTAAGAAAATACGATCAGGCAGCAGCGGCTGCTGGCGTGAACCGTAGACACGATCGCCGACCAAAGGGTAACCGTACCACGAAAGATGAACCCGAATCTGATGGAGGCGGGAGGTCTGCGGTTGGACTTCCAACAACGAATAGTCGCGCTTCTCGTCCTTGTAATGCCGCTGCCCGCGGTATGCGGTCCGCGCCGGGCGTCCTTCACGCGCGACGGCCAGCCGCCGGCGCGTGCGCTTCACATTGCCGATGGGTTGGTCGATCACGTCCTGCCCGGTCAGACGACCCTCGACCAGCGCGGCGTAAACGCTCTGCACCTGATCGTGTTTGACACAACGCTGCAATTGATGATACGTGTCCTCGTCCTTAGCGACCAGTACCGCGCCGGAGACTTCCGTTTCGACCCGCATCACAATGCCGGCACGGTCGGCACCACCGATGTGCGCCAGCGACGGATTGAGCGAGGTCAACTGCCGCGCCAGGGTCTGCTCGAACTGTTGATGCAGAGAACGCGACGCGGGGTGCGTGGGGATGCCCGCCAGTTTTTCGACGACCAGCACAGCTTCGTCCTCATACAACACCGTCAGCGGCAACGTAAGCACGCTGGGGTCGAAATGGAACGAACCATCTTCTTCGCCGTCGTCAACAACAACGCCGCCGCTGACCACCACCTCGTCACCCGCCTCAACGTACTGTCCGGCCTTCGAGGCAAGCTGCCCATTGACAATCACATCGCCGGCACGCAGTCTTTCACGCACAGACTGCCGGTCCAGTTCAGGCCAGGTTTGTACCATGAATTGGTCCAGCCGCATCTGTGCCCCTACGACAGCGCGCTCAGGCTCCGGCATCGGTCACGGCCTCCCTTTCGGGCACAAGAAAAGCGTCGAGGAGTAAAATTGTCACGCCTACCACAATTGCCGAATCCGCGATATTGAACACGGGCCATTGGCGAAACGGCCAAAAGTTCACATCGATGAAATCGACCACATAGCTACGCACCAGGCGATCGATCAGATTGCCGAGCGCCCCGCCGGTCACCAATCCCAACGCCCCGTGCAGCCAAAAATCGGTTCCGGCAATGGCCTGTTGGAAGATTAGAATCCCCACAATCACCACCGCCGAGAAAACGGTAAAGATGCCGCCCAATTGTGGAAAAAGGCCAAAAGCGACACCGGTATTCTTCACAAAGGTGAAGGAAAACAGAGAGGCTAGTTGGGGAATCCAATCCACAGGGGTATAAGCAGGCAAATGATACACTACCCACGCCTTGGAAAGCTGGTCGAGCGCCACAACAAGCGCCGCCCCCCCCCATAACAGAAGGCGGCTACGAACCCTAACGCTCATCGCGTCCCTTCACGACGGGACTGGCACTGCATGCACAGGCGCGCGGAGGGCAGCGCCTCCAACCGGGCAAGCTCGATGATGGTGCCGCAGCCCTCGCAAATGCCATAAGTGCCATCATTGAACTTGCTCAGGGCGCGCTCTACGTCTTCCAGAGAGCGTCTGAGTTGGCGTGCCAAGGACACGTCACGCGCTTGCTCAAAGACCTCTGTACCGACATCGGCCATATGGTTACTGTACCCCACCCCATCCTCACGAACGCTATGCTCCATCGCCTCCAACTGCGCGGCAAGATCACGCTCTTGCGCCATGAGTTCTGTACGTAATTCATTATATGTGACTGGCATCATTACTCTCCAACAATGACTCGTGGCTGCATTTTACCCGGCTTTCAAGAAAAGACAAGAGTCTGCGCCGTCATTACTACATTATCGGTTTGCAATGGTCACTTTTGTCAAAATACCTTATAATAACAATGATATTTTCATCAAGGCGCAGAAAGGAGAATACCGCGATGAAACGTCATATAATGAAGCATCAAACCCGGCACAGCCTGTGGATTGCGGCGGTTCTGGTGGTCGTCATCATCGGCGTATGGGCCGGCAGTGCTTTTGCGCAAACTACAGGGTTGGTCAAAATCGTCCCAAACGAAGCTGCCATCAGCGTAGGCCAAACGATCGAGGTAACGATACAGGCAGAAAATATGGTCAACCTCTACGGTGTCGAACTGGTTGTTACGTTCGACCCGGTACTCCTCGAAGTGGTGGATGCCGATCCCAACAGAGACGGTCTACAGATCAAGGCGGGCAACTTTTTGAACGGCGGTCTCGAAGGCGCAAACACCGTCGCGAACGGCAACATCGAGTACATTATGCAGCAGATCGACCCTAATCCTCCGTCGAATGGCAGCGGCCCGCTTGCGCACATCGTCTTCAAAGGGATCGGCAGTGGCGTCGCCAACATCAAGGTAGAAGACCTGAATCTGTCCGATCAAAACGGCAACGGCATGATTAGCGCCATCCATAGCGCGACCATCGTCATACAAGCCGGCAGCGTAGATGGCCCAGACCCCACGCCGTTCTCACCAACACCGGTTCCACCAACAGCCACGCCAGCGCCGACTGCCCCAAGCCCACAGCCAACGGCTGCCGCGCCAGCCATCACTGCACAAAGCATCGGCGTGAACTGCGCCGTCGTCCAGGGCTACCACATCGTCCAGCGCGACGAAACGCTCTACGCCATCGCCCGCGCCTACGCGACCAATCCGTATGCGATTGCCGCCTGCAACCCCACGATCAATCCGCGCCGAATTCACGCCAGCAACCACCTGGCGATCCCCTACGCGCCGTGGGCACCGCCACCCGGCCCAACGGCAGCACGCCAGTTTGGTCCCAGCCTGATCCCCGCACCGGTTCCCACGCCCGTGCCGGGTTGTCGCGCATATCACAAGGTCCAACCCTATGAGACGCTCACCGCCATCGGACTGTGCTACAACGCCAACATCTGGGATATCGCCCGTGCCAACCGCATCTACAACCTGCATCTCATTAACGCCGGGCAGACGTTATGTATCCCGTGATAAGCGCAATCCCAATCTAGAAAGATAGCGCGAGTTTGTAAACTCGCGCTACTTTTGTTGAATATAGTAATAGACCGTCACACCGGCGTACGCTTGTTGATCCGCCAGTTGCCAGTGGGTGTCGAGCCATTGTTTGACCAATTCCCGTTCATCCCACAACGCGACCTCAGAATACACCAGCCACACGCCGGCATAGCCAGATGTAAGCGACGTCATCTCTTTATCGACATACGGCATATAGACATGATAGCTGCCGTCCTCCTGACGCCAATTGGTGAAAGGAGCTTCTTCCCACGGGTCCAACATCGCTTCGACATAGTATCCCACAACGTGATGGTTGTAGGGAATCTGGAACAGCAGCAGTTCATCGGGCGCGCGCGACACGTCAATGTAACGCGCCGCCAGTTGAAATTGCGGTTTTGTGGGGACGATAACCTGACGATACAGGCCCACGCCGTTCAGCGACAACACGTGCAGCAACAAAATCACTATCGACCAACGCCGGAAACCGTGGATCGTCGCCAACCCCGTTCCGGCCAGCACATAGAAGGCCGGCGCGGTCCAGATGAGATAGCGGTCGGTGAAGATCGGCCCGCGCAGCGAGATCAGCCACAGCAGCAGCAGCGGCACAAGCATCCACAGCCATAGCCGGGTTAGTACGGTGAATCGCTTGCGAAACGACAGCGCGACCATACCCAACAACGCCATCAGCCCCAAAAATAGCGCGATGTAGAGCGGGAGAGGCCCCCCGGAAAGGCTCTGCGTGACACCCAACGTCCACCCGCCAAACAGCGTCGCCGTCATCTGCCTGAGAGAATAAGACGGATACCCCGTCTCACGCTCGGCGAGCAGCAGCGGCGCGATCCAGCGCAACATCGGCAGATAAGGGAGCGTCAACAACGCCAGCGTAATCGCCCCGCCGAACCAGGCGTCTTTTCGCCGTCGCGGATGCAGCCAGAACCACAATATCTCCACAGGGATAAGTAGCGCGGCCAAGAGATGGCTGTAGAAAGCAAGCGAGGTGGCTATCAAGACCGTCGCCCACACCCCACGGCCTGGGCGAACGCAGGCGTAATCGAGCGCGTAGAGTGCCAGTAGCACCAACGCTGGCACCCACGTATACATCTTGATCTCCTGTGCGTAGTAGACCATATACGGCGACAGCGCCAGCAGCAACGCGCTCCACGCGGACGAACGCTCGTCAAGCAATCGTTTAACCAGCACGTACAGCAGCGCCACACTCATCACGCCCCACAACAAGGAGAAGTAGCGCATCGCAAAGACCGACTCGCCCGTCAGTGTGATCCACACACGCATCAACGGCGAATAGAGCGGGCCATTCCACCCGGCGCGGGTGAAATTCCGCAGCATCTCGCCCCACGGTTGCAAAGCAAAGCGCCACTGGTCGACTTCGTCACGCCAAAGGCCCTGCGCATCCAGCGCAACGATACGCACGAGAAAGGCCAGCCCCAGAATCGCAGTTCGTGCGACGCGCGCGACTGGGGGAATCTCGCACGTAATATGATGACGTTCTGACATTGTCAAATCCTCCACGTTCCAATATAGTACAGATTAGGAATGAAGGCAACAGGTAAGAATCTTACCACAAATCGTCACAAGTCCACACAAATCGAGCTTTTGTCCGTGAAAATTCGTGCGGATTCGTGGTTCAATTCTTGAGGAGGGAATATGCCTAAAGATACACCGCGCATTTTGAGTGAGTTTGCTTACACCGCACCGGCGATCGAGCGGGGGTACGCGGGACAGACGCTTTACGTCAACGTTGGGAATGGCGCGATTGCCGCCAAACCGGTGACGGAAGAGATGAGGGAGAAGTTCACGGGCGGGCGCGGGTTCGACCTGTGGCTGCTCTGGCACGGCGTGAACGACGACACACGCTGGGATTCGCCCGAAAATGAGATCGTTATCGCCTCCGGGCCATGCGGAGGAATTACGCAGTACCCCGGTTCCGGCAAATCCATCGCCGCATCGATCTCGCCGCTGACGAAAGTCGTCATCGATAGCAACGCGGGCGGGCACTTCGGTCCGTATCTCAAGTTCGCCGGATGGGACGCCATCGAAGTACAGGGCAAAGCCGGCGGCGAAGTGATCGTCTACGTGGACGGGCCGGCGGGCGCGGTACAGATCATCGCCGCGCCGGAAGACTGTCCAACCGACACACACGAGTTGGGGCCGTGGCTGCTGGAGCGCTTCGCACTGGACGACGAGGACAAGCCATTCGTCTCGTTCGTCACCGCCGGGCGCGGGGCCGAGCACTCACTCTTGGGCTGCCTCAACTTCAGCCTGTACGACCGCCGGCGCAAGGCACTACGCTACAAGCAGGCGGGACGCGGCGGGATCGGCACCGTACTGCGCGACAAGCGCATCAAGGCGCTGGTGGTGCGCACCGCCCCCTTCAAGGGCGACGAGAACGGCCCCGCCGACCTCGACCGGCTCACAGAAGCCGGCGCACGAATGCGCAAGGAGATTGCCACCTACGACGCCTCCCAGAATCGGATGCGCAACCGGGGCACGTCGTACCTGGTACAGATTATGGACGACTACGACCTGCTGCCAGTCCACAACTTCCGCTACGGCTCGCACCCAGAGACACCCAAGATCAACGGAGAAGTGTGGGAAGCACGCTACACGCAAGGCCTGCCCGACGGCTGCTGGTACGGCTGCACGATGGCCTGCGCGCACGCCGTGGACAACTTCAAATTGCGCACCGGGCCGTACAAGGGCCAGTGCGTTATCGTCGATGGGCCGGAGTACGAGACGATCGCGGGCGTGGGGAGCAACTGCGGCATCTTTGAACCGTGGGCCGTTCTCGAACTCAACTTCTACTGCGACGCTTACGGCATCGACACGATCTCCTTCGGCACGGCGATGGGGTTCGTGATGGAGTGTTACGAGGCCGGCATCCTCGACCTGGAAAAGACAGGCGGCCTCGACCTCAGCCCCGGTAACGCGGAGGCCGCGCTTGAAGTGCTACACCAAATGGCGCGCGGCGAAGGCTTTGGCCTGATTTTCGGGCAAGGCACGCAGCGGATGAAACGCATCTTCGCAGAACGCTTTGGCGCTGACCCGCAATTCGTCAACGACATCGGCATGGAAGCAAAGGGGCTGGAATATTCGGAGTACATCCCCAAAGAGTCGCTGGCGCAGCAAGGCGGCTACGGGCTGACAAACAAAGGCCCGCAACACGACGAGGCATGGCTGATCTTTATGGATCAAGTCAATAACCAGTTGCCGACCTTCGAGGCTAAGGCCGAGGCGCTGCATTACTTCCCGATGTGGCGAACGTGGTTTGGGCTATGCGGCTTCTGCAAACTGCTGTGGAACGACGTCATCCCCCCGGAGAACGCCTATACCCCCGAACCCGCCAAGATTATGGGCCACGTCCAGAACTACGTGGACCTCTTCAGCGGCGTGACGGGCCGCGAGGTGACGCCGGACGACTTTATCGCCATGTCCGAGCGCGTCTACAACTTCCAGCGCGTGTTCAACATTCGCCTGGGCAAGGGCCTGCGCGACCACGACGCGACGCCCTACCGCTCGATGGGGCCGGTGACGGAGGCCGAGTATCTCTCCCGCCAGGAGCGCTACGACACCCAGCTCCGCGAGTGGCTAAACCTCGAACCCAACACCATGACGCTGACCGAGAGAATGGCCGCCCATCGCGCCCACCGCGTTGAGCAATACGAACTGCTCACCGACGCCGTCTACGCCCGTCGCGGCTGGAGCAACAACGGCGTCCCCACCGTGGAAAAACTGCGCGCGTTGGGGATCGACTATCCCGACGTGGTTGCGGTCGTTGAGAAAAACTTGTAGCTCACAGCCATCAGCTATCAGCCGTCAGCCAGAAAGCTGCTCGTAGCCGAAGGCCAACGCTGATAGCTGAAAGCTGGCCGCTGATGGCTAAAAATGATTACCGTCAACAAACGCCACACCCTCCCCTGGCACAAAGGGATGACCGTGCGTGACATATTGACGGCGATGCGCTACACCTTCCCGCACATCATCGTCGTCATCAACGGCGACGTAGTGCGTCACGACACCTACGACGCGACGCCGGTGCCCGATAACGCGGACGTGCGCGTGATCCACATGATTGCGGGGGGATGACGCACACCGACAACAAACTTCAACACGTACCGAAATGCCCCCAATTGCCCGCAACCGCAAAGGTGTTACACTCGTAAACAGATTTAAACTTTCAACGCTGCGCGGAGGGAAACATATGGTAAGCTGGTTAGGCATTGCGGTAAAGGTAGTGATGCTCTTCGGGATGTTAATTGGGCTGGCAGGGATGATCGTCCCGATCTTCCCCGGTGTGACGGTGATCTGGGCGCTGGCGCTGCTCCACGGGATCATCTTCGGCTTCGGCGGGGGCGGCGGATGGCTGTTCGCCGTGATCACTGTGCTGGCCGTCGTCGGTTGGGTGATAGATAACATCCTGATGGGCGGGAAGGCCCGGCAGGGCGGCGCCCGGTGGTCGTCCATCGCCATCGCCTTCGTCGCGGGATTCGTGGGGAGCATCTTCCTCACGCCGCTCGGGGGGATTGCAGCCGCGCTCTTCGGCCTCTATCTGGCGGAATACTCGTACCGGCAGGATCGCGCCGAAGCCCTGGAGGTCACCAAGGCCATGGCGATCGGTTGGGGATGGTCATTCGTCGCCCGCTTCTCCATCGGGCTGGTGATGATCGGCCTGTGGGCGATTTGGGCGTGGTAGGATAACCAAACCTGGCAGGTTGTGCGAACGTCGTTCAACCACGACCTGTCAGGTTTGGTCAGGTTTGGCTTTTTCGGCAAGTTTAGCGATTAAATCGCCAGCGCGCTTTGCAGTTTTCTCATTCGAGAGCGCTGCGTCAATCTGTTCAGCCTTGTCCGGGCGCTGCGCCTTGACGTAATCCACCGCTGTCTCGAGTACCGCGGCAGCGTCCTCCTCCGATAACCCGGCAGCCTCTGCTAGACGTTTGATCAATATAGTCAAATTGCCCATCGACGCCTCAGTCTGGATCGTTAGGTATGACAATATTATACATCAAAACCAAAGAAACTCTGCTTAAATGCGGTATAATGGCGCGTGGAGGTCAACGGAAACCATGTCGTCATCACCACATACGCATCGCGTGATCCATTACGTGCTCGAAGGCGCAGCAGTGCTGCTGCTCGTAACACTTGCAGCGCTCATCCTCATCCTGCACATCACCCGACCGGAAATTCCCTACAACAAGCAGGTTTCTGGACTGGAATCGACGATACAGGCGCGAGTGCTGAGCGTCGCCAATGAGGAAACTACCGTCGATGAAAACGGTCTGATTATGGTCTTCCAGGAACTCGAACTGGAGATTCGCTCGAAAGGTGAGTATCAGGGCCAAACCATCACCGTCAGCTACAATGGCATGGGGCCGACGTTAGAATCGGTACGCTTCCGCAAAGGGCAGCAGGCCTTGGTGATGATTTCCAAACGCCCCGACGGACAGGTGTTCTTCCAGGTGGCCGATCACGTGCGGCTCGGCCCTATCGCCGTCATCGTTGGACTGTTTGTCGCGCTCACCCTGGGCATTGGACGCTGGAAAGGCGTGCGCGCGCTGCTGGGCCTCGTGCTGAGCGCGCTGCTGATCGGCGGATTCATCATGCCGCAGATCCTCGCTCACCGCGACCCTACGCTGGTGAGCCTCATCGGAACCGCCACGCTGCTGGCGGTAACACTCTACCTGATCCAGGGGTGGAATCCCACCGGGCACGCCGCGCTGCTGGGGATGCTCGCCGCGCTTGGCGTGACCGGCGCGCTGGCTGTGGGATGGACCAAATTGTCCTACCTCACCGGATTCGGCTCCGAAGAGACGATGTTCCTACAAGCCATGGGTGTGGGCATCGAGATGCGCGGATTGCTGTTAGCGGGGATGATCATCGGCGCGGCAAGCGTGCTGGATGACGTGGTGTTGGCGCAAGCCGTGACGGTGTTCGAACTGGCTGCCGCCAACGCCGACCTCTCACGCGGCGAGTTGTACCGCCGCAGCATGAAGATCGGCGTCACGCACCTGGCCTCGATGATCAACACGCTGGTGCTGGCTTACGCCAGCGCCGCGCTGCCCCTGCTGCTGCTCTTCTACCTCTACCCGGAACCGTGGTATCTCACCATCAACCGCGAGCTGATCGCCGAAGAAATCGTGCGCGCGCTGGTGGGCAGCGTCGGGCTGATGATGGCCGTGCCGCTGACGAGCGCGATTACGGCGTGGGCGACTACGGCAGCCCTTGTGAAGATGGACGAATCAGGTTCGCCTGAACCTTCGCAAGGCTAAAGTCCTAGGACAAAACCTCCCGCAGTGCCGCAAGCGTCCGCTCGATGCCCTCATCGTCGATCCAGTAATGCGTCACGGCGCGGAAAGTACGCGCGGAACGCGGGTTAATCAGGATGCCATACTCGCGCAGTCGCGCTGCCACGTCTGCCGCCGTCAACGTCACCTGTGGAGCGAGGCTGAAGTAGAGGATGTTGGTGAAAATCGGTTCGACCATCACAGCCGGCATCTCTGCCAGGCCTTCGGCGAGCCGTTTGGCCCGCGCGTGATCCTCGACCAACCGCTCCGTCATCTGCTCCAACGCGACGACGCCCGCCGCCGCGAGCACGCCGGCCTGGCGCGTCCCACCGCCGAGCACCTTGCGCGCCCGCCGCGCCTCGCGGATAAATTCGGCACTACCGCACAACACCGATCCCACCGGCGCGCATAGTCCCTTCGAGAGGCAGAACGTCACCGAATCGGCGTCTTTCACCAACTCGCGCACATCCACGCCCAACGCCACTGCCGCATTAAAGATGCGTGCGCCATCAACGTGGATTTTCAGGGCGTGCTCGCGCGCCACATCGGCGATCCGCGCCATGTACCAGGGCGTCAGCGGGATACCGTTGCAGGTGTTGCTCGTGTTCTCCAGGCAGATCAGGCGCGTGCGCGGGAAGTGGTCGTCGTCACCACGGATCGCGTCGCGCACGTCGCTCAGGCACAGCGTCCCCTCCATTTGATTAGGTACGGTGTGCGGCATAATGCCGCCAAGCGCGGCCATACCGCCCTGCTCGTACAAGAATGTGTGGCTCTTGTCGCCAATGATGGCCTCGTCCCCGCGTTGGCAATGGGTCAGTAGTGCCGTCAAGTTGCCCATCGTCCCACTGACGACGAAAAGCGCGGCTTCCTTGTCCATACGCTCAGCCGCCATTGCTTCCAGCTTGTTGACGGTGGGGTCTTCTCCGTAAACGTCATCGCCCACGTCGGCGTTCGCCATCGCCGCCCACATCGCGGGCGTGGGCTTCGTCACGGTATCACTGCGCAAATCGACAATATTCATTGTACTCCCCTCTGTTCCTTGAGATGGATGTATTATAAACCCAGTAAAAGAGGAAGAAAGTGAGGGTTTGGGGGCGGGTGCAAGACCGCCCCTAAACCCCCACCCCGGATTTGTAGAGGAAAGAGGGCGTTTTTGCGGGCAGGCGCTGCCCGCAAAAACGCCCTGTCTATCAAACCAAAAGCCCCCGGTTTCCGGGGGCTTTTTGGTGCCGAAGGTGGGAGTTGAACCCACACGACCATACGGTCACTACGCCCTGAACGTAGCGCGTCTGCCTATTCCGCCACTTCGGCATGTTCGTGCGATGTAATGTGCTTTGTTGGCCCGAACGATGAAAATTCTACCGTAAAGACCGATTTTGTCAAGCTGGCAAGCCGCGTATAATAGAGGTAAGCCTTCAGCTATCAGCTTTAGCGCGAAGAGTCGCGCGCGATCAGCCAGAGAGAAACCATGGTCAAAAAACGTATTGTTTCACAAACCAGCTACGTTGACCCGAACAAAGTCGGGCAGACACAGGCCGCGGGGACGCGCGAAGTGTACCAGGGCACGCTCGAAGCGCAGTGGACGTGCAGTTCGTGCGGGCGGACGGGCATTCCAGGACGGCTGAAACGCTGTCCGAGCTGCAACAATCCGAAAGACGCCGGCGAGGCGTACGAAGCGCCGACCGGCAAAGCGGCGTATCTCACCCCGGACGAACTCAAGGCGATGGGCGTCGATCCCACGCAGCACCTTTCGGATGAGGAGTGCGGCTACTGCGGCGCGAAGCTCCAACCGGGGACGCAAAAGTGCCCGAACTGCGGCGCGGCACTCGGCGACGTGGGTTACACCACGCACATCTGCCCTTCATGCGGGCGGGAATCCAACGCGGAGAAGTGCCCGGCCTGCGGCGCGATGACCGAAGAGAAACTCATTGCCCACCGGGAAGCAGAACCACCGGTCAAGCAGCCGCCAGCATGGCTGCGCTGGCTCCCGTCCTTCCTGCAAAAGCCGCAAATCCTTATCGCGCTGCTGATCATCCTGGGACTGGCGTGTTTCTGCGTAATCTCCGGGATTATCGCCGGTATCCCTAGGATGGAAATCGCCACCGTGACCGACATTGCCTGGGAACGCAGCATCGCCCTTCAAGAATATCGGTACATCGAACGTGAAGGCTGGTCCCTGCCTGCCGAAGCCGACCTGATCAACCAGGAAACGCGCGTCTACGGCTACGACCAGGTCCGGGTTGGCACCGAGGAGGAATGTGGCTACGAGGAAAGTTGCACTACAGAATCAGTCTACGATCACACCGAAAGCACATGCTACGACGACGGTACGTGCGACGAGTACGACGTCTACCGTGACGAGAGAACCTGCACGAACGAGTACGTGTGTGAAGAGGTTCCCACTTACGAATCTGTGCCCATTTACCAGACATGGTACGTCTACAACACATGGGAATGGGTCGATATCGAACCGGCCGTGGCGCGTGGATCGGATACCAACATCTATTGGCCGGAGATGCCCACGCGTGACAATCAAGTTGAAAGCAGACGCACCGAAACCTGCACCGTCACCTTCACCAACGCCAAGGGCGATAGGTTTACGTACAAGCCGTCCTGCGATGAACTCTATCAATACCCGCGCGGCTCGCGCTGGAACATCAAACGGAATGTGGACGAAATCCTGGAGGTTCAACCGGAAGGCTAATACACAACCCCGATGCGTGCGCCGGATCACAATCCGGCGCTGTAGGGACGGCGGATTGTGATTCGCCTTAAGTGTTGAAGTGGAACTGTTTTTGAGGAGGTGCCCGCCATGCAAATCACACACGTCGAAGTCATACCGGTGGAGATGCCGTTACAACTGCCCTTTCGCACGGCATACCACCGCGAGGACGCCGTCGAGCACGCGGAGGCGGTCTTCGTGCGCATCGAGACGCGGCAGGGCGACGTCGCCTGGGGCTGCGCGGCCTTCGACACCGCGCTCACCGGCGAGACGCTCGACAGCGTCACCCGCGCGTGCCGTGCCTGCGCCGACCGCGCCCGCGATCTGAACCCGCTCAACACCGAGTACGCCCTCGCCGAACTCGGCGCGCTGACGCAGAACACGCCCTCGGCCCTGTGCGCGTTCGACATCGCCTTTCACGATCTGCTCGGCCTGGCAAGCGGACAACCTTTGTACCGTCTGCTCGGCGGGTTCCGCGACCGCATCCAAACCTCCGTTTCGGTCAGTCTGGGTACGGTGCAGGAGACCGTCGAAATGGCCCGCAACCGTGTCCGGCAGGGATTCCGCATCCTCAAAATCAAAGGTGGTATGGATCCGGAGGAGGATGTGCGCCGTGCGCGCGCCGTCCACGACGCGCTTCCGAACTGCATCTTGCGTTTGGATGCCGATGGCGGCTACAGTACCCGCGAAGCGCTGGACGTCGCGCGGGCGTTGGCGGGCCGGCTGGAGATGCTGGAGCAGCCGATCTCTCCGGCAGAAGGTACCGAGGCGCTGCGGCAGCTCACAAAACAGAGCAAAACGCCGATTTTGGCGTCGCAGAGCGTCGTCGGGCCGGCATCGGCGCTGGACATCGCCAGCCACAGAGCCGCGCACGGCATCAGCATCAAGCTGGCGACGTGCGGCGGGATCGCCTGCGCCCGGCGCGTGGACGCTATCGCCCGCGCCGCGCAGATGACGACGATGGTCGGTAGCCTGAGCGAACCGGCGCTGCTGATCGCGGCGGGACTGGCCTTCGCTTTGAGCAGTCCCGCCGTCCGCTACGGCGACCTGGACGGGCACTTCGATCTGGAAAACGACCCTACCGACGCGCGTTTTGTCGTCGAAGACGGTTGGCTGATCGCCACGGATGTCCCCGGCCTGGGATGCGCCGTGAACTTATAGTCGCCTGGAGGCGTAATGAATCAACCTGATACCCTCTATCTGGGCCGGCTCGTGGATGAGCAAAACCAACTCACCGGCGAAGCTGTCGAATATCCGCTCGACCACCTCACCACGCACGCGCTGATCCTCGGCGCGACGGGCAGCGGCAAGACCGGTCTGGGCCTGGCGCTGGTCGAAGAGGCGCTGCGCCGCCAGGTTCCCGTGCTGCTGCTGGACGTCAAAGGCGATCTGGCAAACCTGCTGTTGACCTTTCCTGACCTGTCACCGGAAGATTTCGCCCCGTGGATCGATCCCGACGCTGCGCAACGCCAGGGACAAACGCCCGACCATGCCGCACGGGCCATGGCGGAACGCTGGCGCACCGGTCTCTCCGGCTGGGACCTGGGACCGGAGCATATCGCGCAGATGCGGCTCAACGCGGACATCGCGCTGTACACGCCCGGTCTGCGCGCCGGTCGCCCGGTGGACATCCTCGCCCGCTTCAGCGCGCCGCCCAGCGGCGATCCCGACGTGGCGGTGCTGCGCGCGCAAGGGCTGACCTCGGCGCTGCTCGGTCTGGCGGGCGTCAACGCGGACCCAGTGCGCAGCCGCGAGCACATCCTGCTCACCACGCTGATCCGCCACACCTGGGACACGCAGGGCACGTTCGATATCCCCACACTCATCCGCCAGGTGCAGCAGCCGCCGATGGAGCACATCGGCGTGTTCGACGTGGAGAGTTTCTTCCCGCAGAAAGCGCGCTTCGACCTGGCGCTCACGCTGAACAACCTCATCGCCGCGCCGGGCTTCGCGCGCTGGCGCGAAGGCGAACCGCTGGACATCGACCGCTTTCTCTACACGCCGGAGCGGCAGCCACGCGCGTCGGTGTTCTACCTGGCACATCTGCCGGAGGAGCAGCGCCAGTTCTTCGTCACGCTCTTTCTGGAAGAGCTACGCACCTGGACACGGGCGCAAGCGGGAACGCGGACGCTGCGCGCGCTGCTCTACTTCGACGAAATCCTCGGTTACCTGCCGCCGCACCCGTACAATCCGCCGACCAAAGAGCCGCTGCTGGCACTGGTCAAACAGGGACGCGCCGCCGGGCTGGGCGTCGTCCTTTCCACGCAGAATCCCGCCGACCTGGATTACAAGGGATTGGGCAACATCGGCACGTGGTTTGTGGGTGCGCTGCGGACGGACCGCGACAAGGCGCGTGTGCTGGAAGGCATGGGCGGCGCTGTCGCCGAAGCCGGGATGACGCTGGGAACGGTCGAAACCGCGTTGAGCCGCCTCAAGCCGCGCGTCTTCCTGATGCACGACGCGCAGGAAGGTAAGTTGCGCTTTTTCTTCTCCCGCTGGACGATGTCCTATCTGCGCGGGCCGCTGACCGTCGCCGAAGCGCAACAATTGACGGCACCGGAGCCTAAGCCCGATCTTGCCGACACCGACTTTTCTATGTCAACACCAGTCTCGCCAACGACCCAACCGCCTGACTACCTGACTACCCGACTCCCAGACTCTCTCACTACGCGACAAGAACTGCGCCAACGCACGATCCGCCCGCCCACCGTCGATCCCGAAATCCCGCAGGCGTTCCTCCCAGCAACGCTCACCGCAACGTGGGCGATGCGCAATCACAGCCCCGTCTTGCCCGCCGAAGCGCCCGCGCAACTCGTTTATCGCCCGTATCTGCTTGGCGCGGGTGTCATGCACATCTTCCACCAACAAGCCGGCATCACTGTGCACGACGAACAGGTCTGGCGCATCGATCCGGCGTCGGGCGGAAACTGGAACCTGCGCTGGGATCAGGGCGAAATGATCGACATGCGGCTGGACGATCTATCGCCGGACGACTTCAGTGAAGGCGTATTCGAAGCGCTGCCGCAAGGTCTCGGCAGCAAAAGCGCGCACGCCAAACGCGAAAGCGCGCTGAGGACGCATCTCTATCAACGCAGCCAGATCAAAATCTGGACATGCAACCCGCTCAAGCTCTACAGTCCGCCCGACGAGAACAAGCGCGCCTTCCTGGATCGTTGTCGTCAGGAGATGGAACGGCAAAAAGACGCCGCGCTGGCCGCCGAACGCCTGAAATTTGAGCAGAAAATGGAGCGCATCGAGGCTAAAGTCCGCAAGGAAGAAATGGAGCTTTACCAGGACAAAGAAATGCTCTCCGAGCGGAAACGCGAGGAGTTGTTGAGCGGCGCTGAGTCAGTGCTCAGCCTGCTCTCCAAACGCCGGCACACGTTGCGCCCGCTCTCGACAACGTCACGCCAACGCCGCTACGTCAAGCAGGCCCAGGCCGAGGTCGAGGAATCCGAAGAGGCGCTCAAGCTCTATGAGGAAGAAATGCAGCAACTCGAAGCGGCGTGGCAAGCCACAGCACGGCAAATCATCCAGAAATGGGAGGGCGCGTTGAACGATATCCGCGAGATCGTTGTGCGCGCCAACCGCGCCGATATCGACGTACACTTCTGCGGTCTGGCATGGTTCCCGTTCTGGGAAGTGCTCGCCGGGAACGAGACCGTGCTCTTGCCGGCTTACTTTCCCAGCCCACAGTGAGCGAGTTTTGGATTTGGATGTATAATACGATTTGTAAAGCAGCGCACGCTGCATAGGGGTTCCAGTCACCAGGAGGTTGTAGTTCGTGGATGAGACAGAAGATCCTTCCAGTTGTCATATAAGTTGCCGGCTAGGACTGGTGAGACTGGCTTCTATGTTGTATCGGAGGCGCTGTATGATCCTCTCACCATAACTGGATGTTTCGTCGCACCAGCCCGGGCCTGCCTTTCTCTCATGCTGCGCCACTCCGCATAGGAGTGAGATATTACCAGGAGGCAGGTTATGATTACGATTTACAAGACCACCGAGGCAGGGCTGCGAGAAATCAGTGAAGTCACCGATGGATGCTGGGTCCGCGTGACGAACCCTACGCCAGAAGAGATTGCCCAGATTCTAGCGTTGAGCGTCCCCCAGGATTTCATCATGTACGCTCTAGACCTTGATGAAAGGTCCAGAGTCGAAAAATCCAATGGCGATACCCTGATCGTCATTAAAGTTCCTCTCTACCAGGGTGAAACGGAAGATATCCCCTACAGCACTATTCCTTTAGGGATTATGCTTGCTAAAAATATGGTCGTCACGGTGTCCAAACTCGACTGCGACTTGCTGCGTGATGCTGTCGCCGGACGGATACGCGGACTTTCTACGACCAAACGCAACCGCTTTATCCTGCACTTGTTTCACAGCACCGCGAACCGGTATCTGAACTACCTACGCGAAATTGACCGCAAAGTGGATGCATTGGAAGACAAATTGCAGCGCTCGACCCGCAATCAAGAAGTGCTGGAATTGCTCAAATATCAGAAAAGCCTGACCTACTTTACCACAGCGCTCAAATCCAATGAATTGATGATGGAACGCCTCCAGCGCAGCCAATTATTTCTGATGTACCCCGAAGACTTGGATTTGCTCGAGGATGTGCTGACCGAAAACCAGCAGGCCATCGAAATGGTGAACATCGCAGGAGCCATTCTCAGCCAGATGATGGATGCGTTTGCCTCGATCATTTCGAACAACCTGAACATTGTGATGAAATTTCTGGCCTCGATCACGATTGTGCTCTCACTACCGACGTTGATCGCGAGTCTTTTTGGGATGAATGTGCAACTGCCACTAGAACACAATCCACTGGCCTTCCTGTTCATTCTCGGTATTTCATTACTCGTTTCGGTAGCCGTGACGTGGGTCTTCACACGACGCGATTGGCTGTAAAATTACATGATGGTTCAATGTGATTACGAAACGTTGAACGCTTGAGAAGTGACCAGCGCTTTTCGAACTGCCGGTCACTCCGTGGAAATTCGCAAAAATAAGGAGGGGAGCCATAGACGAGACCCCACTATCCCGTGAAGCTTGGGTAAATACCCTTTACGAACGTATCGGCGTGCTGCTTGAACGTGATGAAGTGCGCAAAGCGCAAATCATCTTGCAAGCTCTGCTCCCGATCGATCAAGCCGATATTTTCAGCGATCTCGACGAAAACGATCAGCGCCAACTCCTCCAAGGGTTGCCGGCAGAAAGCATCGCCAACATCCTGGAAAAATTGGAAGACGAAGAGGTCGCTGAAGTCGCCACCTGGCTGCCGCCGGAACAACTTGCCGACATCCTCGATGAAATGGAGCCGGACGAGGCCGCCGACTTACTCGGCGACCTCCAACCCCATGCGGCCAGCGAAATCCTGGAGCTGATGGAGGATAGCGAGGAAATCCGACCGCTGTTACTTCACCCCGACGAAACAGCCGGCGGCCTGATGACCTCGGAATATATGGCGCTCGGGCGGCAGATGTGGGCACAGACCGCGCTCGAGGCCATACGCGACTGGAAATCCGAGCGCGAATATCTTTATTACTTCGTCGTGAACAGAAATGGTGTACTGCTTGGTGTGGTCAGCTTGCTACAACTCATCAAAGCCGCCCCCAAAGCCGAGGTGCAGACTTTTATGGACCGCGATCTCATCACTGCCTCTGTTCGTGCCGACCAGGAAGAATGCGCCAGGTTGATGAGCCGCTACGACCTTACTTCACTCCCGGTCGTTGATGATGACAACAAACTCATCGGCGTGATTACCATCGATGACGTCGTTGATGTCCTGGAAGAAGAGGCGACTGAAGATATCCAACGGCTGGGTGGTTCTGCGCCGTTGGAGAAACCCTATCTGCTCACCTCCACATGGGAAGTTGTTCGCAGCCGCATCGTCTGGCTGCTGGTGCTCTTCGTCACCAGCATGCTTACCTCCAACGTGCTGGAATTATTCGAAGATACGCTCGACAAGGTCGTCGCGCTCGCCTTCTTCATCCCCATGCTCATCGGCACCGGGGGCAATGCCGGTTCGCAGACTACCGCGACCGTCATCCGCGCCCTGGGTGTAGGCGAAGTCGACAAAAAAGATTCATTCAGAGTGCTCTGGCACGAAATACGGTCTGGATTGTTGCTTGGATTCTTGATAGGACTGGCCGGTCTTGTGCGCATTTACGTTTTCGAAGGCAACCTGCTGTTAGGAGTGACCGTCGCTGTATCTTTAGCGATGGTTGTCCTGTGGTCCAATTCGGTAGGCTCACTGCTGCCAATCTTCGCCTCGCGTATCGGCATTGATCCAGCCCTGATCTCTGGGCCATTGATGAGCACCCTGGTCGACGCGACCGGGTTGTTTATCTACCTAACTGTGGCAAAATGGATTTTACGTCTGTAGCGTCTTCGGCTTCTGGACCTGCAGAGACCACCGAACAGATACATTGTAGTTTTAACAGCCGCATTGGAGGTGCACTATGATCAGTAAAGGTTCACGCACTCTGATAACCGCATCGATAGTCGGTTTCACGCTATTCGTGCTCATCGCCACCTTCACAGCATGGCCGGATGTCACCGTATCGCGCGCGCTCAATGCGGGCGGCGTCGCTACAGGCTACGGCCTTATCATTGAACAGACAACGGTTCCTTCCTATTACGTCAAGCCAGGGACGCGGTTAACCTACACCGTCAGTATCAGCCCCACCGACGCAAGCGGATCGGATGTTCATCTAACCATCACCGACACGCTGCCAGTGAACGTGACAACAGACGAACATCTGGCCGGAACAGCAGTTTTGCCCGGCGGGAAGCTGGTGTGGACTCCGGTGCTGCTCCCCGACGAGACATGGCGACAACAAATCGCCGTCACAGTTGCCGTTGAGTATGAGGGGGAGTTGATCAATGCGGTCGATGCCACCAGTCTCGAAGGGTTCTCCGCGGTGTCGTTCCACTCGAACTACGCAACGCTGGCTGTCCATCGCTCGTATTTTCCCCTCATTATGAGACGTTACCCCAGACTCGGCATGCTCCTGGTCAATCCCGGCTTCGAAGGCATCGGCGTGCCGGTGGATAACACATCACCCAACTATGACAACTGGACGCGCGACACCTTTACCGGCGTGCAATACGGGGAAATTTACACACCAGAGGGCTGGGTCACATGGTGGCAGGAAGGCAGTGGATTCGGTCGCCCGGAGTGTTTAGTCATCGCCAAAGAAGGGCCGTTCTTGAATCCACTTCGCATTTATAGCGGCTACTATGCCGGCAAGTGCTTCACATTCTTCCGCAGACAGCATGCCGGGTACTACCAACGTGTGGAAAACCTCAAACCCGGCGCGGTGGTGGAGGGGTGGTACTATGCGCATGCCTGGTCATGTGATGGAGACGATTACGATGCGCTATCCTGTGGCGATCCGGAGGCATTTTCGTTCCGAGTGGGAATCGATCCTAACGGGGGAACCGACCCATTCTCCGATACCATCATCTGGAGTGAAGAGCAGTTCATCTACGATAAGTACGAGCGCGTCGGCCCTGTGCAAGCGACCGTAGGCGAAAATGGCACAGTCACCTTCTTCTTGCGTTCCCACAGCAAGTGGGAGTATAAACACAACGATGCGTATTGGGACAATCCCTCGCTGTATTACGTCGAACCATAGTCGCGTTTTCCAAGATTCTCCCTACCACCCTCTCCCTTGCGCTTCGCGCAAGGGAGAGGAATAACATCGTAACCCTGCTCTTGCCTCCGTTGCGATACTCCTATTTGTGTTAAAATGGGAGAATGAACCACAAGGTCAAACAGAGACGAACCCTGTCGTGATTCATGAAAGGGGCATTATGCCAACACTACTTGACGACCTGCAAAACGCCGTCCGCATCATCGGCATCGAGCCGGCGCTGCACGCGGCAGTCTACCGCTATCGCAAAGCCTGGACTGAGGCCCGCTGGGAGCATCCCAAGCATCCACGGCGTGGCCTGGGCCAATGGCTGGCCTTCGGACAGCACCTCAATCGCCCACATATCGTGTGGCCCAAACGCTGGGAGCATCCGGGACGGGTGTGCTTCATCGCGCCGCACGAACGCGGCGCAACGCTGACCACCAAACATTGTACGCTGGACATCGTCTTTTTCGCGGCGGACATGGTGCGCATTCATTACCGGCCTCACGCCCACGCGCACGTCCCGGAGACCATCCCCTACGCCATCGCCAAACCGCTGGAAGCGTGGTCCGTTCCCGCCGTTGTCTCCATCGAGACGAAGAAGGCGCTGCTGCTGCGCACCGAGGCACTCACCGTGGGCATCGCGCTGGCGGACGCGCAAGTCTTCATCGCCGACGCCGAAGGACGCCTGCTGCGCGCCGACGTGGACGTGGCCTGGCACAAAGACGGCGCGCTGCGCCATCGCACCGCCCTGGCCCCGGAAGAGCGCCTCTTCGGCCTGGGCGAGCGCGCCACTCCCTGGCAGCGTCGCGGACGCACGCACATCCTCTGGAACCGCGATCCTTCCGGTTACACCAACGACGACGAGCCAATCAATCTGAATATTCCGGTGTACATTAGCCAACAAGAGGCAAGAGGCAAGAAGCAAGAGGCAGAAAGCAAGACCCAGAAAGGTGAAAACCTTGCATCCTGCATCCTGCATCCTGCACCCTGCATCCTGCATCCTGCATCCTGCATCCTGCATCCTGCATCCTACCTCGCCTTCTATGAGAACCCGCACTACGCGGAGTTCGATCTGGGCGACAGCACGCCCGATGTGGCGGAACATCGCTTTGCGGGCGGGGAACTGCGGTATTACGTCATCGCCGGGACGACACCCACCCTGCTCGAACGTTACACCGAATTGACCGGACGGCACGAGCTGCCGCCGCTGTGGATGCTCGGCTACCAGCAATCGCGCTGGTCGTACTACCCAGAAGATCGTGTGCGCAAGCTGGCGCAGGATTTCGCCGATCACGACGTCCCCTGCGACGCCATCCATCTGGACATCCACTACATGGACGGCTACCGCTGCTTCACGTGGGACAAAAAGCGCTTCCCGCATCTGGCCCAGCTCGCCGCCGACCTGCGCGCGCAGGGCATCAAGCTGATCACCATCATCGATCCCGGCATCAAGAAAGACCCCGCCTACCCCGTCTACCGGAGCGGCGTGGCGGGCCGCCATTTCTGCACCACGCCCGACGGCAAAGTCTACCACGCGCCGGTCTGGCCTGGACTGAGCGCGTTTCCCGACTTCACCGATCTGCAGACGCGCGCGTGGTGGGCGGCGCAGTACAGGCCGTTGATGGAAACGGGCATCGCGGGCTTCTGGAACGATATGAACGAACCCGCCGTCTTCACCAACGGCGGCGACTCGACTTTGCCCACGCCCATCCGCCACAGCCTCGAAGGGCGCGGCGGCGATCACCGCGAGGCGCACAACGTCTACGGGATGCAGATGGTGCGCGCCAGCCTCGACGGGCTGCTCGCGCAGCAGCCGGATACACGCCCGGTGATCATCACCCGCGCGGGATGGGCCGGCGTGCAGCGCTACGCCACCTCGTGGACCGGCGACAACGAGAGCACGTGGGCCTCGCTCAAGCTGACCACGCCGATGGTGATGGGCGTGGGCCTTTCGGGCGTGGGCTTCACCGGGCCGGACGTCGGTGGGTTCAACGGCGCAGCGGACGGCGAACTGTTTACCCGCTGGATTCAGATGGCGGCCTTCTTGCCCTTCTTCCGCGCCCACACCGTCGCCGGCACGCCGGACCAGGAACCGTGGTCCTACGGCGAACCGTACCTGAGCATCGTGCGGCGCTTCATCCAACTGCGCTACGAGCTGCTGCCCTACCTCTACACTGCCGTCTGGCAGATGACGACGCGCGGCTGGCCCGTTGTCCGCCCGCTGTGGTGGGATTGTGGAAACGACGCACTGTTCGACGTGGACGACGCCTTCCTGTGCGGCGACGCGCTCCTTGTCGCGCCCGTCGGCGAACCCGGCGCAACCTCGCGCCCCGTCCCCCTACCTCCCGGCGCCTGGTACGACTTCTGGACCAACACACTCCACTCCGCTGAATCCGGTCAATCCATTGAGACCTTCGCTTCGCTGGAAACCCTCCCGCTTTTCGTCCGCGCAGGAACGATACTGCCGATGGGCGAATATGGCCCCAGCGTCGAACAGCGTTTGCAGAAGTTCCTCCGTTTGAGCGTCTACCCGCTCACCGAGCCGGGCGAGGTCACCAGCGAACTGTACGAGGACGCGGGCGAGGGCTTCGGCTACCGCGACGGCGATACTCGCCGCGGCGACTATCGCCTGAACCGGTTCATGTTGCGGCAGACAGAGGACCGCCTGACCGTGACATGGACGCGCGAGGGCGACTACACGCCGCCCTACGAGCACATCGAACTGACGCTCAACGGCCTCAAACGCGCCCCGCGCAGCGTCCGCGCCGACGGCGAGCCGTTCAGCATCGCCCTCAGCGATCCAATCCGCCACAGCGTCGTGCTGGGCGTCCCACCCTTCGAAACCCTGGAGGTTATCCTGTGAACGACAAACCCAACGGCAAGCGCCTGGGCTGGACGGTGCTCGAATCCACTAACCTGTACAGCGACACCCGTTTTGCCATACGCCGCGACCGACTTCTATTACCGGATGGGAGCGAGGGCGTCTACACTTATCCCGTCAAACACGGCGCGGTCTTCATCCTGCCCATCACGCCCGCCGGAGAGCTTGTTCTGATCCACCAGTATCGCTACATTGTGGACACCTGGCTTTGGGAAATCCCCGCCGGGAGCACGCACGACTTCAACGGGGACGATTACACCGATCTGGTGCGCCGCGAGCTGTGGGAGGAGATCGGCGGGCAAGCGGACGCGATCCATCCGCTGGGGCGCACGTTCGCCGCGCCGGGCTTCACCACGATTCAGGTGTTCGGCTACCTAGCGCTCGGCGTGACCCTGACAGGGACCAATCACCCCGAAAGCACCGAATTCATCGAAATCCACCCCACCCCCATCCCGGAGGCCCTCGACCTGCTGCGCACCGGCGAACATACCAGCGCCATCGACGCCTACTTCGTCCTGCAACAGGAACCGCTGCTGCGCGCCATCAACTCGCGCGTCACTAAAGGTCTTCCGTTCGAGGATGTGGCTGCCAACGGATTGAACGGACTTTAGCGGATTCTTGAACGAAAGCGGAGGGACTATGCCTATCGAACGACCGGATTTGAGTGAAGTTTCACCTGACGTATTGGCCTACATCGAGAGCCTGGAAGCGGCACTGACGGCGCAGACGGCTCGGCGCGCGCGTCCACAAGTGGTTGCCGAGCCGGAACCGGATGCGGAGCCGGAACTGTGCGAACCGCCAACCACGATCAACCTGATCACGCTGACGGCGGGTGGACTGCTCAAACGCACGCCGCGCCACCTCTACGGTCGCCAGCGACGCGGCGGGATGGGCATCTTCGACCTGGATGCGCCGGACGACGATCCGCCAGCGTTGCTCACCCTGGCGGATGAGAGCGCCAGCCTGATCCTGCTTACCGACCAGGGCCGCACGTATCGGCTGCCGGTGAACCGCCTGCCCGAAATGCCGATCCGCGCCAAAGGGACGGCGCTCGCCGGCCTGCTCACTCTGCGACCCGGAGAACGGCTCGCGGCAGCGATCCCCGAAGACGGCGGTGAGCAACTCGCGCTGGTGGGGCAGCGCGGTTGGGTGATGACGGTACGCGCCAGTTTTGTGGGCAAGAGCATGATTGCGGGCGTCGTCTACTACGACGCGGCGAAATACGGCCCGCTGGCGGCGGCGTGCTGGCTCCCCGGCAGCACCGACGAAGTTTTCATCGCCACACGGCAGGGATTCGCCATCCGCTTCCCGGCGCAGCGCGTGCCCAAGACCGGCTGCCTGGGCATTCGCCTGGAGAAGAACGACGCCGTTGTCGCCGCCACTGCTGCTAACGACGAAAGCAGCGTCTTCCTACTCGGCGCGGATGGCAAGGGGACGATCCGGCAAATGTCAGGTTTCGCCGCGAACAAGAGTCCGGGCGGTGGGGGCAAAGTCGCCCTCAAGACCGATCGCCTGGTTGCTGCGTCGGCGGTGGCGACGGACGACGATGTCTTCATCATCTCCCGCAACAGCAAAATTATCCGCTTCCAGGCCGCCGAAGTGCCGCCGAAAGAGGGCGTCGTGCAAGGCGTCAACTGCATGGCCTTGCGCGGCGATGAGACGACCGCGGTCGCTGTGGCCCGGTTGTAAATTCGCCCAGAAAACGGACAGTCACAGGAAAGGGAGAAATCTATGACAACCTCCAATCCGCTTCACATCGTGGGGATTTCCGGCAGCCTGCGCGAGGGGTCGTATAATACGGCGCTTTTGCGCACAGCCGCCGAGTTAATGCCGCCAGGGATGGCGTTGGACATCATCGACCTTTCTCCGCTGCCGATGTTCAATCAGGATTTCGAGAAGCCGTTTCCAGAGGCCGTGGTTGAGTTCCGCACCCTCCTGGCGCAAGCCGATGGGGTCTTGATCGCCACGCCTGAGTACAACAGTTCGGTGACCGGCACGCTCAAAAACGCCATCGACTGGGCCTCGCGCGCACCGCAACAACCTTTGAACGGCAAGCCGGTCGCCATAATCGGCGCCAGCACCGGAAATTTTGGCACGGTGAGATCACAACTGCAACTGCGCCAGATTCTCACGCACATTGGCGCTTTACCTTTAAGCAAGCCAGAGGTCCTAGTTGCGCGCGCCGAGCAAGTTTTCGACGCCGAAGGGACTTTGACAGACGAGACTGCGCGTGGCTTTCTGCGCGATTTGCTCGTCGCCTTCGCCCGGTGGATACGACAGGTATCTCCGGCGTAACGAAACGCAGGAGGGAATCGATGAAGATACAATTTCCAGAAAATGAAGAGCCTTATGATGCCGCATCTTACCAGTGAGTTTGCAAGTGTGGAACAGGCGTGCGCACTCTTATGTGCGCGCGATGCCTACATCCAGGCGATGCATCCGCGCGAGTGGGCGCTCAAGATGCAAACTCACGATCCCGTAACGGAGGACGACTACCTGGCGTTTCTCGCCCAAAATGCGCTCGAATGGAACGCCGCTGAACGCGAGCGACTCCAGAGCGCCATCCAGATGTTGAATGAGCGACTTACCGAGCAGCAGATTCCCCTCGCCGAGTCCATCGTCTTCATCAAAACGACCGGAAACGAGGAATGGAACAGCGCCTACACTCGTTCCAACGCGATTATTCTTCCGGAACGCAGACTGCGGAAATATCCCGACTTGCTCGCTCTGCTGCGACTGCTCACGCACGAAGTATTTCACATCATCTCAAGACGGCATCCCCAGCTCCGCACTACACTGTACCAGAGCCTCGGATTTCGGCGGATGCAATCCGGCCGCCTGACATTTCCGGAAAGCCTCAAAGCGCGGATGCTCACGAATCCCGATGCACCCTATCAAGATCACTATATCACCCTGTCGTACCAGGGAGAACCTGTGCACGTCATGCCGATTATGGTCTTGAAAGAACGCCTGGCGACAGTCGACAGCGCCCAAGACATTTTGAAGAGTTTGCAAACACAACTCCTTGTCATCGAACACAAAGACGGTCGATGGCAAGCCGCGTGGGTTAACGAAGACCCGCTTTGTCTTGACCCGCATCAAGTGACTGGATGGCCAGACCTGTTGGGTAGCTCGCCCAATATGGAGTTCGATCCAGAAGAAATTCTCGCAGAGCAGTTCGCAGGGCTTTTGACGGAAGAGCACAAGCTTCCGCTCGCGGGGATACAAGCTGCGATGAAAACCATCATAATGACGAAGACTACTGACAACGGTTGACCGTCCAACGAAAAGCACGTATACTGGTGTCGGAGTTAAAGCGATGACACAAAATATCAAACCGCTCTTCAGTCCAGATCAAAAGATAGCAGATGAATTTGCTTTATCTGCATCCATTGTCGTGCATCCTGGCGACTGTCTTGATCTACTAAAGTCCATCCCGGACGAAGCACTCCAACTCGTCGTGACCTCGCCACCTTACAACATTGGAAAAGAATACGAGAAGAAACTTGACCTCGATTTGTACCTTGCACAACAAGCTCAAGTCATCAGCGAATGTGTGCGTGCGCTATCGCCCAAGGGGAGCATTTGCTGGCAAGTAGGCAACTATGTGGATAGAGGAGCCATCATTCCTCTGGACACGATTCTGTATCCCATTTTCTCGGATCTCGGCCTACAAATGCGAAATCGCATCATTTGGCACTTTGAGCACGGGCTGCATTGCAGTCGGAGGTTCTCCGGGCGGTATGAAACCATTATCTGGTTTACCAAATCAGATGAGTACACCTTCAATCTCGATCCAGTACGCGTCCCACAGAAATACCCCGGAAAGAAGTATTTCAAAGGGCCAAAAGCCGGTCAATATTCGTCTAACCCTCTTGGCAAAAATCCGGGCGACCTGTGGATTATTCCAAATGTAAAAAGCAACCACGTCGAGAAAACCGAGCATCCATGCCAGTTTCCTGTCGAGTTGATTGAGCGATTGGTGCTTTCTCTAACTAATGAAGGCGATTGGGTGCTAGACCCATTTCTCGGGACGGGGACGTCAATCATCGCCGCCATTCGCCACAAACGACGAGGGGCTGGAGCAGAAACCATCCCCAAGTACATCGAACTTGCTTGCCAAAGGATCCAACAAGAAATCGCCGGCACATTGCGGACTCGTCCTATGGACAGGCCAGTTTACGACCCGGTTGAAGCCGGAAACAGTCTTACCGTTGCCCCTTGGAGCAAGGATGCTACACAGATGGCACTGCTCGAAAAACGGCCCGAATATGGAGAAAGTGACAAATGAAGATCGCAGAAACCTATTCTCACTTAAACGGACTTGAGTTCCTACTTGTTCACAAGCCGAAGCTTTGGCAGGAGATCCAAGATGTCATTTCTGCGGTCGACGCCAACGAGTGCCGAACGAAAGTCTCAAAAGAAAAGACGATGAAAGGCAAGCTTCTATTCAGCCCCATCGACATGAATGCTGCGTTCAAGCGACTGCTCAGGGAAAAATCGTGGGATGAAAGCCGGGTGAATTATTGGGTCACCAAGAGTGAAAAGTTAATTCGCAAGACGCTTACATCGCCGGCAGAGGAACAAAAACGGGAAATAGAAGCCGCAGGTGAAACCCCGATTTTCAGCTATAACCAGACAGATTTTGTCAAAGATCGCGTGGCTATTGAGGTTCAGTTTGGCAAATATGCATTCGTTGCCTACGATCTCTTCGTCAAGCA
>DAIUDK010000063.1:0-23224 GCA_036845725.1 Chloroflexota bacterium
GAATTGTACACCATTTCCATTTAGCATGTGGTCTAGTTTTTGGGGGTAACTTCAGACGTTGTCGGAGAAGAAACTATTGCTGACACTCGTCACACCCGAGGCAACAACACCGCCGCCAAAGGAACCCGAATTGCCTATAAAAGTACTATTATTGATCGTATTCTTCTGGCCAATAGTGTAGATGCCACCGCCAAAGTAACTGGAGTTGTAGGAAAAAGTGCTATCTTGCACCGTTAAAACACCCTGGCCGACGCAAATGCCGCCGCCGTAAGAGGTAGCTATGTTACCGGAGAGGGTGCTGGTCATCACCGTCGCTGTGCCTCTGTTGTTGTAGATACCGCCACCCTCAGTTGCTGTATTATTAGAAAGTAGGCAATTTGTTACCGTCAGCGTACCGTTGTTATAGATACCACCGCCATTCCCAGAAACGTTGCCGTTTCGAATGGTCAGATTGCTGAAGGAAACGCTGCCGGTTCCAACGTGAAACACGCGCCCGCTACCGCTGCCGTCTACGAACGTGTGATCCGCGCCCGCGCCAGCAAAAGTTAGGGTTTTGTTCACCGTCACGTGTTCGTAATAGGTTCCGGCGTGAATGTTGATCGTATCGCCGGGCGCGGCAGCATTGACAGCGTCCTGGATGGCGAGGTAACAAAGAGCGTCGAGGGGATCAACACATAGTCCGTCCGCACGGACAGTCTGCGGGAGTCCAAGCAACCAAAGCGTGCTGTACACCAACGCTAGTGTGTAGCAGAGATGAAATACTCGAGTTTTTTGTATCCGGTGCATTCTGTCCCTCCTCTTTTGGTCCAGAGAGCTTTGTGTATCTGGCGCAAGGGTTTCAGTCCAGTACCCATTGCCCAATTATTTCTCAAATCGTCACAAAGACAAGCAAACAGCATCGGTTGCCCGTTTTCCTAATCAGGATAAACTAGATCATACAAAACCACATAGTCCTGAACAGGATTTCTGGCTTAGAACCTGGAATATGCGATTATTTTTAGGAGGAAGTATGATCGGTAGAGCCACCACCTGGCAAAAACTTATGGAGCAGCGTCACGGCTCGCTCTTCATCGGACGCGAGCGTGAGCAGGAGTTATTCCGGCTGAACTTTTTATATCAAGTGCCCGCCTATCTGATTTTTGCCCTGCATGGGCCTGACGGCGTGGGCAAAAGCGCACTGTTGAGGCAGTTGCGCGCCATCGCGGAAGAACACAACGCCGTAACAGTGAAGGTTGATGCGACGCAGGCGACCGCCGTCCGCGAACAGACCATCCTGCAGACGATGCTCCGGCTGGCGCAGCAGTTCGCCGAGGCCGGGACGCCATTCTCGGCCTTCGAGGAACGTTACGAAGAATATATCGCCTGCACGCGTATTGTGGCCGAGGACTTCCACACACCGGGCGGGGTCTTCGATCTGCTCGGCGACGTGGCCGAAGCGCAGGAGATACAGACTGAAGCGTGGAACAAGTACCTGTTCGAGCGTTTCGGCAACCCGGCCAAGATTGCACTGGTGAAAACGCCGGTGGAGACGTTGACCCAGATCTTCGTCAAAGATATGAATGCCTGGGCCACCGTGCGCGCCATCGTCGTGGGGTTTGACGATTGGGAACGCCTCGGCCCGCACCTACAGGCGTGGCTGCAAGAGTGGCTCACCCGCTACGAGATGCGTGCTAATATCTGGCTGGTGCTGGCGGGCACACAGCCCCTCGACGAGACATGGACAGCATTTCGTCCAGTAACAGCGAGCTTCACCCTTCCGTCGTTCACCGAGGACGAGAACCGCGCCTATCTCGCAGCCTGTGGCGTCGCTGACCCTGATCGCGTGACCGACATCGTGACCTTCTCCGACGGACTGCCGGTGCTGTCACAGCTGTTGGCCAGCGCCAAGGGTGGCCGCGCCGGAGACCTGGCGCTCACGCCGATGGATCGCTATCTCAAGTGGCTCGAACCACCGCAACGCCGGGAGGCCGTCCTCCAATGCGCTGTTCCGCGCCGCCTGGATGCGGACATCGTCCAGAAGGCGACGGACAGCGCCGATCCTGACCTGAGCGCGTGGCTGCTGGCTTCTCCGCTCATCGTGTCAGCATCGGGATATGTGCGTTATCACCCAGAACTGCGTCGCCGCCTACTCGACTTCGCGCAGCAACAAGCACCCGTGCTCGTGCAAGCTGCTCACAACCGGCTCTTCGACTACTACCACCGCCGCAGCGTCGAGAACGATAAGATTGGCAACGGCGACGACGACGCCCCCGGTGGTCTCTCGCTGTACCGTGACGCACACTGGCGCACCGACAGGCTCGAAGCGCTGTATCACGGGCTGATGCTCCGGGAGGCCGAAACCATCCAGCAAGGCGTCGCCACCTTCCTCACCGCGTTGCGCATCTACTACCCGCTTGCTGGCGAGATTGTGACGACCTGGCAAGAGGCTGCCGGCGCACAATTGACGGAGAACGCCGTCACCGAATGGGGACACCTTCTGTACACGGCATGGCAGGCGCTCGAACGCCAGGACTGGAACGCAACCTTGACTTTCTGCGACGCCTGTGCGCAACGCGAGGACACCAGCGAGACGGTGCAGAACGAAATCCAGACCATCCGCCAGATCGTCCTGGCCCGGCTAGGACGCTTCATCCCTGAGCCTGAGGCACCCGCATCCGAGGGAATCGAGACCGTTGAGCCGCAGATTGTCGTTCCCGAAGCTGCTACATCCATCGACGACTTTGAGAGGCAACCGCCGGCGGATGCGGAACCTGCAGCGGAGACCACTCAACTGCCGCACTTGTACATCAAGGAAACACCGACGCCAATCAAGGAAGATATCACCGTGCCGATGAAGCCAATCACACCCAAAACCGCTGTGCCGGAGACAGGCACTCCGAAAGACGAAGTGACCTACACAACCGAGGCAATGGCCACAGCCGAGGTGACGGAGACTGGCGAGGAAGCGCTGCCAGAGGAAGTCGTTATACCGGAAGCCCTAGCCATGCCGGAGGAACCAGAGATACCGGCAGAGCCCACCATCCCCGAAGAACCAGAAACACCGGCAGAGCCGGAGGAACTGGAGGAACCCCAAATCGAAGCAATGACAGAACCCTCCGTCACTTCCCCCGACATCCAGGCTGCTGATTACTGCCACCGCGCCGCCATCTACCTGAACATGGGCGAATACGACAAGGCTATTCACGAGTATGACAAAGCATTGGAACTCGATCCCGCGTGCGTACAAGCCTACCACGACCGCGGTTTGGCCCACGTACAGCGCCAACAATATATGGAGGCCATCGCCGACTTCAGCCGGGTCATCGAACTGAATCCGCAGCACGCGACCCCACAACTCGCGGGCACCTACTACAACCGGGGACTGGTCTACGCGCGGCAGAACGCCTCCGATCAGGCCCTTGCGGACTACGATCAGGCGCTGGCCCTCGACCCCGACAACGCTCTGATCTACAACAGCCGTGGCAACGTCCACTATAACACCAAAGATTACGCACGGGCCATCGCCGACTACGACCAGGCCATCCAGCATGATCCAGAATATGCTGACGCTTATCTCAACCGCGGGCTGACCTATATGGCCCAGGAGGAGTATCAACACGCCATCGCCGATTACAACCAGGTCATCGCATTGAATCCCGATAGCGCTATCGCTTACAATTATCGCGGGCAAGCTTATGCACGGCTCCAACAATACGCGCGCGCTTTGGAAGATTACACTCAGGCTATTATGCTCGATCCAAACTACGCGGTGGCCTACAACAACCGCGGTCTGTGTTACGCGCGCATGAGCAACCACACACAGGCTATCGCCGAATACCGGCTGGCCGTCATCGCCAATCCACGGTATGCGACTGCCTACTACAATGCCGCTTGCGCCGCCGGTTTGATGAATAATGCCAGTGTCGCCTGCACCTGGCTGGAAAAGGCCATCGCGCTCAACCCGCGCTACCGCACCCTGGCCCAACGTGATAGCGACTTCGAGTACATTCGGGGCAACAAGAAATTTCAGGCGCTGTTAACGGAGTAGTTGGGAATCGGGGAGTAGTCAGCGGCCATTCACCATTTGCCATTCACAGGAGGAATTATGCAACCTTTCGCTTACCAAGCGCCAGCATCCGTAGGGGAAGCGGTAGCACTGCTGGCCGATTCGACGCGTCAAGCGCGACCCTTCGCCGGAGGCACGGACCTTCTGGTGCAAATGCGTCGCGGTCTGTTCGCGCCGGAGATGCTGGTGGATGTCAAACGCATCCCCGAATTGAACCGCATCGCCTTCGACCCCACAGACGGACTGACCATCGGAGCGGCGGTCTCCTGCGCGCGGTTGTGCGATCATCCGGCCGTGCGACAACATTATCCAGGGCTGATCGATGCCGCGTCTATCATCGGCGGAGCCGCCATCCAGCGGCGTGCCACGCTCGGCGGCAACCTCTGCAACGCCGCGCCGAGCGGCGACTCGATTCCCGCGCTCATCGTCCTCAGCGCGACGGCAGCCGTGGCTGGACCGCAGGGAATTCGGACCATCCCCGTAGCCGATTTCTGCATGGCGCCAGGGAAAACCGTGCTTCGTCCCGGCGAACTGCTCATCTCACTGCACATCCCACCCCCTGCACGCCATAGCGGCGCGCGCTACCTGCGCTTCATCCCACGCGGTGAAATGGACATTGCTGTGGCAGGCGCAGGCGCGTGGCTTGCGTTGAGCAACGATCACGCGACCATCACAGATGCCCGCATTGCCCTGTCCGCCGTCGCGCCGACGCCGCTGTGGGTGAAAGCCGCAGGCGAGGCGCTCATCGGCAAGCCGCCCACAGCAGAAGCCTTCGCAGAGGCGGCCAAAATCGCCCAGGAAGCCGCCCGACCCATCAGCGACGTGCGCGGCACGGCGGCGCAACGGCGTCACCTGGTCGGCGTCCTCACCCGGCGCGCCCTGCGCGGCGCACTCCAACGCGCGAAAGGAGAAGCCTGCCATGACTAGCAAAACACTCGTCTCCGCGACGATCAACGGCGAACCTGTCGAATTTCTGTGTGAACCACACCAAAGCCTGCTCGAATGTCTGCGCGATATCCTGGGATTGACCGGCACGAAGGAAGGCTGCAACGACGGTAACTGCGGCGCGTGCAGCGTGCTGCTGGACGGTCAACTGGTGAACTCGTGCCTCGTCCTCGGCGTCGAAATCAAAGGCCGCGCTGTCACCACCGTCGAAGGGCTGGCGGACTGGCGCGGCCTGCACCCGATCCAGCAGGCATTTCTGGAAGCGGACGGCTTCCAGTGCGGGTTCTGCACACCGGGCATCCTTATCGCCACCAAAGCGCTGCTCGACCGCGAGCCGAACCCCACCGAGGCGGAAATCCGCGCGTGGCTGTCGGGCAATCTGTGCCGCTGCACCGGGTACGATAAGATCGTCCGTGCGGTTCAGGCGGCGGCGCGTCACTTGAACGTTGCCGACCAGGAGGTGAACGAATGAGCACAAAATTCAACGTCGTTGGCGAGCGTTTACCGCGCTACGACGGCGCGGACAAAGTGACCGGCAAGGCCATCTTCGGGTCGGATGTCGCGCTGCCAGGGATGCTGTACGGTTACATTCTGCGCAGTCCGCACGCCCACGCGCGCATCCTCTCTGTCGACACAAGCCGCGCCGAGGCGCTGCCGGGCGTCTACGCGGTGGTCACGGCAGCGGATTTGCCGGGCGAAGCGAAAGATGCGTGGCACAAGTACGCCCGCGACCATACCTTCGCCAGCGGGAAAGTTCTCTACGTTGGGCACGCCGTTGCTGCCGTCGCCGCGCGCACGCTAACCCTGGCTGAACAAGCGGCCCGGCTCATCGAGGTCGAGTACGAGGTGCTACCTGCCGTAACGGATGTGCTGGCCGCGATGCAGGATGACGCCCCCATCCTGCACGATGATATGCGTACACAATCACTCGCCGGGCGCGGCGACAAACCGAGCAACGTCGCCAACCATTTCCAACAGCTCAAGGGCGATCCGGTGCGCGGTTTCGCCGAGGCCGACGTGATCGTCGAACGCGAATTTCATACCGCAACCGTTCATCAGGGCTATATCGAGAGCCATGCGACGGCGGCAACTTGGAGTGATGATGGCGTTCTAACAATCTACACCACCACGCAAGGATCGTTCTCCTTCCGCGACCACCTCGTCTGGCTGCTCAATCTGCCGATGGCCAAAGTGCGTGTCATCCCCACCGAGGTCGGCGGGGCGTTTGGCGGCAAGAATACCAGCTATCTGGAAGTTCCGGCGGCGCTGCTGGCCCGCAAGGCGCGACGTCCGGTCAAAATCACGATGCCGCGTCCAGACGTATTCCTGGCGACCGGGCCAAGTTCGGGCGCCGTCTTCCGCGTGAAGATGGGCGCGACGCGCGACGGGCGCATCACGGCAGCGCAGGCCGAATTGTGCTATGCGGCGGGCGCGTATCCCAGCTCGCCGGTCGGTTCCGCCGCGGGCGTGATGTTCGGAGCTTACGTCATTCCTAATGGACAGGTCGATGGGTACGACGTGGTGACGAATGGCCCGCGCGTCTCCACGTACCGCGCGCCGGGCGTTACGCCAGCTAACTTCGCCGCCGAGACGGTGATCGACGAGCTGGCTGAAAAGCTGGGCCTCGATCCCATCGAATTCCGCCTGCGCAATCACGCCAAAGAGGGCGACGAGCGCATCGACGGCGGAACGCACGGCAGTATCGGCGGCATCGAAGTGCTCAAGGCGGCGCAAGCATGTGAGCATTATAGCGCGCCGTTGACCGGCCCTAACCGGGGGCGCGGCGTTGCGCACACCTATTGGGGCAACTGGGGCGGACGTTCGAGTTGCACCCTCAGCGTCAACGGGGATGGCACGGTCAACCTCGTCACCAGTTCCGTGGATTTGAGCGGCACACGCACCACCATCGCCATGCAGGCCGCTGAGGCACTAGAACTGCCGCCGGAGCGGATCAAACCAAGCGTAGGTGACACCGACAACACCGGCTACGCCGACGTGAGCGCGGGCAGCCGCACGACGTACGCCACCGGCATCGCCGCGATCCAGGCAGCGAAGGACGTCATCGCCCAGATGCGGGCGCGTGCGGCAGGACTGTGGGACGTTCCAGCGGAAAGTGTAACCTATGCTAAGGGCGTTTTTTCGGCTGCCCCAGACCTGCGCTTCACCTTCGCGGAACTGGCGGAACAGGTGACAGGCTCCGGCGGCAGCGTTAGCAGCATCGCCAACGTGGACGCGGCGGAATGGGGCGCTGGGTTCAGCACGCAAATCGCCGACGTGGAGGTCGATCCCGAAACGGGCAAGGTGACACTACTGCGCTACACCGTGGTGCAGGACGTGGGCCAGGCCGTACACCCGGCGATGGTCGAAGGGCAGATGCAGGGCGGCGCGGTGCAGGGCATCGGCTGGGCGCTCTACGAGGGCTACGCCTACAATGAGAAAGGTCAAATGCTCAACGCCAACTTCCTCGACTACAAGATTCCGACGGCGCTCGACGTGCCGATGATCGAGACGGTGATCGTCGAAGTGCCGTATCCCAGACACCCGTTCGGCGTGCGCGGCGTGGGCGAACCACCCATCGTGCCACCGCCCGCCGCCATCGCCAACGCCATCTACCGCGCGATCAACGTCCGCCCCGACCGTCTGCCAATGACGCCGGCGCATCTGTTGGAGAGGATGGGGGTAATCGGTGATTAAGGATTGGGGATTGGAGAAGCCGTAAATTCACTGCTTCTCCATTCGCTCTTTCTTCCATTCTACCGGAGGTCTTGTGGCAACGGTTATCATTCCGCCATTGATGCGCGATCTGACCGGCGGGCGAGACAAAGTCAGCGTGTCGGGCAGAACAGTAGCGCACGTCATTGAGGCGTTGGACGAGATCTATGCGGGGGCAAAGGCGCGCCTGTGCGAAGGCGACCATCTCGTGCCCGGCGTCGCCGTCTCGGTGGATGGCGTGATTGCCCGCCTGGGCCTGCGTGCGCCCGTCAAAGCCGATAGCGTCCTCCGCTTCCTGCCGGTCATCGAAGGCGGGTAGTCGTTTTTCATCAGCAGATTGAGCAGATTTTTTCTCTGAAGAATAGCAATCTGCTTAATCCGCTAAATCTGCTGACAAAAGTTAGCCTACAACACACAAATTTTGAAAGGAGCTAGAGATGTTTTTCGAACTACGCGAATACCGCACGAAGCCAGGCCAGCGCGAGCGCTGGGTCAAGTTTATGGAAGAGGTGATCCTGCCATTCCAGATTTCGAAGGGGATGGTCGTCATCGGCAGCTTCATCGGCGCGGAGGAGGACGACCTCTACATCTGGATTCGCCGCTTCGACAGCGAGGAGCAGCGCGAGGCGCTGTACGCCGCCGTCTACCAGAGCGACGAGTGGAAGAACGTGATCGCGCCGCAAATCCCGGAGATGATGGACCGCGAGCGCATGGTCATCCGCCGCATCGCGCCGACGGAGAAGTCGGTGATACGCTAAACAGACATAACGATCAAACCCTTTGCATCGGCGGTGGCTTATGTTGATACAGATTAGCATTAATTCTCCATAACGAAGAGACTCAGTAATTTGTAGTTTTACCATTTTTTCGATCTACTGAGTCTCGATTTCTCACCGCCCATTCAAATCAAACATCTGTTTGGAGGATATATGCGTAAACAAGCTTTCGCTCTTTTACTCACCATTACTCTGTCTACAGCTATTAGTCCGGGTGTACAATCTTTATATGCCAATGGTGCCTGGTACGTAAAACCTGACGGCAATGATCTCAACGCCTGTACTACACCAGCCACAGCATGTCGCACCCTTGAGGGCGTAATGGATAAACTTACTGCTGGCGATACAGTATACACTGCTGTAGGTGTCTACAGTGCCCAAAATGTGACTGACTATGCCGTTGTGGAGATCCAGAAAAGCGTCGCATTCTCAGGGGGATGGAATGACACGTTTCAAAAACGAATAGGCCTGTCAATCATTGATGGTCAAAATGCTCACACCGGGATACGTATCACGGACGGGGCTAGTGTCTCTCTCGATCATTTTGTTATCCAAAACGGCAATGACTTTTCTGGCGGCGGCATTGCTATGTGGGAAAGCTCATTAACACTAAATCACAGTGCCATACGTGATAATGTGGCCTATGCGACTGGTGGCGGCATCTACGCCGATTCGAGCACACTTAATATCAACAATAGCTCGCTAACAGGCAATCGCGTCAGCTTTGGCGATGGAGGTGGCATTCGACACGCTTATGGAAATCTTGTGTTGAATAATGTTACTATAACTGATAATCAAGCATCAGGCGGTGGTGGCGGATTGTCGGTTACTAGCATTTCAGCGTCCATCCGAAACTCCACACTTAACAACAATATTGTCTTTATGGGAAACGGTGGGGGATTATACGTAATATATAGCAACATTGAGGTGAAGAACTCCATCCTGGCTGGCAACTTTACTTATGATTACAACGCAGCTGGAAATCAGACGCCCAATTGCTACGTCGAAGGTAACGCGATTGAGAGTGCTGGTTACAACATTGTCGGAGATTTGACCGGTTGCTCGTTCACCTCAATAGCGACCGATCAACTTGATGTCGATCCAAAGTTAGGCTCACTCGAAGGGCTTCCGCCTTATCATCCCCTATTGGCGACCAGCCCTGCTATCAACGGCGGCGATCCAACAGGCTGTACCGATCATCTCGAAAACCCGCTTTTCACCGATCAACGTGGATTCCCTCGCGTGGGACGTTGTGACATAGGGGCGTATGAGGCAAGTCTTTCATTTGTCAAAGAGGTAACTGGCAACGCTCAACCTGGTGCGATCATCACCTACACCTTAAAGCTGAAGAACCTTGAAGGAATCACTACACTCGACAATGTTATAATGACAGATACGCTACCTATATCGGTGACCTACGTTCCTGATTCGCTAGTACTCACCCAGGGATCAGGCCAAGTTGTCAGTGAAACGCTTCAATGGACTGGATCAGTTGTAGCTGACACAGAAACACGTTTATCTTTTCAAGCTGTTATCAGCGATCTCACCCCAACAGGCGTAATCATACCTAACATTGCGACTACCCATTGGGCTGATGTGAGCATTAACGCTGCTGCTGACGTCGACCTGCGTTCACACATCTTCTTGCCACTCACTGTCAATCACTACACCGAATGTGAAGTCGATTTACTAGATGATTTCAGCAACCCCAATACTGGATGGCCAATCACTGATGACGACTATGTACGCTATGAGTATCTAGATGGTGAATATCGTGTCCTGGCTCAAGAAACAGGATATATGTATCTGGTAAAGGCGCCGACATGCCCTCGGCAGAATTATATCGTCGAAACCGATGTGCATTGGGCCAATGTAACGGGTAATAGTTACGGCTTGATCTTTGGCGTAGCGGATGATTTCAGCAGCTACTATCTGTTTGATATGAATGCTGATCTAGGGGTTTATCGACTCTACTATCGTGATCCAAGCGGCTTAACAGAAGTCGTACCTCCAACGAGTAGCACTGCTATTCTAGGCGGTACTGCTGTTAATCATCTAAAGGTAACACGCAACAGTGGTTGGTTTAGTCTTTACATTAACGGAACTGTAGTCAATAATCTCTTGCCGGATACTGGCCCGACGCAACCCGCAAGCAGTGTCGGACTAATCGTCAGTCCATATAGCAATATGCCAAACGCCGACGCACGCTTCGATAACTTTAATTTTGTCAGCTTGCCAGACAGTGCCACCATCAACCAAAACGCTGCCAACTGCTTATCGATTCCCACCTTGTCGCATCGCGACTCTATATCGGAAATCGAAAATCAGTGGCTAATGCCAATTGACCGTTAACTACAGTGAGCGATTGAGCCGGCAAAAGGCATAAGGCAGACCATTTTCAGACAGGATTAACAGGATTTGCAGGATTAGAATGGGAGATGAACCATGAAGGCACACTATTTCGGAAGCGATATTGATGATTTCCTGGCCCAGGAAATGCTGTTGCCGGAGGTTGAAATCGTGGCGGCGAAACGCATGGTCAGCTATCAATTATCGGCGCTGCGGAGAGAAAACTATTCCCCTCAGACGGCCCAGGCGCAGCAAACCAACCGGACGGTGTTGGATAGACTGTTCAAGCCGAACAGATGACTGATGCACTACATCAACCTCGAACGCAAGCAACAACCGGACTCGCCGCTCGAGCTACGCTGGACAGGCAAAGCGCGCACGGTCGTCAGCGCCGCGGTATGCGCCGGTGAGCAGATCATCCTCGCCGATTGGAGCGCCAACGTCACCGCGCTGGATGCAGACACGGGGAAAAAGCAGTGGAGCACGCGCGCGGAAGAGGGCATTATCGAGCAGCTTTTCCTCTTCGACGGTCTGGTGTGGGCGCTGGACCTCAAGGGCAACCTGAACGGCTACGAGATGGCGACAGGCCAATGCCGGGCGTCGTACCCGCTTACACCGCAAAGTTGGGGACTGCGACACGCTGATGGGCACATCTACTTTATCGAACGGGTGGATCGAAGTTGGAGTACACGACGAGGGCGCGCCGTCAGACTCGATCTCCGCAGCGGCGAACGCGCGGTGTTTGCCGAAGGGCTGTTCGACACCGAGAACGGCTATCGCAACAACACGGTGCTGCTGCACAAGGAAGGGACGGTGCTCTTCTTCCTGATGCCGGACATCGTCAAATTCGATATGGCGAGCGGCGCCCTCCTGCAACGGTGGAACATCCCGCAGTGTCGCGCCCTATCGGGACTGATCGCGTTTGGAGACAGCTTGCTCGGCATTACCGACGTCGAGAAACCAACGCTTTCCGGTTGGCGCGTCGGCACAGCCGAATACCTCACCCATAACCCAAACCCACTGCTCGTGATTACGCCTACACAGACGCTAGGGTATCCGCTCGTCGCCAATGGCGTCTATGACTACACAACCGGCGCAATCTGCCTTGGGGAAGGACGATACCTGCTAGAAGCCGGCGAATGGCTGTTCCTCTACGGCAGCGACGCCGGGCAATGTGCCTTGCAATCGCTCGGTCCTCTACCCAACCGGCGCGGCTGGGGAAATCGCAGCGCCGGGCTGTTCAAAGTCGAGGATACCATTCTCATCTTCCAGCGGCAAGAACGCGTGCATAGCGAAGATGAAGGCTACTATCTGCAAGCTTATGAGTATGTCGTCGAGGCGCAAACTGTGCGCCCACTTGGCCTACCGCTGAAGACGAATCCGCACGGCAGAAACTACCGTGGCGCGAGCATCGATCAATTCGACCGGGGCTTTCTGCTGCGCGCAGATGCCAGATATCACTACCTCACCTGGACAAACAAGGATTGAAATCTCCGTTTGTATTACCTGTCTTTCGAGATAACATGGACTGAACAAGAGCAAATATGCTCATACCCAGATCGCGTCGCGGGACCGAAGCACAGCGCGATCCCAGATCAACAGCCAGGAGGCAAAGAAAATGACCGCTTATGTTGGACCTATAGAAAAACTCACCGAAAAGAACAAGAACTTTCGTCAAGTGGTGTTTACCGGCAAACACTTGCAGCTCGTGGTGATGTGTTTGCAGCCGGATGAGGAAATCGGCAACGAAGTGCATGACGATGTCGACCAGTTCTTCCGCATCGAAAAAGGCAAAGCCAAATTCGTCTTTGGTGACACCGAAGAACATCTGGTCGGCGCAGGAGATGCCGTGGTCGTGCCGGCCGGCACTTATCACAACGTCATCAATACCTCTTCGACCAAGAAGCTTAAGCTATACACGATCTACACACCGCCGCAGCATGCGGACGGAACCGTGCATAAGACGAAAGAAGAAGCTGAAGCAGCAGAACACCATTAAGATGAGTATGAAAATCCGTGACATTCTTGCCGTAGGCCTGCGCGGCGTCACGCCGGAAGGCGGGTGGAGCGAGGACATCCTGGAAGAGGATTGCATCCACACGCTGGTCGCCGTGCACACCGACGAAGGGCTGACCGGCTTCGGCAGCGTCTACACCAACGACGCGCTGGTGCGGGCGGCGTTGGGCGTGCTGGAGCCGCTCTATCGGGGCGAGAATGCGCTGGAACCGGAGCGCGTGAGCGAGAAACTGCGCCAGTCCATGTTTTGGATGGGACGCGGCGGCAGTATCGAACACACCATCAGCGGTATCGACATCGCGCTGTGGGACATCCTCGGCAAGGCGACGGGACAACCGGTGGGACGCTTACTCGGCGGGCGCTACCGCGAGCGGGTGATGCCCTACGCCTCGCTGCTGATGGAGGAACCGGGGCGCTTGGCTGAGCATCTGCTCTACCTCAAAGCGCAGGGGTTTCGCGCCTTCAAGATGGGCTGGGGTCCGTTTGGACGCGAGAGTCACGCGCTGGACGAAGCCATCGTGCGCGCCGCGCGGGACGCCATCGGCCCGGACGACCTGTTGACGGTGGATGCCGGGGGCAGCGACGCCTTCTGGCCCAACGGTTACAAGTGGGCGCTGCGCACGTCGTACATGTTGGCGGACTACGATGTGGCCTGGTTCGAAGAACCGCTCAAGCCCGACGCGCTGCGCGATTACGTGATGCTCCGGCAAGCATCGCCCGTCCATATCTCCGGCGGTGAGGTGCTGACGCGCCGCCAGTCGTTCCAACCGTGGCTGGAAGCGGGCGCGTTTGACATCGTGCAGCCCGACGTCACCAAGGTGGGCGGCATCTCCGAATCGCGCCGTATCGCGTGGATGGCACAGGATCACGGCGTGCGCATGATCCCCCACGGGTGGAACACCGCCGTAGGTCTCGCCACCGACCTGCAATTGGCTTCGGCTTTCCCGGAAACTGATCTGGTGGAGTACCTCACCGGTTCGCCCTACGTGGACGCACTCAGCGTGGGCGGCTGGCGCCTGGACGCGGACGGCATGTTGGCGATCCCCGACGCGCCTGGCCTGGGCGTCACGCTGGATATGGATGCCGTGGCGAAGTACACGGGCGGCGAGGTGTGGTCATAACATTGCGAGCAGCAAGGAGTCATGAGACGCAATAGCCCTATCGTCCTTACTTTGCAAATAAAACAATAGGGCATATAATAAAATTGTTGAGTAGATTTGCCTGAGCGATGCAGGGATCAGCGGACACAGCGCGATTTGAGTTTTTAGGATCTTCTATGACTAGCCCAATGGCAACGGAGCCGGGAAGGTCATTGATCTTACATCATACTTATGGAGGTTAGCTATGAAACTCAGTGCACCTAAACAAACAACGTTTATCGTTGCCTTAGTCTTGGCGGTTCTTGGTCTGCTTGGCGCTCTTATCACGCTTCCGGTGCTCACAGACCTCGCCGTTTGGCTGGCGCTGGTCGCTTTTGTGATTCTGGCCCTGGGTGTCTGGCTCGAAGGGCTTTAGTAAGATAACAAAGGATGCAAACCAACACTGCTGGTCGGCTCCGCAGCGATGTTGGTTTGCACTTATGTGTTTAGGCTTTCCCCAAAGACTATGACTGGTGCGACTGAACCTGATTCATCGTTGTCGGCGGTTCGATGCGGTTTCTTGGCTTTCGCCGACCCATCCAGGACAAAACTATTCCCAGTCCAAGTTCGGCGACGGGAATTACCCAGCGTAACCACATTGTTTCGATGGATTGTTGCAACACCAACAGAACCACATCAACCACAAAGATGACAAGCAATACCCACCCTGCAGTTTTGAAAAAACGCCGTAGCAAGTCCTGCTTTTCAATACCGGCACGCAGGTATGCCTCCGTCGCATAGAAGTAGACCACCAGAGCTAATCCCAGAAAGAGGAAGAAAGCCTTGTCAAAAAAGCCCGCCCGCCATAAACGATTGAAGTCATCTCCAGCATAATATCCCAGAACAATGAGCGCTGTATCCCGACTTCTAATCAGGAACCAAAACCCCAGGACAATCAGGACCGCCCAAAACAGGTAAAGCAATACATAGTTCAACCATTGTTTCTTTTTCATTTTCCCTCATCAATTACGTAATTTGCCCAAAAACTCACCGGGTCTGATCGATGTCTTGCGCTGCCAGCACAATCATCTGCGCCACAGTGTCGAGCGAGAATCGCGCTGTGTCGATGGCCAGATGGTAATATTTGGAATTCCGCCAATCGGCGTTGTTGTGCCAATGGCGGATGTATTGGCGCTTCTGCTCGTCGGATTGTGCAATGCGCTGCTCGGCTTCCGCCTGCAACAGGTGCTCGCGCTCCATCAGGCGTTGCACGCGCACTTCCGGCGGCGCGTAGAGACGGACGTGCAACGCCGTAGACCACCCACTCAGAACCATCTGCCCACCACGCCCCACTATAATGACGTTGCCCTCGTGGGCGAAACGCTCCATCGTATCGCGAACCACCTGTTCGTAAGTTTGATCGTCGAGTGCGCCCTTTTTCTCAAAAGCGGAGGCTTGCTTGCGATACAGCGACGTCATCTCGCCGCTGACCAGCCTGGCCCGCTGTGTAACATCGCGCTCCTTTTCCAAAATCGTTTCAGTATCGACGCCGGCCTCTTGCGCGATGTGCAACAGCATGTCTTTGTCCACCCGGCAGTATCCCAACTGCTCACACAGCAGTTCCGCCACTTGATCGCCGCAACTGCCCAATTCACGCGAAATGGTTACCACCGCCATGCCTATCCCTCCTTCATAGCTGCCAGCAATCAGCTTTCAGCTTACTCCATATCCCCGTCTACTGTCTACTGTTTTACTGCGAAGTAGTGGGTTTGTCAAATCCAGAGTTGACAAAACGCCCCGCCGTGTTACCATAACGCCCATCACATAGATTGATGAAGATACACGACAATGACACAGGAAACGTGAAACGTGATGGATTTCCCCGGCACAGTTTCACGTTTTCCGTTTCAATTTGGCAGCCAAGGTACATACATGATCAATGAACAAATTCCCGTTATCATCCTTTGTGGCGGCAAAGGCACCCGTATGGGCGACCGCACCGTCCCCAAACCCTTAGTCGAAGTTGGTGACCGTCCGGTACTATGGCATGTGATGAAAATCTACGCGGCGCAGGGATTCACCGACTTCATCCTGGCACTCGGCCATTATGGCGATCTCATCAAACGGTATTTCCTGGAATACGATTGGCAGAGCCGCGATTTTACGCTGGCGCTTGGCGACGGCGCACCGCTCTACCACACCCCCAACGACACCGCCGGCTGGCGTATCACCTTCGCCGAGACCGGAGCGGAGACGATGACCGGTGCGCGCGTGCGCAAAGCTGCGCGCTATGTCAAGACGCCGCGCTTCTTCGTCACCTACGCCGACGGTGTCGCCGATATCGACCTGCACGCGCTGCTGGCTTTCCACCGCCGGCAAGGTCTGCTCGCCACGATGACGGGCGTGCGCGCCTTCTCGCGTTTCGGCATCCTCGAAACCGATGGGCAAGGCAAAGTAACCGGCTTCCAGGAGAAACCCCTGGTCGATACGCTGATCAACGGCGGTTTCTTCGTCTTCGAACGCGACGCGCTGCGCTATCTTGACGGCGGCGACGATCTGATCCTGGAACGCGAACCCTTCGCCAATCTTGCCGCCAACCGGCAGCTGGCCGTTTACGAACATCATGGTTTCTGGCGCGCGATGGACACCTTCAAAGAGGCACAGGAACTGACGGCGCTATGGGAAGAAGGCGCGCCGTGGAAAATCTGGTAGGGAGGCAACTAAATGAACCCATCTTTCTGGCGCGACCGCCCCGTCCTGGTCACAGGCTGCACCGGGCTGCTCGGCTCGTGGCTCACCCAAGCGCTCGTCGAGGCCAAAGCTGACGTCGTCGGACTGATCCGCGACGATGTGCCGCAGTCGCAGCTCGCGCGCTCTGGCGTCATCCACAACATCCGCATCGCCCGTGGCGATGTGACCGATTACGCGACGATGGAGCGCGTGCTCAACGAGTACGAAATCGACACCGTTTTCCATCTGGCAGCGCAAACCATCGTGGGAATCGCTAACCGCGCGCCACTCTCCACTTTCGAGACTAATGTCCGGGGGACATGGACCACGCTTGAGGCGGCGCGGCGCTCGCCCACCGTCAGACGCATCCTCGTAGCCTCCAGCGACAAAGCCTACGGCACGCAGCCCGTCCTACCCTACACAGAAGATATGCCACTGCACGGCCAACATCCCTACGACGTCTCCAAAAGCGCCGCCGACTTGATCGCGCAAACCTACGCCAAGACTTATGATATGTCCATCGCTGTCACGCGATGCGCCAATCTGTACGGCGGCGGCGACCTCAACTGGAACCGCCTGATCCCCGGCACAATCCGCAGCGCGCTACAGGGGCAAGCGCCGATCATCCGCTCCGACGGCACGTTCGTCCGCGATTACCTTTACGTGCGCGATGCCGTTCGCGCTTATATGATGCTCGCTCAGGCACTCGACCGCCCGGAGATTCGCGGCCAGGCGTTCAATTGCAGCACCGACGAACCGGTCAGTGTGCTGGAAATGACCCGCTTGATTTTGCGACTATCGCCCCACCCCCGGCTCGAACCTATCGTGCTGGACGAGGTGAAGAACGAGATCAAAGATCAATACCTGAACAGCGCGAAGTTCCACGATGCGCTCGGCTGGCAGCCGGCGTGGTCGCGTGAAGCGGCCATGGTCGAGACGATGGCGTGGTATGCACAATACTTGGGTTATAAGTTGGAAATTGAAAGTTGAAAGTTATGCCCAAGACCTCGAAACAACTGTCAACATTCAACCTCGGACTATCAACTCCGGTGTTCCTAACCGGTGCGACGGGATTCATTGGGCGGCGATTGGCCGAACACCTGATGGCAGCCGGCGCTGATGTGACTGCGCTCGTGCTGCCCGACGAAGCGACGTTGCTGCTCGATGGCGTGCGCGCGATTCCCGGCGATATCACCCTACCGGAGAGCGTCGTCGAGGCGATTGTTGCCGCCCAGCCGAGGCTAATCATCCATCTCGCGGCGATTGGAATCACCAACCCCGATTTGCCCTTCACTGCCGCCTGCGCCGTTAACGTTGGGGGCGTCATCAACGTTTTGGATGCGGCGCGGCAGGTGGAAACAGTAAAGCGTATCGTGTTGGTTGGTTCATCCTACGAATACGGCGCGCGTCGCGCCGACACTGAGCTAGACCCTTTCAATGCCTACAGCGCTTCGAAGGTTGCGGCGTGGGCCTTTTCACGCGCTGCCTTCAACGCCTGGGACGCGCCTATTGTGTGGATGCGGCTGTTTCAGGTGTACGGGCCGGGCCAGCGCGAACAAGCCCTGATCCCCGCTGCGATTCGAGCAGCACTGAGCGGCGACGATTTCCGCATGACGACCGGCGAGCAGCAGCGCGATTTCGTTTTCGTCGAGGACGCCGTCGAGGGATTACTGGCAGCCGCGGTGGCGCCCGGCATCGAAGGGCGCGCGTTGGACGTGGGAACCGGCCAATTGCACGGTATTCGCACCGTTGTCGAGCGCATCTGGGCGCTGAGCAGCGCGCGCGGACGCATCCTCGCCGGAGCGCTCCCTTACCGGCCTGGTGAAGTCCCCGCCATCCCCGCCGATGTGGATCGCACGCGGCGACTTACCGGATGGGAAGCGCGCATGGAATTAGCGGAAGGATTACAGAAAACAATTTCGGGGATGCGTGACTTGTGATACGCGAATCGCACATCACAAGTCACGTTCTATTTCGGAGGTATGATTATGGCAGATAAGCAAGCAACGGCGCGGGCAGAAGCGCTACGCCGCGAGATACTCGACAAAGTGGCCGAATATTATGACCTGGCGCACCGGCCAGCGACATTTGTACCGGGCGAGACGTTCGTGAATTACGGCGGGCGCGTCTACGATGAGTGCGAATTGCAAAGCGCCGTCGAAGCCGTGCTCGATTTCTGGCTTACCGACGGCCCGCGCGTGGAGACATTCTCCAAGCGGCTGGGGCAATACGTGGGCCTCAAGCACGTCCTTACGGTCAACTCCGGCTCATCGGGCAATCTGGTGGCGATGACGACGCTGTGCTCGCGCCAACTCGAACGACCGCTACAACCCGGCGACGAGATCATCACACCGGCAGCTACCTTCCCCACATGCGTCGCCCCCATCGTGCAGAACCAGTTGATGCCCGTTTTCGTCGACTGCAAAGTAGGGACTTACAACATTGACGTCGATTTATTGGAGGCCGCGCTCTCGGAGAAGACACGCGCCATCTTCGTCCCGCATATCCTCGGCAATCCGGTGGAGATGGACCGGGTGATGGATTTCGCGCAGGCGCACGACCTTTACGTTATCGAAGACACGTGCGACGCGTTGGGCAGTCGCTACGACGGCGTATTCTGCGGCGCGTTCGGCCATCTCTCCACCTTCAGCTTCTATCCGGCGCACCACATTACCACCGGCGAGGGCGGTGCGGTTGGGACAAACGACAGGCAACTGTACCACATCGCCCACTCCATCCGCGATTGGGGCCGCGACTGCTGGTGCGATCACAAAAGCCACCGCGATGGCGAGTGTGGCCAGCGTTTCGACTGGGAAATCCCCGGCCTGGGCGAGCCTTACGATCACCGCTACTATTTCACCGAGATCGGCTACAACCTCAAAATGACGGACATCCAGGCCGCCATCGGCCTGCCGCAGCTCGACAAACTGCCGGATTTCACAACGGTTCGCCAGCGCAATTTCAAAGTGCTTTACGAGGGGTTGTCTCGCTACGCCGATTATCTGGTTTTGCCGGTATGGAGTCCCAAGGCTGATCCGGCGTGGTTCGCATTCACCATCGCCGTGCAAGAGGCGGCGCCTTTCACCCGCCGCGATCTCAACGACTACCTGCGCGAGCGCAAGGTCGAGACCCGCTACCTGTTCGCCGGTAACATCCTGCACCAACCCGGCTATCGCAATATCCCCCATCGCGTCGCCACACCGATGCCGGAGACTGAGCGCGTGCTCAAGAGCGCTTTCTTCATCGGCGTGTATCCAGGCATGGACGATGCGCGACTGGCATATGTCTTGCAGGTTTTCGAGGATTTCTTCAAAACGCGGGGACTCGTATGACGCAAGAGGTAGAATCAGCGAATCAGCGAATCGGCGAATCGGCGAATCGGCAGGTCACGGATCACGCATCACGGGTCACGAAACTCTCGATCATCATCTGCGCCTATAACGAGCGCCGCACGATCCTCGACGCGATCAAGCAGGCGCACGCAGTTGTGCTTCCGCCCGGGTGGGACAAGGAAGTCATCGCAGTGGACAACTGCTCCACCGACGGCACGCGTGAGATGCTCCAGGAAGTAGATACGCCGGGGGTGCGGGTGGTCTTGCACTCGCGCAACATGGGCAAGAGCGCCTCGATCCTCACCGGGTTCCGCGAGGCCAGCGGCGATTACGCCATCATCTTCGACGCCGACCTGGAATACGAGGCCGCCGACATCCCGCGTATGGCCGAAGCGGTGACGCCCGGCAAGACGGTGGCCGTATTCGGCTCGCGCACACTCGGCGGTCGCAAAATCTACCTTTACGCGCAGAATTACTGGGCCGTGCGCGGCCTGACCGCCATCGCCAACCTGCTCTTCGGCGGGCATTTGACCGACATTGCCACCGGCCCCAAGCTGGTGCGCGTGGATGTGGTGCGGGCGCTCAATCTCAGCAGCCACGAGTTCGATCTGGACTTCGATCTGCCGTGCAAGCTGCTCAAAAACGGCCACAAGATTGACGAGATCGCCATCAACTACCACCCGCGCTCGGTGGCGCAGGGCAAGGGCCTGGCAGGCTGGAAAGCCGTGCGCACCGGGTTGCGCGTGCTGTGGATCTATCTGAAAGTGCTGTTAGGGGGATAACATGAACATTGTCATTACCGGTTCCATCGCCTTCGACTATTTAATGTCGTTTCCGGGCGACTTCATCGAGCACATCAAGCCGGATAAACTCAACAAGCTAAGCCTCAGCTTTTTGGTGGACGAAATGCGTAAGCAGTACGGGGGCTGCGCTCCGAACATCGCCTTCACGCTGGCGCTGCTCGGCGAGCGTCCCGTGGTGATGGGGACGGCAGGGCAGGACTTCAGCGATTACCGTGCGTGGCTCGAAGCGCACGGCGTGGACACGTCCGGCGTGCGCGTCATCCCCGAGGTGTTCACCGCATCGTTCTTCGTCAATACCGACCTGAACCAGAACCAGATCGCCAGCTTCTACACCGGGGCGATGGCCTACGCCCGCGAGCTGTCGTTTCACGACGTACCAACGCCAGTCGATCTGACCATCATTTCGCCCAACGATCCATTGGCGATGCAGAAGTATCCGGCGGAGTGCAAGGCGCTCGGCATCCCCTACATCTACGATCCCAGCCAGCAGATCGTGCGGCTGGATGGCGCGGCGCTGCGCGAAGGCATCGAAGGGGCGGATATCCTCATCGTCAACGACTACGAATACGAACTGCTCAAGGATCACACCGGCATGAGCGACGCTGATATTTGCGCGGCGGTGCAGCGCGCCGTCATCATTACGTGTGGCGAAAAAGGCTCTCGCATTTGGGCCGGCGGGGAAGAGATCACCGTGCCCGTTGTTCCACCACAACAAGTGCTCGATCCCACCGGCGTCGGCGATGCGTACCGCGCGGGCCTCATCAAAGGGCTGGCGCTGGGGCTGCCGTGGCGTATCTGCGGGCAGATTGGCGCGCTGGCAGCCACCTACGTCCTCGAAACCCACGGCCCGCAGGCGCACGCGTATACGCTGGCGGCGTTCGGAGAGCGGTATAAAACGGTGTTCGGAGAAGACGCATTTACTGGTATAATAGGAATGTGAAATCATGCCAGTGAAGCGAGGTAGATGATGGTCGCACACTTGATAGCGGAGTTGAGCTGATCATCGAACAAGCGTTATCCGTAGAAGAGTGGAATCAACTCTAAATGAAAACTTACAAGGAGTCAATGAACTGATGAAGAAATACCACGTCAAAGATTTGGATTTAGCCCCCTCCGGTCGCCTGCGCATGGAATGGGCCGAGCGTGAGATGCCCGTGCTGCGGCAGATCCGCGAGCGGTTTGCTGCCGAGCGGCCGCTCAAGGGCGTGCGCCTGTCGGCGTGCCTCCACGTCACCACGGAGACCGGCAACCTGGCGCGCGTGCTCCAGGCCGGCGGCGCGGACCTCGTCCTGGTCGCCAGCAACCCGCTGAGCACGCAGGACGACGTGGCGGCGGCGCTCGTCACCTACGACGAGATCCCCGTGTACGCGATCAAGGGCGAGGACAACGACACCTACTACGAACACATTCACGCCGCGCTCGACCACAAGCCGCACATGACGATGGACGACGGCGCCGACCTGGTGGGCACGATGCACCAGAAGCGACGCGACGCGCTGGACGCCATCATCGGCGGGACCGAGGAAACCACCACTGGCGTCATCCGCCTGCGGGCGATGGCGAAGGAAGGCGCGCTGGAATACCCCATCATCGCCGTGAACGATGCGCTGACCAAGCACCTCTTCGATAATCGCTACGGCACGGGCCAGTCCACGCTGGATGGCATCATCCGCGCGACCAACGTCCTCATCGCCGGCAAGAACGTGGTGGTGGGCGGCTACGGCTGGTGCAGCCGGGGCATTGCGATGCGCGCGAAAGGGCTGGGCGGCAACGTCATCGTCACCGAGGTGGATCCGCTCAAGGCGTTGGAAGCGGTGATGGACGGCTTCCGCGTCATGCCGATGCTCGAAGCTGCGCCGATTGGCGACATCTTCGTCACCTCCACAGGCGACATCAACGTGATCGATAAGCATCACTTTGCAGCGATGAAGGACGGCGCGATTGTCTGCAACTCCGGGCACTTCAACGTCGAGTTGAACCTGCCGGGGCTGGCTGAAATGGCGACCGGCGCGCCGCGCCGCATCCGGCCCTTCGTCGAGCAATACGTTCTGCCCGATGGACGCCACATCAACATCCTGGGTGAAGGACGCCTGGTCAACCTCGCCGCCGCTGAAGGGCATCCGAGCGCGGTGATGGATATGTCGTTTGCCAACCAGGCGCTCTGTGCCGAGTACATGCTCGCGCACGCTGAGGAGCTGGAGCACACTGTTTACGCCGTGCCGGAGGCCATCGATCAAGCCATCGCCCAACTCAAGCTCGCGGCAATGGGCGTGGAAATCGACGTGCTCACCGAGGCGCAGAAGCACTATCTCGTATCCTGGCAAGAGGGAACGTAGGATTTCAAAAGCGATCACCACAAAACCCCGGAAGCGTTGACCGCCCTCCGGGGTTTTCTGTTTGCCAATTCCCGGCCTTATAGATGGACGGCCCGCCGCCC
>DAIUDK010000063.1:23324-29116 GCA_036845725.1 Chloroflexota bacterium
TCGCACAGGCTGTAGTAGTCGATGTCCTTGACGATGACCATTTCATCGTAATTCACGTCGAAGATCGCATCATTGATCAAGCGCACCGGATCGACGTGGTATCCCGCGGTCAGCTCCTCGTACATACGGGCGACCCGGTTTGGGGTGCGGAGCAGGCCCTCGCGCGTGGGGTCTTCACCGATCGCTTCGAGGATCATCCCCACGGCGCACTCGATTTCATTGGTACACTCCTGCTCAGGGACGTCCAGCAGGTCGTTGCGGAAGACATCGTAATCACTCGATACAATTTGCATAGACTGTTTCATAGTTTCATCACCCCCATTTGAACATTATAGTATAACCCATTCGCGCCTCACCCCTCTACCGGAGTTGCACATCGTCGCGGCGCATCATCCCGCCCATAAACGTGTGCTCGGCAATCTCGCGCAGTGTCTGCCCCGTTTCGGGATGGCGGTATTGCGGCGCGAGATCGGCCAGCGGCACGGCAACGTGGGCATATTGCAAGATATCGGGATCGGGGATGTGGCGCGCGTCGATGTCCAGTATCTCGCTGTTGAACAAGACGATGTCCAGATCGATGGTGCGTGGGGCGTTTTTGTCAGCCACACGCACGCGGCCTAACTGACATTCGATTCCAGACAGCACTTCATGCTTCAGATCGACCGCCGAAAATTGCGTCTCGACAAGCGCCGCGGCATTGAGAAAGTTGGGCTGATCCAGTTTGCCAACGGGCACCGTTTCGTAAACCGGAGAGATGGCCACCAGGGCGCACTGTTCCGCCAGCAGCCGCGTCGCCTCACGCAAGTTATCCTCGGCGTCAATATTCGACCCCATCGCGATAAAAGCACGGTTCCGCTGTCTCTCCAAATCGGCGCGCGTGCGGTAGATTTCCACACCGACGGAGCGGGCGAAACGCAGCGCGCCCGGCTTCTCCACCCGCACCTGGGCCGCCTCCACACGCGCGTCTGCCAGGCAAATCGCGGCAATCTCCGCCGCCAGTTTCTCCACCGTGAAGAAGCTCGACGCTTCGACCATAGCGATGATTTCCTTGGTGATGGTGCGATAGTTCACCGCATCGCCGATCTGGTCGGAAATACCGGCGGGGCGCAAGTCGGCGAAGAGCGTGATGTTGATCAATGCATCCTGGCGGTTACGGCGTTCTTCATCGTTGATGCCGATGATCGTTCTCAACAACAGGTCTTTGATGTGAATTTGGTCGGGCATAGGATAACTCCTGGCAATAGTCTGATAGTCGGGCCGCTGTCCAAAAATCCGTTTCATCTGTTCAATCCGTCGAGACGCTTACAGTTCTGCGGATTTGTGGTTTAATAAGGCCATGCAGATGTACCGCCCCACCCTGGCTTCGGTGAAGCAACATCCAGTCCCGGCATGGTTCGAGGATGCCAAGTTGGGCATCTTCATCCATTGGGGACCGTACTCCGTGCCCGGCTGGGCGCCACACGCGAGCAACCTCCGCGAGGTCATCGCCCAGCACGACGACGCGCACTGGTTCAGGCACAATCCCTACGCCGAATGGTACTGCCAGGCGATGCGGATCGATGGCAGTCCCACACAGCGATATCACCTGGAAACTTACGGCGCACAAACCCCTTACACCACATTTGGTCCGCAGTTCAACACAGCGTCGAAGGCGTGGGAACCTTCGACGTGGGCCAATCTCTTCCGCCGGGCCGGCGCGCGCTACGTGGTGATGGTCGCCAAGCATCACGACGGCTTTCTGATGTGGCCGAGCGCCGTCCCCACCCCTCATAAGCCTGACTGGCGCGCCGAGCGCGATTGCGTGGGTGAACTCAGTGCCGCCGTCCGCGCGCGCGGGATGCGGATGGGCCTGTATTACTCCGGCGGGCTGGACTTCACCTTCAAAGACGTCGTGATCCGCGACTTCGCCGATATGGTGACGGCGATCCCCAACGATCCGGCCTACGCCGCCTATACCGACGCCCACTGGCGCGAACTCATCGAGCGTTACACACCCTCCGTGCTCTGGAACGACATCGGCTACCCGGCTTCCACCGACCTGCCGGCGCTCTTCGCCCACTACTACAACGCCGTGCCTGAGGGCGTGATCAACGATCGCTTCACGCAGATCAAACTGCCAGGGTCGGGTAACTTGCCAGGCTTGCCGCGGAAACTCATCCGCTGGATCATCCGCCGGGCGCTGACGCATCCACAGAGCCTCGTCGCACGGCTGCAAACCGGCGGCGCGCACTGCGACTTCCGCACGCCGGAGTACGCCACCTACGCCAAAGCGTCGGCGCGGAAATGGGAGGCTACGCGCGGCATCGGGCAATCCTTCGGGTACAATCGCAATGAGCGGCCTGAAGACCTCATTGCTGTAAAGGACCTCGTGCACCTGCTGGCTGACGTCGTCAGCAAGAACGGTAACCTGCTACTCAACGTCGGGCCGATGGCCGACGGCACGATTCCGCCAGAGCAAGTCGCGCGGCTGGAAGGCCTCGGCGCGTGGCTCAAGCTCAACGGCGAGGCGATTTTCGACACGCGGCCCTGGAGCCGCGCTGAAGGGCAGACCGGCGATGGCCTGCCAATACGCTTCACGCAGACGAACGACGCGCTATATGCCATCCTCCTCGGCAAGCCGCAGACCGATCACCTGGAAATCCCAGCGCTGTCGGTCCCGGAGACAGCCAGCATCTACGTGCTAGGCTACAACGCCCCCTTTGCGTGGCGACAACACGGATCATCCCTGACGCTCACGCTGCCCCGCACCCTACCGGACACTCCTGCCGTCGCGCTCAAAATCGTCCCGTGAAGGCGCAAGACTACAAAAGTCTCACGAATTGACTGTTCAGACAAGTCCCTACGTCAAACAAGGGACATACACAATGCGGATGTCCGCTGAGACTTTTGTAGTCTTTGGCACGGCTAGGCTATAACTTGCTCCGTCTTCGCTTCGCCTTTCGTCACCTGCAACATACACAGAATGGCAAACAAGAAGAAAAGCGGCGTAACCACGAAGATGAGGTTGTAGTCGTTGCCGAACCACTCGACAATTAAACCATTGAGCGTTGGGCCGACGACCGCCGCCAACTGCGAAGCGATGTAGTACAACCCAGTATACGTTCCCACGTCCGCGTCGGAGGCGGCAGTGTCGACGACCATGGGGAATGAGTTGATATTGGCCAAGTGCACTTAATCACAATGGCTACATCCACTACTCGGCGATATTGTCGCTCGGCGGTCCCGATCCCGACACAGCGTGACAACAGCTACTGCGATACGGCTACAGCCTCGCGCGATTCTCCTCGACTGACCCCACGCATTGTCACGACGGCCAAAGCAAAGAAAATCACCGGCATCAACAATGTCAATCCGTAATTGTTTGATTGCTCAATGACAAATCCGTTCAGAATTGGTCCGGTAATGGCCGCCAGTTGAGAAGCGAGATAATAGAAGCCGGTGTATGCACCAATATTAGCATCGGTTGGTGAAGTATCGATCACCATAGGCAAGGAATTTATGTTAACCATTGCCCAGGCGCACCCACCCAAAGCTAAAGCTGCTCCGATAACGTAGATACTCGGCAAGAAATAACCGATCAGCAATAGACCCGCGAACACCGCCAGTCCTATCGTGATGGCTTTGCGTCGCCCGATGCGCGCAGCGATATATCCACTGGGTACTGCGAAGGCAATAAACGTAATGTAGGAAACGCTGGATAACAACGATGCCTGGTTTTCCTTGATACGAAGAACATTGACACCATAGGAAGTAAAGAACGTCTCAATGGCATTGTATCCCACAAACCAGAGGAAAATCGACAACATCAACAGCAACAGACTGCGCCGAGATTCGGCAGGAACATTCCGTAGATTGTGTAACGCACGCAGACGCTCTTCTGATTCACGTTCTTCAGGCGCATCTGTCAACTGTCGAGGTTCCTGCACGAAAAAGATCAACATCAACACAGCCAAAACCATCAACACTCCCGCAATAATGAAGGGCAAAGCAATGTTGATCCCGTATAGCGTTGCTCCTACGAGAGTGATGATCACGCCCCCTACTCCACCCATAAGATTGATGATGCCGTTAGCCTGGCTACGCAACCGAGAAGGCGTTAGATCCGGCATCAATGAAATGATCGGTGTGCGAAAACCCGCCATTGTCAACAGAAAAATACCTATAACGATCATAAATAGCGCCAACGGTTGCCCAAGCAGAGCAGTCTGCCCGCTCAGTTCAGGCGAAATCTGCCGCACGACAAAAGGAATCGCCATAAAGGCCAGGATAGAGATTGGCGCTAAAGCTACAATAAAAGGCCGCCGGCGCCCAAGACGTGTCCATACTCGGTCACTCCACACGCCAATAAGAGGCAACAGGAAAAGCCCGGCGATGTTATCTAGCGTCATCACAGCACCGGTAAGCGTAGCGCCCAGGCCAAATCCAGAAGCCGTAGTAGACGACTCAAAAGTGGGATTACCAGCTTGCAGAAAAATCGGCACATAGTCATTGTACAATTTCCACATCACGCTGATACCGAAGAAACCAAAGCCAATGAGGAAGGTCTTGCCATAGTTGAGTTTAGGTTTATCCATAGCGACTCGTCATCTCCTTTGCAGATATATGGTGGCGTGAAACACTGGCCATATTTGTAGCACGAATATACAGGCAAGCAAGTCCTGGATGAATAGTATCCAGGACTTTTGCGTTAGCCGCTCTAATCCATTCGAGTTATCCCCCAAAAATGTGGCGACAAAATCCGGCACCGAGCGACGAAAAATCCGGCGCCGAGTGACGAAAAATTCGTAACTGCCCGACAGATCATCGCAAGCCTTTTGACTTAAGATTAAAGAGCAATTCTCATATTGCATCCGCCGGATGCAAATATCTTATGTCGGAGGTAAAAAGTCAATGAGTGAAGTTACACCTGAAATGCGGAAAGTCTTGGCACAGTGTTATGCTTATCTGCTGAGTCTGCCAAACCCCAGCGAAGATGACATACAACTGCCCGAGGATACTCAAGCTATACCACAGAGTGTTCGGGTTAGCAGTAACAACTCTGGCGAGGTAGACAACACTTTCAATGAAACCGCGTAAACCTCTCTCCCCTCCACTCGCGTGGCTATCGGCATTCGGTTTGCTGGCGCTCTACCACTGTTGCCTGGTGCCGTTGTTCTACGTTGCCCGTGAAGAAGTGCAGATGTGGATGGCAACCCCCACCCCCACGCCAGTCGCAATGCCCATCGACGTCGGCACCGAAGGCGACGAGGCCATCACCCGCGCAGCCTTCATTGACTGGCTCCGGGAAAACTATGATCTCGAAGCCGCGTCCGATCCTGACCTGGAAGACCGCGCCTATTACCTGGCCGGGGAAGCGCCCAAGCTACGTTCTACGCAGACCTGGCCACGTTGGTACGGTCTACGGTATGCCGTGGGGCCAGCAACCGGGGCGTGGCTGTTCTACTGGCCCGGCTGTAACCCCTGCCCGGAGAATACAGAGTGCTACCTCGTGAATGGTCCACGGCGCGACTCATTGGCGACCGCGAAGTATCCTGGCCTGGACAGCGCCGCACAGGTGGGTGTCGCCGTCGTCTGGCGCGGTGGACAACCTTATTTCGCTGTTGTGTGGCCGGGGATATGTCCCACGCCGCAACCAATGCCCACCTTCAGCAGTCCTGGCCCGACGGGACCGGGGTGGTAAGGAGGAAGGCACACGATGTCCATAGACCCAACACTCACTTGCAGGGCTGAGTTGCCGCTGGCGCAGCGGATCAATGTCGCCTACTTCAAGTTGGCCTATCAATGTGTGCTCC
>DAIUDK010000064.1:0-1700 GCA_036845725.1 Chloroflexota bacterium
GGATTAGGGGATTTTGACGATCATCCGCTATACAAAGCCTACACGAGCATTTGTGATGCAGTGCACGCTGTAGGGTCGATGGTGGATCTCAGCGTAGATGGGGATATCAAGAAGTTTTACGCCTATTTCCCGAACCGGGGACAACCCCTGGCGGCGATTCGACAATGCGAAAACCTTCCCGAATCCATATTCAAGAATTCGGCCCTCCTGGAATCACTGGGGCTGACGCACTTTGTCATTTTTGGCGTCGATTTCCAGCACAACTCGTTCAATTTCTACTATCATACCGGCGAGTTGGGACTCAACCGGGCAAGATTAGAAGCCATCTTCACGGCTCTCGGTTACCAGCTTCCTTCCGATGTGGTGCTCAAAGAACTGGAAAGCGCCACAACGATCTATTTCACGTTCACGTATACCAGCGACCGGATCGAAAGGCTGTGTTTTACGCGACTGTATGAAGATGACATGACCAAGCCGGTTGAGTTTGTCCCAGCCCTCAGAGAATATATCGAGGAAGCGCCGCTCAAAGTGGAAAAGCGGAATCTGCTGATGGGCTTCACCTTCGACAAGAAAGGGATGTATCTCAAAGTAGAGCTGGATTATAGTGGGGGCCTCTACATCCCCGGTCATATGAAATACAGCGGGCTGTATCGCAGCCCGGATAAACCCTAGAGATGATTCAGTAGCCAAAGGGAGGCACCATGCAACGGAAATTGGTTAGTATGCTGCTGTTGGTTGTATTGGGAGGGACGCTGGCTTGTGCGACCGTGTCCAAGTCGGAGAAGGCCACGCCGACGCCAACGACTGCGGATGTCGGCGCGGTCACAGAAATACCGCCGACGCCTGAAGCGTTGTCTACGGAGACGCCGCCTGAAACGTTGCCTACGGAGACACCGCCGCCCACCCCGGGTTGCACCTTTGGTGTAGCATATGTGGCCGATGTGACTGTGCCTGATGACACAGTTTTTGCGCCCAACACTGCATTTGTAAAAACCTGGCGGATACAGAACTCCGGTACATGTGATTGGGAGTCGGGATCGCTCTTTGTCTACGTCTCCGGCGATCCATTGGGCGGGCCGGCTACCGTACCGCTCCCCCTGGCGGTAGCCGGGACGAATGTAGATGTGAGTGTGGATTTTGTCGCGCCCAGTGCACCCGGTACCTATCGCTCCAACTGGCAGGCGCAATCTCCCGATGGCGTGCGCTTTGGGGGGCAGGCATACGTGCAAATCGTTGTCCCTGAACCGACTCCATTGCCAACAGAGACGCCTTTGCCCACACCCACAGCGACAGAAACGCCCGCGCCTGCCGATTGGCCTGTGCTGCGGCGGACGAACACAGGGGCCAATGTGTATGCGCTCCAATACCTTCTGAAATCCGAGGGGGCTACAATCACAGCAGATGGAAACTTTGGACCGGCGACCGAGACAGCAGTTAAGGATTTCCAGCAGGCGCACGGGCTTGCCGCCGATGGGGTCGTCGGGCCGCAGACCTGGTCGGAGCTTATCAAGAACCACACATTGCGTACAGGCGATAAGGGCGATGCCGTGCAAGCGGCGCAGTATTTGTTGGTGAATGTGTACAATTTCACGATAACGATCGATGGGGTTTTTGGCTCTGGCACGCGTGGCGCTGTGCAGACCTTTCAGACGGCGCACAATCTGGCTTCCGATGGTGTTGTGGGACAAAATACCTGGAAG
>DAIUDK010000064.1:1800-28984 GCA_036845725.1 Chloroflexota bacterium
GTCTCCGACCTGCCCGACATCCTCATCACCTGGCTGGGCGGAACCATTCCAGCATGGATATTCTGGGCGAAAGCCGGATTCCTGGCGGCGTTCCTGGTACTGACGCTGGTCTGGAAAGCCCTCCGCCCGCTCTGGCAATATGTCGCCATCTTCCTCACGCTCTTCCTGGCCCTCAGCCTGAGGAATCTGGTGCGGTACACAGACTGGTTCCAGCGCAATTTCAACTACGCAGGCGTGTCATTTTTTACCGGATACGCGGCGCTTTTCGTCCTCGACATCTTCGTGGCCCTGCCGGTGCTGGTCGTTTTGTGGCTGATGAAGCGCGACCGCAAAGCTTTTTTCTTCGTCAAGGGTCAGCTCGATGCCCCGGTCGAACCGGTGCGGTGGCTGGGGATCAAAGCAGGGGAATCCTGGAAAACGTTCGGGTGGATTTTTGCCGGGTGCGCGGCGGCGGCGGTCGCCATCCCGACCATCCTCGGCATCACGCCTTCGGGTGAGACGTTCGTAAAGGCGCTACCACTCCTGCCGGCCGCCGTACTGCTGTCAGCAATCAACGCCTTCACCGAGGAAGCCTATTACCGCTGCTCGCTGCTCTCCACGCTGCACGAGGTCATCGGCAGAACCCCGGCGCTGCTGCTGACCGTGGTCTTTTTCGGCCTGGGACACTGGCTGTACGGCTCGCCGCCCGGCCTGCTCGGCGCTGCGATGGTCGGCTTTCTGGCCTGGCTGCTGGGCAAGGCGATGTTGGAAACCGAGGGGTTTTTCTGGCCCTGGTTTGTCCACCTCGTCCCGGATGTGGTGATCTTTTTCTCGTATGCGTTGCTCTTCGTTCAATCGTAACAGCGGAGCATACGAACCTGAAGACGACAAAAGTGATGTCTGCGCGGCATGGGAAAAGAGCGACAGCATTATAACCACATTCATGCTCTCGGACATTGTAGCAGAGGTATGCCAGCGATTATACAAGTCAACATGAAAACGAGCATAACGAAAAGACTATCTAAAGTTCCTGGATGGATTGCCTCTATCCTTATGATTTTCTTCACCACATTTTGGACCTACTGGGGTACCGGCGAGATGTACCACGAGGGATGGTGGGGGGCGTGGTATAACCGTCTGCCCTACATAGCGCCAATGGTGGTGACCATGATCCCCACTTTGATTGCCTTCAGATGGCCGATCGCGGGTGGAGCTTTAATCGCAGCAATCGGCATGTTCGCACTCTTCTTTTTCGCGCGTGATGTTGCGCTTATCGGTCTGATCATTGCCTTCGTCGGCGTTATTTTTGTGGTAGATGGCCTTGTCAAGCGGCAGGACACAGCAGAAGAAACGTCTGTCCAGGCTCACTGGTGGCGCCATCACTGGCGCTCTCTATTGGCCATTGGTGCGCCCCTGATCGTTTTCACGAGCGTCTCCATCCATATGCTACCTATTGTTCTAACCCGCGTGGATAATGGCAACCGCAGCGCTCAATTGATCGAGGGCAATGACGTCACACTTATATGGGCGCCAGAAGGACCAGGCTGGAACTGGCAACAGCCCTGGGGAGGATACCCCTCGTGGCAAAGCCTCGCGCTGTATGGCGTTCCACCGACAGGCTTGGGGGACAAACCCGGATATGGGCAGCAGGGCGAGGGATATGACAACATTGTCTTTGCCGATGGTGAGGATATGGCACAGACCAACCTTTGTCGCTATCTAAGCGCCGATGGTACAATGCTTATGGATGAACCCCAGAACATCTGGCGCATGCCAACTACCGAGGAAATCGTCCGCTCGCTTGTCCGGCACGGCGAGAATACCGGCTGCACCTGGCAGGGAGAGTTGGGTCAGCAAGTGACATGCGTGACCCTGCCGGACAAGGAGTCGCCCCTGTGGGCCACCGACCATCCTGTCATCTACTATTGGACCGCCGATGCCTACAACGAGAACCGTGGATACTTCGTTGCTTATAATGGAACGGTCAACGCCACCCATAAACTAGGGGGAAACCCGCGTCACAGTTATCGCTGCGTCAGAGAGCCTTAAAACTCAGTCAATCACAAATTGAGCTGGAACCACAAGCGTCTCGCGAGGCGTCTAGCTGGGTACATATCTGCATTGAATAACAGATTCGTCAAATGCAGTGTGTGCTAAGACTTTTGTAATCTCTGTCAGCAGGGAAAAAGCCCTATGAGCTAAAAACCATCACGCCTCTGCGACTCCCTGCCCCCGGAACTGGCTCATATACAGATGATGATAGAAGCCCTGCTGCGCTAACAATTCATCGTGTGTGCCGCGCTCGATAATTTCGCCATTGTCGATCACCAGAATCCTGTCAGCTTCGCGGATCGTGCTCAGGCGGTGGGCGATAACGAAACTGGTGCGTCCTTTCATCAACCGCAGCAGCGCCTCCTGGATGTGCTGCTCGGTGCGGGTGTCCACGCTGCTCGTGGCCTCGTCGAGGATGAGGATGCCCGGATCGGCCAAGATCGCGCGGGCGATGGCGAGCAACTGGCGTTGTCCCTGGCTCAGGTTGCTTCCGCGCTCCGATAGCTCCGTCTGGTAGCCCTGCGGTAGGCGGCGAATGAACTGGTCAGCGTTCGCCAGCGTCGCCGCCGCGATGACCTCGTCATCCGTCGCGTCGAGCCGTCCGTAGCGGATGTTCTCCATCACCGACTCGGAAAACAGGAAGGTGTCTTGCAGCACCACGCCGAGCTTGCGGCGCAGGCTGGCTTTGTTATAGTCACGCAACTCCACCCCGTCGATGCGAATGCTGCCGCCCTGGATATCGTAGAAGCGCGAGAGCAGGTTGATCATCGTCGTCTTGCCCGCGCCCGTCGGGCCGACCAGCGCCATCGTCTTCCCCGGCTCGGCGTGGAAGCTCATATCCTTGATGACCGGCACATCGGACACGTAGCTGAAGTCCACGTGATCGAAGACCACGTCGCCCTTTACCTTGTCCAACACGATCGCGTTGGGTGCTTCGAGGATTTCTGGCTGCTGATCAAGCAGTTCGAAGACGCGCTCGGCCCCGGCCAACGCGGACTGAATCTGGTTGTAGAGGTCGCCCAACTGGCGCAGCGGCCCGGCAAAGCGGCGCGAGTAGTTGTAGAACGTGAGAATCGTGCCGACTGTCGCCAAACCGCGAATCACCATCCACCCGCCCAACCCCGCGAGGATGGCGATATTGGCGTTGCTGAAGATGCCCATCAGCGGCGGGATCAACGTCGCGTAGGTCTGGGCGCGGATGCCCACGTCGCGCGTCTCCTCGTTCACCCGGTCGAATTTCGACAGCGTCGTGCCCTCCTGCCCAAAGGCGATGATCACACGCTGCCCGCTGAAGATCTCCTCCAATTCGCCGTTCAACTGTCCGGTGCGCATCTGGAAATCACGGAAGCCCTGGCGCGTGCGTTTGCCGACGAACCCCGTAAACCACATCATCAACGGGAAAACGAACATCGAGCCGAGCGCCAACCAGAAGTTGATGGAGAACATCATCACCACGATCCCCACCAGCGAAAGTAGCCCGCCGATCAGGTCCGTCACATTCTGCGCCAGCAAGCGTCCAAGCGCGTCAAGGTCGTTGGTGAGGCGGCTCATCAAATCGCCGTGTGGGTGCTGGTCGAAGAAGCTCAGAGAAAGCGTCTGTAAATGCCCGAAGAGCTGCTCGCGCATCGTACGCATCACCTTCTGCACCATATTCACCATCAGCCGCGCCAATACCACGCGCAAGGCCCAGACCACCAGATAGACGCCGATCATCAGTAGGACGATCCGCGCCAGCCCGGGTACGTCGCGTTCGACGATAAAGCGGTCGATGGCCACACCGTTGAGATACGGGCCGACCAGGTCCAGAAGCGTGCTCGCCACCACCAAAACGGCGGCCACCGCCAATACAACACTGTGCGGGCGCAGGTAGCCGAGCAAACGTCGCAACGTGCCACGCACGTCACGCGCCTTCTCGATCTTCGTCCCAAATCGCCGCCCGCCCGGGCCCGGTCCCCCCACCGGTGCACCGCCCGGCTGTTGTCCTCCACGCTCTCCAAGACCGCCCGCGCCGCCCCGGTCATTTCCTCCAGCAGAACCTTGTCGTCGTTCCATAATTCCCTGTCTCCCGTCTCCTATCTACCGTCTACCGTTTCCCAACTGCGATTCGTAAATCTCCTGATAAATCGGGCTGCGCGCCAGCAACTCGGCGTGCGCGCCCACGTCGGCGATGCGGCCTCCGTCCAGCACGACGATCTTGTCGGCGGTGAGGACCGTGCTGATGCGCTGCGCGACGACGAAAACGGTGCTCCGGTGCGCCAGTTGGGTGCGCAAGAGGCTATCCAGCGCGTCTTGCAGCTTGCTCTCGGTTTCCACATCGACTGCGCTGGTGCTGTCGTCGAGGATCAGCACGCGCGGGCGAACGCACAACGCGCGCGCGATGGCGATGCGTTGCTTCTGTCCGCCGGAGAGGTTGACCCCGCGCTGCCCCACGAGCGTGTCGTAGCCGTCGGGCATGGCTATGATGAAGTTGTGCGCCTGCGCGGCCTGCGCCGCGGCGATCACTTCTTCTTCGGTGGCATCTGGCCGACCGTAGCGGATGTTGTCGCGCACGGAGCCGCTGAAGAGCACCGCTTCTTGCAGCGCGATGCCGACCTGAGTCCGCAGTTCGTGCATCGGCCACTCACGCACGTCCACCCCATCGATGAGCACGCGGCCCCCATCCACGTCGTAGAAACGCGGGATCAGGTGGATGAGGCTGGATTTGCCGGAACCGGTCGCGCCGAGAAGAGCCACCGTTTCCCCTGGTTCGGCGACCAGGTTTACATCCGTCAGGACGGCATCTGCGCAGCCGTGGTTGTAGCTGAAACACACGTCCTCGAAGATCACGCGCCCGGCAGCCGTCGCCGGTTTCTGCGTCACGGCAGGCGGTTGGACTTCCGGTTCGCTGTCGAGCACTTCCAGGATGCGGCTTGCGGAGGCTTCGGCAGCGGAAAGCGGCGCGATCATCCCGATAAGCATCGTCATCGGGAATATTGAGAAGATCATGTAGTTGACCGACGCCATAATCTGTCCAACGGTGATGTTGCTCGCAATTGCCAGATTACCGCCGAACCAGATCACACCCGCGGTCGCCAGATTGGTGATCGTCATCATCAGCGGCATCAAGACAACGACGAAGTTAAACACCTTCAGGGTCTGCGCCATCAAATCATCGTTGGCGCGCGCGAAACGCTTTTTTTCGTGTTCGGCGCGGACGAAGGCCTTGACCACGCGCACGCCGGCCAGGTTTTCCTGCATCACCGTGTTGAGTTTGTCCAGCTTCTCCTGGACGATGAGGAACATCGGGCGCGCTTTGACGAGAAAGAGCACGACAATGCCAAAAAGCAGAGGCAGCATCCCCAGCCACAGCCAAGCCAACTGGCGCGCGGTAAGGATCAGCATCACCACAGAACCGGCGGCCCACAACGGCGCGCGCGTGAGAATGCGCAGGCTCATCATCATGATCATCTGCACCTGGGTGATGTCGCTGGTGGCGCGGACGATCAGTTGCCCGGTCTGCAAGCGGTCCAGGTTGCCGAAGGAGAGCGTCTGCACTTTGCGCACGAAGGCACTACGAATATCGGTGCTGGTTTTCAACCCCACACGCACGGAGAGGATGATGTTGCCGACCGAGATCAGCGCCTCCAACACCGCCACGCTAAGCATCAAAAGTGCGGTATTGATGATGACGGGCATATTCTGCGCTCTCACCCCCTCATCGATCACCCGCTGTGTCAATCGGGGGATCGCCAGGTCGGCGGCAACCACGCCAATCAACAATAATAGCGCCGCAATCGCCTCCCAGCGGTAAGGTTTCATGTATTTGTATAAACGCCACAATGATTTCATACGAGACTCCTTGAAAATGGCAAATCGGCGAATCAGCGAATGGAAGAATCATGAATCATGATTCATGATTCACATATCACACATCAGATAGTGCATGGCGACGTCCAGGGCTTCGGTGGAGAGGCGGTCGCGCAAGGATTCGTCGGTCAAGCGTCCGCTGTAGTAGAACAGCAGCGGCGCGTGGACGGTGGCGAAGGCGACGCCGGCCGCCAGCAAAGGGTCGCGTTCGACAAACACGCCGCGCTCCATGCCAATCTGTGCCAACTGCGTCAGGTAGCGGATATTGCCCTGATAGGGACGGTGCGGTTGCTCCTGCCACGCGCCGCCGGGCGAGATGGGTTGAACCCATATAAAAGCGTATAGTGCGGGATGTTCCTTCGCTGTCGTCGCGTAACGGGCGAGGGATTCACGCATGACGGCGGCGACATCGCCGGTTTCGGCCCGGCGCAGCGCCTCGGCGCGCGTCGCCTCGCGTCCTTCGCGCAGTCGCGCGCGCAGGGCAGCGGATAGCGCATTGTGGTTCTCGAAGTAGGTGTACAAGACCATGTGCGACACGCCAAGCCGGTCGGCGATGACGCGCGTGCTGAGGGCCTCCGGGCCTTGTTCCATCAATAGCTCGTGCGCGGCGTCCAGGATACGCTCGCGCATCGCTTCGCGTTCTTCTTCGGTCTGTTTCGGTCGTGGCATACACTTTCCTTTTATTATTTACGCCGTATAATTTATACACTGTAAACCGTATTTGTCAATAGTGGGAGACAGGGTTATCACACTTGATCATTTCTGGCAGCGAAATGCGGCCTAAAGATCGGGGATAATGGGGGGTTTCATGGCGAGGCGAAGCCTCGCCATGAAACCCCTTCTAAAAACATCGCGATTTGCAATTTGATAGGAGGTTGTTATGCGTGCTTTAGTGTTGGATGAGGAATTGTGCTTTGTGGAAGACTACCCCACCCCATCACCACAGCCGGGCGAGGCGCTGATTCGCGTGCATATGGCCGGTATCTGCAACACCGATATGGAATTGGTACACGGGTATATGCAATTTCGTGGGGTGCTCGGACACGAATTCGTGGGCACAGTAGAACGCGCTCCTGGCGCGGAGGTCTGGGAAGGGAAACGCGTCGTCGGCGACATCAATGCCGCTTGTGGTGTCTGCGCGACATGCCGCGCGGGACGCCACACGCACTGTCCGCATCGCACGACGCTCGGTATCAACGGGCGTGACGGGGCGCTCGCCGAATATCTCACGCTCCCCGTGGCGAACCTGTACGCCGTTCTGAAGGATATGCCCGATGAAGTCACCGTGTTCACCGAACCATTGGCTGCCGCCTGCGAGATTCTCGAACAAGTCCACATCCATCCCACGGATCGCGTCATCGTGCTGGGCGACGGCAAGCTGGGCCTGCTTTGCGCGCAAGTGCTGGCACTCACCGGCTGCGAGTTGACTGCCATCGGACGACATGCGGAGAAACTGGACATTCTGGCGCGAAGGGGGATTGCCACACTGCACGTGGAACGCAATGCAACGGTGCAATTGGCGGAAATTGCCGGCAGTGCCGATGTCGTCGTCGAGGCAACGGGGCATTCCGATGGGTACGCCACCGCATGCGCACTGGTGCGCCCACGTGGGACATTGGTGCTCAAATCCACGTATCACGGCACAGTGGAAGCCAACCTTACGATGGCGGTCGTCAACGAGATTACGCTCGTTGGATCGCGCTGTGGGCCGTTTGCGCCGGCGCTACGTCTGCTGGAACGCAGCGCGGTGAACGTCACGGCGCTAATCGAGGCCCGCTATCCGTTCGATGCGATACTCACGGCGTTCGCACACGCCAAACAACGAGGGGCGCTCAAAGTGCTGGTTAGCGTCTAATCCTTGCGCGCTTCCGGCAAGCGAATTGTGAAGGTGCTGCCCATCCCAAGTTCGCTCACAACACCGACTTCACCTTCCATGCATGTGATCAAGGCTTTGACAATCGATAATCCCAGACCAATCCCTTGTTGTTCCATTTTTTCCCGGTTGATCTGGCGAAAACGCTCGAAGAGACGCGTCACGCCTTGCGGGGCAATCCCAACGCCTTCATCGGTGACGGCGATTTCGACCCAGCCATCGTCAGCTTTGGCCGAGACCGTCACCCGTTTCCCTTTGTTTCGAGAGAACTTGATCGCATTGTCGATCAGCCGTCCCAGCGCATCGGTCAAGAAGTTATCGTAAATCAAGACCGCCGGTAAATCGGGCGCGATGTCGGTCTCCAGGGTAATATTTTCGCGGTTCGCTTGCATTCCAAACAAGTCAACAGTATGCGTGATCAGCTCGCCGAGATTATCGCGTGTCGTCGAGAGAAGCCGGAATTCTCGTTCCAGTTGCCCGGTATCCAGGCGCACAATCATCAGCAAATCTTCGACCAGGTTTTTCAGCCGGTCGGCGCCGCGCCGGATACCCACCAGATACTGCTGGAATTCACCGGAGGGCAGTATGGCCGCATCCTCCAGGGCTAACTCGGTGTAGCCGTAGACGCTCGTCAACGGCGTACGCAATTCGTGACTCAGCAACGTGATAATTTGCTGTTTAAGTTCCTCGAACTCGCCCTCGGTTGCCTCACGGATGGCCTCAGCGCGCCCAATCCGCGAACGCACGACCACAAGGAGTTCCTGGGGATCAAAGGGCTTGACGAGGTAATCCTCGGCCCCCATGGCTTTGCCTTTCAGGCGATCCTCTTTCTCGGCCCGCGCCGTCAGAAAGATAAAGGGAATAGGCACCCATTCAGGACGGGCATGGACCGCTTCGAAAAACTTATAACCATCCATGCGGGGCATCGAAATATCGGCAATGATGAGATTAGGCGTAAACGTCCGCATCACCTCTAAGCCCTCAACACCATCACCGGCCGTGACCACCTTATAGCCTTCCATCTCCAACACATCACGGATAGCCATCAGCAAAAGGTCCTGATCCTCTACCACGAGAATTTGCTTCTTCGGCATCGATTCCTCCTTCCGTCAACAGACATATTCAAAACGCCCGTGCTTGCCAGAACAGTCACCATTAACAGTTCAAACGTCCATCAAGGGTATCCACACTGTAAACCTCGAACCGACACCCACTTGACTCTCGACTGTTACTATGCCACCATGTAATTCTACTATCTCTTTGACAATTGCCAATCCCAAACCGCTGCCCTGAATGCGCAATTCCTGCGGTTCACTGCCTCGAAAGAAGCGCTCGAAGAGATGATGGATTTCTGGTTCAGGGATGCCCATACCAGAGTCCTGTACCGTTACTACTGCCCAGAGACGTGCATCTTTCTCTTGACATTCCGTGGTCACCTGAATATGTCCACCGCTGGGTGTGTAACTAATCGCATTTTCGATCAGGTTGTTCACCACCTGCATAAATTTGTCATAATCGACCGAGGCCATCGTTTTCCCGTTCGTCGATTGATAAGCCATCGTCAGGCCGCGCGAATCAGCCAGGATGTGATGGCTCATCACCGCCATCTCGGTCAGAAGATTCAGATCGACGACCCGCCGGTTCAGTTCCAACTGTCCCGCTTCGATCCGTGAAATCTGAAGGATGTCTTCCACCAGTTTCGAGAGACGATCCACCTCACGTTCCAGCGGTTCGAAATAGCGCTGCGCATTTTCTGGGGTACTGCGCTGGATCAGCGACGAATACAGGCGAATCGAGGTCAACGGTGTACGTAGTTCGTGTGAAACGTTGGAAACGAACTGTGACTTGACACGGTCCAATGCCTTGAGATAGCTCACATCATGAACGACGACGAGAACAGCCGGCCCCACCACACCCTGTTCCCCAAAAATAGGCGACGCGCTCAATTCCAGATCTAGACCGCTCAATTCGAGCACTGCATCCGGACGAACATGCGCGCGCTGGGCCAGGTCACGGATCGTCTCGCGCAGCCGCTCGATGTCCGACGAGGGAAGCGAATGGTAAAGCCACATCCTGGCGACCCGGTTGGTGTCGGCAATTTGCCCATCGCTATCGGTGATAATAATCCCATCGGATGTACTGCCGAGGACGGCTTCCAACCAGGCGTTCTGCGCCTCCAATTCGGCAGTACGTTCTCGTACCCGCCGCTCCAAAACCGTGGTATGATGTAATGTTTTTTGGTATAGGCGCGCGTTCTGGAGCGCAATCGAGGCATGGTCGGCGAAGGCCTTAAGGCGCTGGGCCTCCTGCGGACCAAATTGGTGGGGGGTCAGGCCAGCGACGTTGATAAAACCCTCTGTCTTGCCGGCGATACAAATGGGGGCCGCTACGTAGGCGCGCAGCTTCTCTTGCCCACGACTTACGCGCCAGCGTGGATCGTGGTGAGTGTCGCTCACAAATGTCGGGAGACCGTCCTCCATCATCTGCGCCAGACTCGGATACGTCATAATCGGGATATTGTCACGTCCCTGAGTGGGCATCGCAATTTGGTTCTCTTCGTAGCCGCGCCAGCGGATCATACGGCCCACGCCCCCTTCAACCAAGATGATGTTGTAGGTGTCGCCGCGCACGAAGCGCACCACTTGATCCAGGATGTAGTCCAGCACTTGATCCAAGTCGAGCACACTGCTCACGACTGCCGCCGCCGCTTCCAGCGCCTCGGCGAGTTCCCGTTGAACGCGCTGCGCCTCGAACAAACGGGCATTCTCGATGGCAATGGCGGCCTGTTGGGCAAATGCCTGAACCACACGGATGTCCTCTTCCGTATACTTCCGCACGCCCTGGTTGTCGATGGTCAATGCGCCGATGACTTTGTCGCGCACCCACAGCGGCACTCCGATGTTCGAGCGCATGTAGAGTGCCTCGCTAAAGGGTATCCAACCCATATTGTGCTGATGGATATCCTCAATGGTGACAACTTCACCCGCGGCCAGACAGCGGTTATATGGATAATACTTCAGTGGATAACACTGCCCTATTGGCGCATGAGGCGCGTTACGGGTAGCGATTACGCACATCGCATCCTGTTCGAGAATCTGGATACTACCACTGTCATAGGGGAAGATACTTTCCAACTGATCCATAATCAAGGTGAGCACTTCTTGCAGGTCCAACGTATTGACGACCAGGGCCGTGGCCTGTAAGCGCTCGGCGATCTTGCGATGGTGCTGCTCCGCCCGAAACAGACGATCATTTTCCACCGCGATGGCCGTCATATTCGCGATTTGTCGCAGCACGGGAATGTGCGCCGCTGTCAGCGCCTGATGGCTTCCCAGATAGAGCACGCCTACGACCCGCTCGCCAACGACCAACGGGAGAACCACCCGCGAGCGCGCGCCCAGGGCCTGGAGATCTGCAAGCAACGGTTCATCATGCGCTTCACCCGAAACAGCGCAAATATGTGGCTGCAAGTCCCTCACGTGCGCCCGCACATCGGGAGGCAGCGCAAGGGCACTGCCCACCGGCAATGCAAGAAGGGTGGATTCCACAACCATGAGGATATGCCGTGATTCGTCACGTAACGCAAGCACAACCGGCTCACATTCAGCCAGTCCCATGAGACCCTGCACCAACACCGGAAAAGCCTGCGATATGTCAGGCGCATTCAACGCCCGCGCGATCTCGCTGATATGCTCTTGTTCGTGCGCGCGTTGCTGTTCCTGGCTGAACAACTGCGCGTTGAAAATGGCAATGGCAATGGTGGCGACTGCGGACTCCAGCAGCCGGCAATACTCGGGAGTGAAGAAAGCGCGCCCGGGTGCGGAGAGCGTCATCACACCGATCATGTCTTCGCCGTTGAACAGGGGGACACTGACCCCAGACCGCGGCGGCCCGCCTTTACGCACCAGGAACCAACGTGGGTCAGTTGCTACATCATCTATCACCGCCATCTGTCGATGCTTCACCACCCAGCCGGTCAGTCCTTCTCCTGCCTGAAAACGCTCCATCATAAATTGCAGGATGTCACCCTCAAATCCAACCTGGGCCATCAACTGTATGGCTTCTGTTTTGGCATCCACGATGAAGAGCAGTCCATACGAGCCTTTGAAGACCGTACAGATTTCGTCCAGTGCCAACTGGCAGACGGTGTGAATGTCTAGACTGCTCGAAAGATGCTGCCCCAAGCGATAGAGCAGTTCCAACTGAGCCTTTTCTTGACCCAACGAGGCCAGTAGCCGGAAGTTCTCGATGGCGGCAGCGGCCTGATTGGCGATAACTGACACAAGCACCACATCCTGTTCGGTCAAGGCCGGCACAGCAGCAGGACGCGTCGCCAGCAACAAACCAATCATCTCATCCTGATACAACAATGGGGCAACAACCGCGGAGTTGCATTGACGGTCAAATCGCGCAGCAAAGTCAAGCGCCTCCCCATTCAAAAGGAGGCGCTCGTTTGTCAGCAAGGTTGGCCGTCCAGGAGTCCAAAGATGTGCGCGGGCGATTTCGCTCAGCGCCTCAAACGACAGACTCAGATCAGGGTCCGCATCTGGCCCCGCCTGCACGCAATCGAAGATTCGACGTTTGTGTATATCAAACGTTACCAACAACACCCACGATGCACCGACTGCCGCGCACGCCCCATCCACCACAGCCCGCAACAAGTCCGGCAGATTATCGAATGTAATCAGCGAATGAGCCAACTGATAAAGCGCACCAATTCCCGAGAACGGTTCGGGCAGGCGAGATGGGTCTTCAACAGCATCCACAAGTTTCTCCAGTGAAAACAGTATCTCAATCTCCAAATGTCAGGCCAACAGCACTCGCGCTTGATCGGGTGTCATCGCCTCGCCCTGCGCGATGCGGTTCTCCAAACTTTTTGCCAGAACTTTATTGTTGATCACAATCGAGCCGACAATCTTGCCCTTATGTAAAACGATCTTCTTGTAGCTATTGGCGTCAGCCTCTATCGTGCGAATCTCGATGTAGTCGTCGGTTTCGGGATTGACTAGGCCAACGGAACTAACATCAATACCGACAACCTTCAACGTCGTCGAAGGCACAACAACGTCGTAGATGGTTGCATCGCCCGCCATATTCGCCGCGGCGATCCGCCCCTGCGCCTGTGCAATTGGGGCAATAGCCCAGGAGTAGCCTTTGAAAATGGCCGCGTCACCGGCGGCATAGATATCTGGCGCGCTCGTGGCCATATGCTCGTCTACCACGATGCCGCGATCCACCGCCAGTCCAGCCGCCTGGGCCAGACTCGCCTGACAGCGCACGCCCGACGCCACCAGGATCATCCCGGCAGGGAATTCCTGTCCATCTTTTAAGCGCAGACCGCTCACCGCATGATCGCCCATAATTTCTTCGGCTTGCGCACCGACGATCACACGAATGCCCAGGGATTCGACGAAGCGCTGCAACACCGCAGCGCCCTCGACATCCAATTGACGCGGCAACAGGCGCGGGAAAAACTCCAGCACAGTGACATCGCCGCAGAAGCCCAACAGCCCGCGCGCCGCCTCCAGTCCCAGCAGGCCGCCCCCCAGGACAATCGTCTTCCCACAAGCTGACGCCACCTGCTCAAGTTCCAAGGTATCGGCCAGGGTGCGCCAGGTGAAGACACCGCTTTTGTCAGCACCCTTGAGCGGCGGAACGAAAGGCACGCTGCCCGTCGCTAACAAGAGCTTATCGTACTCCACCCGCGTGCCATCCACCAGAGTGATCGTCCTGGCGTCCGGCTCAATACGCGTGACACTGCGGCCCAAGTGAACATCGATGCCGCGTCCTTTGTACCACGCCAAATCGCGGCGCAGCAGCCGTTCTAACGTGATTCCACCAGCCAGAAATTCCGTCAACTGGGGACGGTAATAATACGGATAGGTCTCATCCGAGAAAACCGCAATTTTGCTGGATCCGCGGTTCGCCAATTCCAACGCCGCCGTGATGCCCGCCACACCCCCGCCAACGATGACAAAGCGCATGTCCGACTCCTTTCAAACTTCGCGTGCCTTTCCCTCTATTCTACAGCAAAACACGCAAGAGATAAACTCTGAACGCTTGCGGGCACGTTGCAAATTGAGAACAAACTCGCGTCAAAAAAGACCTGATAGGCTCTGGTGACACCTATCAGGTCTGGCAAAGTTCTCGCCACTAGGATTGAGTGGCTCCTGATGAGTGCGCCACACCTACGGTTTGTACGTCTCCGCGAGATAAGTAACAAGCACAGTCTCCTCATCAGAATTCAGCACAGCGCCCTTTTGGATCATCCGGGTGACGACTTGCTGCCATTGTTCCTGCGTGTAGCGCGCGTCTGTCGTCTTGCTCAGGCTGTGACAATCGACGCAACGTGCCTCCAAAAGCGCAGCCGCGTCGATCGGCGGAGTTTCCGCGCCGGCCTGAGTCTCAGCCGGAACAACAACGGTGGCTGCTGGAGCAGGCGTCGAAGTCGTGCCACCGCACGCACTGAACAGCAGCCCGCCGACAAACACTAACAGCACAAACCATACCATCGTTTGGATACGCATCAGTTCCTCCTTAACCTGGCAGTGACCTTTATACAGCCTCGAACTATCGCGTTGGGCAGCGGGTGACCTGAACTTCATTGTTCTCAAAAACAAATGTGGCGGGGATTTGCACCCGCGCGGCGCACGTCAATGGCTGTTTGCTATAGGCCACGTGGACGCGTCCGGTCTCGACGACCGGCAGCTGTTCACCAAGCGCCATCAAACCAATTTCCGCGTAGTAGATACCCACCGACGCAAAGCGCACAAATCCCCCCGGCGCGATTTCAATCCCCTTCCAATCCCCGGCTGCCGCGCTCAACAACGCACCATCCGTATCTCCCCCCAGCGTATCGTCGTGCAAAGAGGTGAAAACGACCTCCTGATCGGCCAATCCGGCAGCGTATAAATGGCCATGCACTGTCAGCTTTCCCGCTGCACCAGCTTTGATAATTGTGCCCGCGTCGATAGTCAGGAAGCTATCTGCCCCCACAACCACCTCGCCTTCAAGGATGCGTGGGATTTGCGCTTCCTCACTTTCGCCCAACAGCGCCCACCGTTGTTCACTGTCCAACGTCCCGGTGACAATGGCCACACCTTGCACCGCATTGTTCTGGAAAGTGGTGGCCCTTAAGTCCGGCGATGAACCGGGCGTCATTCGCAATCCAGGCCCCGGCGCTAAAGCAATCTGGCTGCTATACAACACAGGGGAGGTGTCCTGCAACGTCATCGTCGCATAGCGTATCTGAACGTAGTGAAATTCTGAAGCGACTTCGGCATGCTCCAGAATGATACCACCCCAGACGCGCCTATCGCGCGAGACGAGCGCACCGCCGGTATCCCCACCGTATTCGTCATCGTAGAGTGAGGTGAAAATGATGTACTCTTCGGGATTGTTGTTCCCCACAGCCGACAGAGCGCCCTGCACCACCAAACGCCCCTGTTCAGCAAACTTCACGATTACGCCGGGATGAATGGTCAGTTTCGCCTGCGGCGCGACAACGATTGTATCGCGCACAACGCGCACGATGGGTGTCTCACCGCCCAGCCGCTCCCACACGCGCGTGCCCGGCCCAGTGATGGTCATATCACCGAACAGTTCCAACACATTCCCGCCACCATTGCGATCCAAAGTGAGGTTATTGAGGACCGGAAAGGCGTTGGCATCAGCGCTCAATGGATACCCGGCAGCATCGGTAATCGTTACATCGGTCAGCTCCGGCGAACCACCCTGCATGACGACCACCGCTTTCCCATACCCGCCATACCGGAGGATGACATCGCGCAAATACGATTTCTCGCTGCTCTCGAAGAACGTCAAACCGCCCCAATCGCCGGGCTGCGGATCAATGGACTCCCTGTACGTCGCCCCGCCCGCATCTTCGGCACTGTCATGTAGCGAAGTGAAGATCACGCCCTCGGCCTGCAACAGGCCATGCACCCAGATCCCCGGCAGATGTCCCCTAGGCATGTGCCAGAACTTCACGATAGCGCCGGATTGGATATCCAGCGTCGCGCCCTCTTCCACCCGCAACAAACCGGAAACAACATACGGCACGTTGATATTCGGCCACATCGCATTTGAGGCATGCAGCGTTCCAGGGAGCACCTCGACCCCACTGACGGGGTTGTCCGCCAGTATGACATTATTGGACAGGTCAGGCACCACACTGCCATCGATGCTGACCGGGAAAAGCGCAGCGTGCGCAATTGTGAGGTCCGACAGCACGGGCACGCTGTCTGCCAGATAGAGCGCACGTTCCCCGGCGTATTCGATAACGGCGTGACTCAACACCGTCGCGTCGGCGGAATTGTGAAGCCGTATGCCCTCCCACCCGCCTGGCATTTTGTCGAACGCTGTGAATGTAACGGGCGCGTCATCATTACCACAAACGTACAACGTTCCGTAAACGTCGAGCGACGCCTCGCGCGTAAAGACCAACGTCGCCTCAGGGTAGATGAACAACCGCACCCCTTCCGGCACAATTAGTGTTTCGGTAATCGCTACTTGCGTACCGGTGAAGACTGTGTCCACGGCTAATTCACCGCCCAATGTCTCCACCAACGTGAACTCATCGAGTTTCAGGGCACGGCACGCCCCCAACGCGGGACGCGACAATGCCCTTGTTACAGGCAGAGACAGGCTGTCAGGCCCGACTGAGGAAGGGGCGCGCAGGAAGAAATACCATGCGAGCAACCCAATCAGGACAGGGAGCAGAATCAGGCCTAAGATGCTGAACAATACCCGCCCATCGAAGATGCGGAACTTGCGGCGGGGTGCGGCCCGTGGCGCTTCAGCCGCGCCGGTTTCGAGGTCGGAAGACACAGCCCCGGCCTCCGAAGGTATTTCGCCGGCAGGCATAACCGGTGCGGACAGTGAAGTGGCGGCCTGTTGTGGTGTGGAAGGCGTAAAACCATGAGAGCGCAATCGGCGCGCCCGCTGCAGGAAACTCTCTTCCGGTTCCAGTGCACTCTCCGGCACAGCCGGTTCCGGCTCCGGTTCGGGTTCTTCTTCCTCTAGCCCGATAAAGGGCATGATCGGCGTGGGGATTACGACTGGCTTTGGCGGCGTCACGACCGGTGCGGGCTCCTCAACAACAGGAGGCGCTGGCTCGGGTTCTACTTCACCGGTAAACAGTTCGCCCCACCCAAACATATCGTCATCAGCAACAGGCGGTTCAACTTGCGCCTCAGACGCGGCTGCCGGCTCTTCGGTATAGAGGTCGCCCCAATTAAAGGTGTCAGCCGGTACAGGAGACTCGGCCTCGGGCGCAACCTCCGGTTCTTCGGTATAGAGGTCGCCCCAATTAAAGGTGTCAGCCGGTGCAGGAGATTCGGCTTCGGGCGCTGGCTCAGGTTCAGCTTCCGGTTCTTCGGTGAGCACCGTGCCCCAGCCAAACACATCACCTAAATCCGGGAACTCGGGTTCCACGACGACACCCCCACCCGGCTCAGGCAGCGGCATTCCGGAACGCAGTGCTTCCACGCCCGCCAGCGCATCCGGGTTATTCGGCTCAACACGCAAAGCCTGCTGCAAGCAGTCGGACTGCCGCTTTGGATCGTCGAGCGTCTGCGCCAGCCACAGCCAGGCCAACGCGTTGTTCGGATCCCGGCGAATAATCTGGAGCAGTAACCCGCGCGCGTCATCGTAGAATCCCAACCGGGCGCTTTCAATCGCATTTTGGAGCAGTGGGTCTTCCATCTGTCACCTTCCTTGAAAAATGACGAATGGCAAATGGCGAATAGTTCGGCAAATGCCACAACACATTTATCCCCTGAGCAAATTATACGCGATAACGTCCAGTTTGCCTACTGACCGACCTATTACGCTCTCCTACCAGCTAGGCGGAATCGGCCACCAGTTGTCCTCGCGACCGCTGGCGGCTGCATCCCAGGCGTCGGCCAGTGCCTCGACAGAGCGATGCTCTGGCGGCAGGACATCAAACCCCCGCCATTCGCCGGTGCGCGCGCCCGGCAACTGCAACTGCGTGTTCCGGCAATACTCGTACCAATCCCTGAAGGTGTGCCACTTGATTTCGACGCCGTAAGGTTCAGGCCGCTGCGTCATCGGCGACAGTGGCTCGACGGTGTGACACGAGTTGAGGATCTTCAATTTGGAATGTGGATACGTATCGTAGATGGTCTGCGCCAAACTGATGGACTGTTGAATGGCTTCCTCGTCCTCGCCCGGCAGGTTTAGTGAAAAGTAGACGATGATGGGGACGTTATACATGTTGACCTCGTCAAGCGCGTTGAGCAACTGCGCGTCGTTGTAACGTTTGCCGTTCAGGCGGCGCACCCGCTCCGAACCGGAATAGGGGTTCAGAGCCACGCTGGAGTGGTCCATATCCGCCGTGCGTACGAAGTCCTTCATAAAGCCCGGCGGCGGGAGCTGGAAGAACTCGTTGTAGAGGCCGATCTTGATACCTTCCCGGCGTATCGCGCGGAAGAGCGACCGCCAATAATGCTCGCCCATTGCGGCAAGGTCGTAAGAAAAGCACACCTGAATCGCTTTGTGCTCGATCAGATGCTTGATCTCATTCACAATCGTCTCTACAGGGACAGGCACAATGCCATCGCGCCCGGCAATCGCCTTGTGCGCGCTCTTCGCGCCCCCGCAATACGAACACTCAAAGTCACAGCCGCGCGCCGTGGTGATCCAGCGGCCCCGGTACTTGCTGATGTCCGCACCCTGGCGGGCCTGGTGCGCCACCTCCATATCGATGACCAGGTATTCGTGGACAAAGTACTCGTCCTGGTGCTCCAACCAGTCCAGGTCGATAAAATTGAAGTCCGCGAAATCCTCAGGGCAGGCGCAGTACGTGCGGGGATTCTCGATCACTTCCCCCTGGCGGCGGTACGTGAGGTTGGGCACGCCGGAGAGATCGGGCAAGACGCCGCGTTCCACACGCATCAACGCCTGAGCCAACGCCAACAACGGGCGTTCGGCATCGCCCCGGATAACGAAATCGACCACGGGCAGTTCGCGCACGATCTCACCTGCAAAAGCGGACGCCGTCAGCCCGCCGAGGATGATCCAGGCATCCGGCAGCACCTGCTTGACCACCTGCGCGACGTTGATCGCGCCGTAGCTGTGCTCGTACCAATGCAGGTCGATGAGCACCATCCGCGCTTCGCGGTGATTGTGCAACCATTGCCGCAGGTTGAACGCGCTGTCGATCTTTTTCTCCAGCGGGAAGTTAACGCCTCTGACAGGGATGCCGTTGTCACAGAGCAGGTTCAGCAACGCCGGTACGCCCATCGGCATCAGGCCATACGGACGCCCGAACTTCGCGCGTGCCGGCGTATCATAGAGGTCCACGGCCTGTTTGGCCGGGTGAATATACAAAGCAGCAGGTGCTACGTCCACACGATCCTCCTAAAAAATGCCAAACGGCAAATCGCGATTCACCAACTCGGTGGGATGGGCCACCAACAACTCTCGTGGTCCTTCTGTGCTGCATCCCAGGCGTCGGCCATCGCTTCCAGAGAACGGTCTGCCGGGTCACTCGGCGCGAAGCCACGGTACAGTTCGGTACGCGCCGCCGGCCCACCCAACTGCGTATCACGACAATAAGTATACCAGTCTGCGAACGTTCGCATTGTCACATCGATAGCATACTTTTCGGGATACACTGCCATCGGCGACAACGGGTCCAGGGTATGGCAGGAGTTCATGATCCGTATCCGGGAGGGCGGGTAAACCTGGCAAATCTGTTCGGCCAGCGCGATGGTCTCTTTGAGCGTCTCAGCATTCTCGCCGGGCAGGTTCAGGGAGAAGTAGACGAGGGCGAAAATATCATGGAGATTGAGCGCATCCAGGATGTTGAACAACTCCGTGTTGGTGAAGAGCTTGCCATTGAGCCGGCGCACCCGCTCGTTGCCGGAGAGCGGGCTGAAGGCCAGGCACGAGTGCTCACGCTCCGCAATCTGGGCGAAGCGTTTGACAAAAGTGGGGGGCGGAAGCTGGAAACATTCGTTGTACAAGCCGATCTTGATCTTCCGCTGTCGTATCAGCGAAAAGAAGGTACGCCAGTACTCGTCGCCCAATTCGGCAATGTCATAGGAGAGCGAGGCCTGCTCTATGCCGGCAGCCATCAGGCGCTCCAATTCGTCCACCACCACGACAGGAGAGCGAGGCACGATACCATCACGCATCGCCAGGGTTTTATGTGCGCTCTTACAGCCGCCACAGTAGGAACACTCGTGTTTGCACCCCCGCGCTGTAGCGATCCACCGTCCCAGGAAGGGATCGGTCTTCAATGCGGCGCGCGCCTTGGGCAAATCGGTGACCAGATACTCGTGGACGAAATACTCGGTGTGATGTTCCATAAAGCTCAAGTCCACGTAGTCGAGGCGATCCAGGTCTTCGGGAGTGGCGCAATAACCGAGTGGGTTCTCGATCACCTTGCCGTCGCTACGGTAGGTCAGATTCGGGATATGCGCAAACTCCGGCGAAACAGGGGTGGTTTTGCCGAGGCCCTGCTGCACCAGGGCGAGCAACGGCTGCTCGGCGTCGCCGCGAATCACGAAATCGACCGCGTCGAAGCGCTCTAGGATTTCGCGAGCGAAGGCGGAGGCGGTCAGCCCGCCGAGCACGACCCAGGCGTCAGGCCGGACTGCCTTGCAGACCTCGGCTAAACAAATCGCGCCGTAACTGTGCTCGTACCAGTGCAGGTCGATGAGGATCACGCGCGCCTTCGATTGCGCGCGGAGCCAACGGCGGAGATCGAAGCTATGATTGAGTTCGCGCTCCAACGGGTAATTGAGGCCCTGCACTTCGACGCCAATTCCGCGCAGCACGTTCGCCAACGCGGGAATGCCCAATGGAATCAGCCCGTAAGGACGGCCCAGCAGCACATCTCGCGCGTCCTGCTGCTGGACGTAGAAATCGACGTCCTGCTTTGGCGGATGGATGTACAGCACGTCAGCCGGTGGCCTGAGCCGCCCACAACACTGCTTGTATTTCTTGCCACTCCCGCAAGGGCACGGATCATTGCGCCCCACACTTCTTGTGATCACTACACGATGTCCCCTTCAACCCCTATAGACAAGACACTGCAAGGCGCAGCGCACCCTGCAGTGTCCCCAATCCTGGCGTCTTTTCGGCTGAAAGCCGACCAGCGCGCGTCTGCCCATGGCCACAATTATACTGCGAAAACGTTGCTCAGTTCTTCGCGCGGCATAATTGCGTTGTCCCGGAATAAATAACAGGCGACCCCACGGTCGCGCTCAGGCAAGAAAAGATCCGGCACCTTCGTTTCACAGATATCCATCTTATAGGGGCAGCGCGGGGCAAACTTGCAGCCCGTGATGGGTACAAAGGCCACCTGGCTCTTTTGAATCAGTTCCTCGCTGCCGCCCCAGGGCAAATCGGGATCGGGCCAGGGAATCGACGAAACCAGCAACTTCGTGTAAGGGTGATTAGGGTGCCGAATGATGGAATCCACATTCCCGGCCTCCATCACCGACCCACCGTATAGAATGATAATGTAGTCGCTGATATGGTACGCCGTCGTCAGATCGTGAGTGATATACAGGATTGGGACACCAAACTCCTGATTCAGCGCGCGCAAACTTTTCAGAATCGTCGAGCGCAACGAGGCATCGACCATCGAGACCGGTTCATCGGTGATCAAGAACTTGGGCTTGAGGAGCAGGGCACGGGCGACAGCGATGCGCTGTCGCTGTCCGCCGCTGAGTTGATGTGGATAGCGTCCCAACGTCTCCTCCGAACGCAACCCCACCCGTTCAAGCGCATCGACCATCAACTCGTGGGCCTCGGCTTTCGAACGGGCCAGCTTGAAGTTCTTGATGGGAATGCTCAACAGGTTATCCACCTTGTAGAACGGGTTGTATACAGCGAATGGATCTTGAAAGACGGCCTGAACCTCTCGCCGAAACTGAAAAAGGTCCGCGCCCTTAAGTTCGTTGATCGGTTGGCCGCGAAACAACGCTTGCCCCATCGTAGGTCCATAGAAGCCAAGCAGAAGCATACCAGTGGTCGTTTTGCCACTACCGCTTTCACCAACGACGGCGATGATCTTGGGGAAGTACTCTTCCAGCACGAGCGTCATATCATCCAAAGCCACCGTATAATCGGACTTGCCCCCGAAGATTTTGGTAACGTTTCTTAACTCAAGTAATGGTGTGCTCATCGTCTGTTCCCCAAGCCTCTAGGCTGTGTGAAGGTGGCAAGCGACCCACCGTCCCGGATCAACCTCGGAGAACGCCGGGATCTTATCCCGACAAAGGTCCCAAGCCTTGGGGCAGCGAGTGTGGAATACACAGCCCTCGGGCGGATTGAGCAGTGAAGGCGTGATCCCCGGTATCCCACTGAACACGCCCTTGTTCTCCAAGACAGGCAGGCTCTCAATGAGAAGTTGCGTATAGGGATGGAGAGGGTCGCGGAACATTGCGCGCGTCTCTCCAATTTCCATCATCCTGCCGGCGTACATCACGGCCAGACTGCCCACGGTTTGCGCCATCAGCCCCATATCGTGGCCGATAAGGATAATGGAAAGTCCAAGTTTCTCCTGCAAGCGATTAATCGTATCCATCACCTGCCGCTGAATCACCACGTCCAACGCGCTGGTCGGCTCGTCGGCGATGATGACGTCAGGCTCCATCGAAATGGACTGCGCCACCGTCACGCGCTGTTGCATCCCGCCACTCAACTCGTGTGGATACATCTTGGCAACCTTGGGTGCGAGGTCCACCATCTCCAGCAATTGGTTCACGCGGGTCTTGCGTTCCTCTTTGGACATGAAAACCCCGTGATCGAGCATGCCGTCGATCAGTTGCTTATCGATGCGCATCACCGGATTGAGGGCGTTCATTGCCCCTTGCGGGATCATCGCCAGCTTGCGCAACCGGGTCTGGCGCATCTTTTCCTCGGAGAGCTTGACGAGGTCCATACCATCCAGAACCATCTGCCCACCTTCGATCTTGCCGGGCGGTTTGATCATCCGCATCAGCGCCAGTGCCATCGTCGACTTGCCGGAACCGGATTCACCGACCAACCCCATCTTCACGCCAAAGCCCAGGTCAAAGCTGACGTCATCAACTGCTTTAACAGCACCGACCTCGACGTGGTAGTAGACTTTCAAGTTCTTGACTTGCAGTAAGGCCTCGCTCATACCGTCCTCCGAGTTCTGGGGTTCGCAAACTCATCCAGTCCAATGGAAATGAGCAAGAAGGCAATGAAGATCGCCGCAATCACCGTCACTGGTTCTACAATCCACCACCAGTAGCCTTGCAGGAAAGCGTTGTAGTACCGTAACCAGTAAATCGTCATGCCCAACGACGGCTCGCGCAGATTGCCGATCCCCAACGTTTGCAGTCCCAACGAACCGAGGACACCGCCATTCACAGCGCTGGCGAGGCTAATAGCCAGATACGGCATCAAGTTGGGCATCAATTCCTTGATGATGATCTCCATGCCACTCATTCCTGACAGCTTGGACATCATCACGAAAGCCCGTTCGCGCATACTCATTACCTGCGCGCGAATTGCGCGGGTTGGCTGCACCCAGGCGACAATGGAAAGCACCAGACCCATCTGCCACACTGTCATCTTATCGGGATCGGGCACCGACGAGGCAATCATCACCAGCAACAAAAACTGCGGGATCGTCATCAGCACATCCACCAGGAATTTGACGATGGTGTCGAAAAGACCGCCGAAGTATCCCGTCATAAAACCCAAGACAGTCCCAACGCTCAAACCAATCACACCGGCGATCATGCCGATCGAGAGCGTCATCCGCGTGCCGTAAATCATTGTAGGGAGCAAGTCGCGCCCTACAGAATCGGTGCCAAAACGAAACTCTTCAGATGGCGGCTGCTTGGACTTCACCGCCAATGGATAGGCCCCTTCCTTAGGAACAAAAAATCCGGCCACCGTCGAAAACAGCAACAAAATCAAGAGGAGCACCAGCCCACCACCAAAAGCTGGGTTACGTCGGATGTAGTTGAGGAAACCCTTGAACCCCTGGCCTCTTTGCATCGTCTAGCCTCCTGAGTACGAGATGCGCGGATCGAGGAATGGGTAAATTAGATCCACGACGAGAGTAGCTATCGCAATTCCGACTACCAGGAAGAACACAATGCCGTAGATCACAGGATAGTCAAGAGCAGAAATGGCGCCGCCCAGACGGTTGCCGATACCAGGATAACTGAAGATAGATTCTACCAACGTAGCGCCGGATACGATGAGGCCCAACTGCATGGCCAGCGATGTGACCTGAGGCAAGAGCGTATTGCGCAAGGCATAACGGAAGAAGATGCGGCTACCTTTCAGGCCCTTCGCCTCAGCAAACGTGATGTAGTCCTGCCCCTCCACGGTGACCATCATCGAACGCATGCCCAGCGCCCAGCCGCCAAGCGAGACTAGCAGCATCGACAAGCCCGGCAGGACCGCATGGTGAAGCACGCTGAGCAAAAACTGAGGATCCGTCCAGCTTTTGTCGATGGTCACATTGAAACCGCCGCGCAGGGGGAATAGCTTTGCCTTGAAGGCCAGGAAATAAATAAGCAGCAGCGCCAGGATAAAACCTGGGATGGCCGAAAACATCGCTAGTGGGGGCATAAGCCATGAAAGCCATTTCGACGTTTTAGACCATCCCACTAACGCGCCTACAACGGTGCCGATGAGAAACGCGAAAATGGTCGACGTCGACACAAATCCCAATGTCCAAAAGATTGTTTGTCCGATGATTGTACTGACTTTTTGCGGGTAGTTGGTGATAGAATACCCTAGATCAAAACGCATGGTATTCCAGATATAGATCAAATACTGTTCCCACAGCGGTTTATCGAGACCGTAGAGTGTCCTCAGGGAATCGCGAAACTCTGCCGCGCCCTCAGAGGTTAGCCCGCCGCTCGCAATCTTCTTATTGATCATTTCTTGCACCGGATCACGGGGAACCAATTTCGGAATCAGAAAGTTAATCGTCGCTGCAGTAAAAAGCACCGCCACAAGAAAGCCAAGTCGCTTAAGTATGTAACTGGGTGGTATGCGCATAAGACGCCTCCGATCGAAATTTTGAAATCACACCTCGCTCACAGGCTCAACCTATGAGCATGGCCACCGGAGTCAGCCAACTTCAGTCTGTTTCCTTACCCGGATACTACTCAGGGCCACCCTATGGGACCCCCATTCCTCCAGATCTCGCAGTATCCAGGGAGGAAGCGAGGGGGCCAGTGTTGGTCCCCTCGCGTGTTTACATTGTACTACTTTGTTGGATTGAGCCGGGTCAGCGTGATCACGAAGCAGTAGTGCCACGGCGCGGTGTTGTAGGGATCGTCCCCACTGGGCCAGCCGGTCCAGTAGGTGGTGCTCATCGCCAACCGGTGGAACCACTCAGAGACCGGCACTTCCGGCAGATGGGTGTACCAGATCTCCATCGCCTTGTCGAACAACTCCTGCATCTTCTCGTAGTTGTCGGGCGACGTGCGGGCCATCTCGTTAACGTAGGTCTCATACTCCTCGTTCCACCAACGTGTATGGCTTTCGTTGACCACGTTCGTCCCGGTGGGTACGGAGTTCTTCTTGGTGTACATATCCAAGGTGATCCAGGGATCCTTCACGCTGCCGCCGTGGCCGCGGAAGAAAGCCTTGGCATTCCCATCGCCCATAATCGTCCACGCGTCAGGGGGGTTAATCATTGTAGCATCGAAACCGGCCTGCCGCAACTGTTCGACAATCACTGGCCCGATGTCGCCATAGATATCGACCGTCAGGATTTCAGGCTTGAAGACTTCCCCGTCCTTGGCAAAGAAACCATCGGCATTCTTCTCAAAGCCAGCAGCCTTCATCCGTTCCTCAACCTTCGCAACGTCGCGCGTGTAGATGGCGTCAGCCATCGCCTTCACTTCGGGCGTAGAGTTATCCCGATACTTGGTCAAGCCAGGATACCCCGGATACGGAAGATTGGTCTTAACGCCCGCACCGCCATACCCGACCTCCATCACCTGATCATGGTCGATGGCATACGCGAACGCCCAACGCACATCCGGATTGTCGTACGGGGCCTCGAGGGTATTGAAGAACAGCGAGGTGGGCCACCAGTCCATGTAACCATATGGCTTTTCCTTGCCGGTGTGGGTGACGATGTGGTCGGCCCCCTGCGCGAAGATCGCTTCGATGGAGGCGGGGCGCAGGTCGAGGGTCACATCGACCTCACTGTTGATCAGCATTTGCGTCCCCACTTCCTCGCCAGGCCAACCGAACTGCACAATGCGCTCGACGCGCGGCATATCGGCCAACCCAACTTCCGCGGCCCACCACTCGTAACGAAGATCCAGGTGCTTCACCTGGCTTTCCATACGGGTAACGGCATACGGTCCCGAGTTGACAGGCCACTTCTTTTCCAGATCGAAGTACGTGAACTCGCGCCAGTCGCCTTCAACATCCTTGAAAATGTGCTCCGGCACAAGGACAATGCCGCGGTCGAAGCGCCCGGTGCAGCCGGTGAAGTGCCAGCGGGGATTCGGCTCAGTGAGCTTAAACTTGACGGTGTAATCATCGGCAGCCTCAACCGACTCCACATACTGGGCTACAAAGCTGGAGTTTTCGAGATCAGGGGCTTTGGCTTTAAGGCTGCTGTACGTGAAGGCAATATCAGAGGCATTGAGGTCTTCACCATCCGCCCACTTGACACCTTTGCGCAGGTACAGCGTCATTTCGGTAGCATCGGCGTTGTACTCGTAGCTTTCTGCAATCCAGGGGTAGGTTTTGTCGTTGAGGGCGCAGTAGTAGAAGGGGAACTCGAGCATCGCCGAACCGGCACGCTGGTGCCAGTTTTGGCTGGAATACATATTGCCCAGGCCAGCAGCAGCGTCCTCAACGTCGCCAAACGCATAGATCAACGTGCGCTCGCGCGTGACTTCGCGGGGCCACTTCTGTTCCGCCACAGGCACGGCGGTTGCTGGCTCAGCCTTGGGGGCCTCAGTCGTCTTCTCGACAACCGGCGCCGTTGTGGGAGCCGCAGTAGGCTTGCCGCAGGCAGCCAATACGGCGCTTGCGCCGGCTAAAGCCGAAACCTGCAGGAACTGCCGACGTGTAATCTTCTTCATCGTTCTTCCTCCTTAAAGATTTAGACTAGACTGACTTGTTTGATTCGACATGGGGCTAACAAGATATATGATTTTGTTGTTTTCGTATTTTGGCTCGGCCTCCTTCTATGTGATATGAGCCACTACTGTGTCCCAATAACACAGTTTGAAGGCTCTGTGTGGTTCTGATCTGATCGGGTTGTAAGCATCATACAATGCCCCGAAATACGTGACAACTGTACTCGACCCGAATCAGCATCATCATATATCATTTTATTAAATATTTATTAAAACGCAAGCCGCATCACATAATCGCCAAAACGAATATCCATCTCAGAAGCGGAAAGCTCGGTAATACAGTAGGGATTTTCAT